>DATGCS010000217.1:0-3682 GCA_035311685.1 Wenzhouxiangellaceae bacterium
ACGCCTACCACGACAATCAGAAAATCGAGGCCGACCGCGAACCAGTTCTGGTCGCGGACGTGCTTCATGACAGAGCGCAGGATCATCGCGGCCCTTCAATTGCGGCCGGTTTCGCGGCGTCGCTTGCTGCAGAATCCAGACGGGTCCCGTCCAGGTAGCGCAGCATGAAGTCCTCCTCCAGTCCTTCCACGATGGGACCGGCGACTTCCATCATCGGGGTGCCGGCCCAGCCGGCCTCCTGCCAGCGCCACCAGTTCTTGGCGTGGCGGCTGCCGAAGTAATAGGGGGCGGTATTGCGGATGTGTTGCCGGGCGTGCTCGCGAGATACCAGGCCGATCGCCTCCATGTTGAACATGTGATCCCATTGCAGCATCAGTGCGACCAGGTGCGATTCGACCATTCGGGCTTCGAGGTCGCTCAATGTTTCCGGTGCGCGGATGGACTTGACCCAGGCCGCTCCCGCGTCGGGGCTTGCCAGGCTCAATTCGATCTGTGCCAGAACGTCGTTTTTCTGTGATTCCATCGCCGCGCGGGTCAGGGCCGCGTTCTGCCGGACCTCGACGATAAGAATGATCAGGCCCAGCACCACGCCCAGGTTCGCGCCCAGCGTCAGCCAGCGATTCAATCGATCCGCTTGCATGCGCGCCCGATCGGACACGCCCTTATTGACCTTCGGGATGCAGGTAGAACACCTTGCTCATGATCTGCCACTGGCCGTCGATCCTGGCCAGCGAGAAAAAGTCGGTGAAGCGGTGGCCGGTCCAGTTGTCCAGCTCGATGCGCACGGTGGCGGCAGTGCCTTCGACGTCGATCCGGATGTCGCCGGCTTCGAGGTCGGATGCCGGCCCGTTCTCGGCATGCCAGTTATAGAACATCTCGATCGGGCCCGCGAACAGGTCAGGACCGACATAGCCGCAAATCGTCGCCAGTTCATGAAAAATCGGACGCAGAGTATCTACGCTGCCGGTTCGGCCGCCTTCGATGTAGGCCTGCATGACGGCGTCAATCTGCCGCTCTTCGGTGCCGGGTTCGGATGGGTTCACGGAATCGCTCCTTTTGGATGGTTCATGCCGGTGCGACTTTTGCTCGCCGCATCGCGGGAACGGTTTTATAGGTCAGGGCGCGCCATAGCCATTCGGCAGGCCCATAGGCGAAGAATTTCATCCAGACAAGGCTGAACACGATCTGCGCGGTGAAGAAAGCCACCACCAGGGGCAGGAACGTCGAGAGCCCCGCCTTGCCCGCCAGGCCGAGACCCGGCCCAACCGACGTCAGGATCAAAATGATGGCCACGCTCTGCGTCAGGTAATTGGTCAGCGCCATCTGGCCGACCGGCGCAAACGGTCGAACCAGCCAGCTTATCGACCGGCCGTGGAACAGGAGAACGATCGCGCAGATATAGCCGCCGGCGATCAGTGGTGTTGCCACGACGTGCAGCACTGTTCGCATCAGCTCCATTTGCCCGAACAGCATGGTCTCGGGCAAGTCGGCGGTCAAAAGGTGAGCGCTTTCCAGCAGCAGCCCGGCGATCAGCAGCGGCCACAGCCAGCGGCGAAACAGGGGCAGGTTGTCGGAAGCGTTCTGAATCCAGCCGCGGCGCGCGACCCAGGCGCCCATGAAGAACCGGCCGAGGGCGTAGGCGATCCAGCCGAGCAACCCCCCGCCCATGAACCAGATCAGATAGTCCTTGTTCATTAGCGCGATGAAGGTGAAGAAGTCTCCTGTCTGGGCGGCCGCCTGTCGGGCCAGCAGCCGCGTTTCGGCGACTTCGGGATTGTCGAAAAGACCGGTGATTCCGCCGATCTCGAACGCCCAGCTCACGAGCGGTCTGGAAAACAGCAGCAGCGGGATGCCGATCAACAGCAGACTGCGGTCCGGAAGATTCCGGGAAAAGAACAGGATGAAAGCGGCAATGCCGTAGATGTGCAGGATATCCCAGTTGAACAGGAACAGCAGGTGTATCCATCCGAGGATCATCAAGATGGCGGCCCGTCGGAGATAGATCGCCTTGAAAGGCGCGCCGCGCGCCTCGAGGCGCTCCATCTGTATCCAGAATCCCAGCCCGAACAGAAAGGCGAACAGCGTATTGGCCTTGTCGTAAACCAGCAGCTTCAGCCAGAACTCGAGCCGTTCATTGAGCGCTGCCGACGAAAGCGCCGCCAGTTGCTCGGCGGTAATAACCACATCCTTTCCGCCGAACTCGTAGAGGTTGACGAGCATGACGCCGAACAGGGCGAAGCCGCGCAGAACGTCCATGACGACATAACGGTCTAGTTTCGCCGTCGGCACGAGAGCGGGGGCGTCCAGCGTCAGGCTCATCGGTTGAAGCTCACGCGACGATAAAGGTCGTGCAAGCCGTCAAAGCAATTCACTGACCGCGCCCCGGATCGGCGACACGGGCTCGTGGACTTTGCGGGTTCGAAAATCGTCGAGCGAAGCACCGTCATGCACCGCGGAAATCCAGTCCTGCGGATCGAACTCGACGCCGACCGGATTCGTCTCGAATGCCGACCCGCGAATATAGGCGTTGCAATCATCTGCAGAGTCGAAAGCGTCGACCTGGAACTCCATCTGGTTGCCGTCGGGGTCGGCGTAGTACATCGAGATCGTCAACCCGTGGTGCACGCACCAATACGGCTTGATGCCGTTGGCCTTGCATGAAATATAGTTGTCGAAAAGATCCTTCAGCGACGGGTAGGTCCATGCCAGGTGATCGACGCCGGTCCAGCCCTTCGTTTCCGGCTCCGACCCTTCCGGATCGATCACGGAAAGGTCGAGAAATGCGAAACGATGGTGCTCGTCGTCGAACGTCAGGAAGGCCATGGCGGGGTTTTGATGTTGAATACTGGCGCCGAATACCTTGCTGTACCAGTCGAGCATTTCAGCAATGCGGCGGGTGCGGTAGACCACGTGGGCCAGGGCTTGCGGTGCAACGGGCATAAGCATCTCTCTAGATATGGAAAGTGAAGTTGAAAATCGTGTAACCGGGGTTATTGGTGCGGGGTCGCGGATTCACTCATAGAAAAATCGCTCCTCGATGATTCGGCCGTCGCGGACCGCGAACACCGCGATTTCGCTATGCGGTCTGCGTTGACCGGCATGGGCAATCAGCATGTCGGCGAACAGCGCGAACTGACTACCGGTCACGAACGGGCCGTCGAGATTCAGGTCCTCGATGCCGTGGGTCGAGCACCAGCGCAGGTTCTTTCGACGCACCGCGTCGATGCCGCGGCATTCCGCATCGGCGCCGTCACGCAGTCCGTTCGGTTCGATGCTGATCACATCCTCGGCCCAGTATTTCTCGCCGGCGGCCCGGAACTCGCCAGCCAGCCACAGCGCCGTGAAGTCGACCGCGACTTCGGCCGTCGTGGGTTGGGCCTCGTTCACGGCTTCGGCCGCGCGTCGAGGCCGAAGTCTTCCTCGACTCGTGCAAACCAGGCCTCGTCGCCCAGCCCGCCCCAGTCCACCCACGCTTCGTCGCTCATGGCCAGACGCCAGGCAATGAAGGGCTCCGCGTCCGGGCCTACCGGATGCCTGAACTGCGTTGTTCCGCCGTCGGCGATCTCGACAATCTTTTCGGCCACCAGCGATGGCGACGTCGGGTTCTCCAGCGAACTCCTGAACAGCGCTGCCATGCGGTTTCGATTCGGATACTTCGAACCGTCAGAGTCCGTACTTATCC
>DATGCS010000218.1:0-3684 GCA_035311685.1 Wenzhouxiangellaceae bacterium
CCGAAATCGCAATCGGACTCGGCACCTTCAAAACAATCCAGTACGTCGACGCGATGAAGGTCAGGATGGTCGTGGCCTGGACGATGTAGGAGGCCTGGTCGGTCATCAGACCGCTGTTGAGGCCGACGACCGCCACCAGCAGCGAGAATTCGCTGACCTGCCCCAGGCGGATACCAATTTCTCGAGAAACGCCGGACTTTTCACCCTGGCGGCGGAACAGCCATGCGAAGGTGAAAGGCTTGATCAGCATCAGCAGTACGGCAAGCGTGAGCGCCGGCCAGAAGATCTGCGGCAGCAGCGACATGTCGAATCCCGCCCCCAGAGCAAAGAAAAACACCACCAAAAAGAAATCGCGCAGCGGCCTGAGCGTCTCGGCGATGAAGCGCGATATGGGACTGGTCGCGATCGCGACGCCGGCGATGAAGGCCCCGATTTCGTAGGACAGTCCAATCTCGTGGGCCAGCACGGCAACGGCCATGCACCAGCCGATCGCAACGAGAAAGACGTATTCCTGGATCTGGTCGAAGCGCTCCATCAGCGCCATCAGGCCGTAGCGGCAAAAGACCAACGCAAAGACGAACAGCAACGGCGCGGTCAACAGCAGCACGCCTACATCCACTACCGGGTTTGTGCTTCCTGCGAATCCCTGGATGAACAGGATGACGGCGATCGCAATGATGTCCTGCAACAACAGAATGGCCACGATGATCTCGCCCAGGCGCTGATGGTGCAGCGTGGAGGTGGGCAGCAGTTTGAGGCCGAGAATGGTGCTGGAAAACATCACCGCCGCACCGATCAGCACGGCTTGCAGCACGTCCAGCCCGAATACCAGCGCAACGCCGGCACCCGCGCTGAAGAACACGATGCAGGTCGCCAGCGTCACAAGCACTGCCTCGCGCAGCATGCGCAGAAGCTCGCGCGGCTCCAGGTTCAGGCCCAGCAGAAACAACAGAAAGATGATCCCGAACTCGGCCATGCCCTGGAGAATCGCGACGTCGCCCACCAGACCCAGACCCCAGGGACCCATCACCGCGCCCAGCACGATATAGGCCACCGGCAACGCCTGGCGCGCATACAGCGCCGCGGTAGCGATGACCGCCGCGCCGGCGAATATCAGGAAAATCAGCTGGATGAAGGCATCCGAGTGCATGCCTTCAGTTTACCCGCGGCGGGTTCGCTTGACACCGGCCCGCGCGGCCCGCTAGCTTGGATTCATGAAATCCGCAGTCGCGACGCCGAAGGATCCATCCGATGCCCCGTCCCGCCCCCGGCGATGACCGCTGGACCGCATTCCTGGCCCACTTTCTGTTCGTACTCGCCGCCTGGACCGTTTTCATCAAGTACCTGTTCCCGCTCGCATTCGCGGTGGCCGAAGGCGCGCCGCCGACGCGATGGATCTACTGGGATCTGTGGCCGATCGCGCACGTCTGGCTGGGCTGGGCGTTGCTGGCCCGCCCCTCCTGGACACGGCGTCTGGCGATGGTCATGGCGGTCGTCGAGATCGTGATCATCACGACCGCATTCTGGCTGTTCCTTTCCGATCCCGAATGGTCGATCTGGCGCACGAACTGGTTCGTAAACAAGGTGTTCGTGCTCGCCTGTTTCGTGCTGGTGCTGGCAACCGCATTGTTGCGGCCCGAACGACTGGCCGGCAAAACGGTCAACCGTGCAAGGTAAGCGGAGGAGACCGCGATGAAATTCGATGCCGGGCGCAGACGGACCATCAAGGTGATCGCCGCCGGCATGGCCAGTGCATCGCTGGGTCCGGAGTTGCTGCGGGCCCCGGATGCATCATCGATGACGGCGCCGATGACCGGAACGATCCAGTCCAGTGGTCGACGCTTGCCGGTGATCGGCATGGGCACCTGGCAGACGTTCAACGTAGGCGGCGACGAGCAGCTGAGGCTGGCGCGTACGGAGGTAGTGAGAGCCTTCGTCGAGCACGGCGGCGGCATGGTCGACTGCTCGCCGATGTACGGCTCGTCGGCCGCTGTCATGGGCTTCGCGCTCGAGCGGCTCGGGGCGGCCGAGTCGGTATTCTCGGCCGAAAAGGTCTGGACCCGCGATGCAGACCAAACCCGCGATCAGATTGCCGGGCAAGCCGCCGAATGGGGCCTCGAGCGCTTCGACCTGATGCAGGTTCACAATCTGCTCGGCTGGGAAGCGCACCTGGAAACCCTGTTCGAGATGAAGCGAAAAGACGAGATCGGCCATGTCGGCGTCACCACTTCGCACGGCCGCCGTCATGCAGAGCTGGAGCGGGTCATGGAACGCCAACCGCTGGACTTCGTGCAGCTGACCTACAACGTCACTCACCGCGAAGCCGAACAGCGCCTGTTGCCGCTGGCACGCGACAAGGGCATCGCGGTCATCGCCAACCGGCCCTACGACGGCGGTCGCCTGATCAAGGGCATTCAGACCCGTCATGAAGTGCCCGGCTGGGCGATCGATGCGTTCGATTGCAGGAACTGGGCCGACTTCCTGCTCAAGTTCATCGTCAGTCATCCGGCGATCACCTGCGCGATTCCGGCCACCACGCAGGTCCAGCACATGCACGAGAACATGCGGGCCGGACGCGGGCCGATGCCCACGCCGGAACTGCGCGAGCGCATGGTCCGGCACGTCGAATCGTTGTGACCGGCTCTGCAGCCGGCTTCCTCGAGGATTCGGCAGGCTACTCGCTGGTCGACTTCGTTCCGTTTTCCGCCGAGGTCTATTTCCGTTTGATCGAACGTGTCGGCGAAACGTTCTGGCCGTTGCACGCACTGGCCCTGCTGCTGGGGCTGGGGTCGACGGTCCTCGCGTGGCGCGTCAGACCGCGCCTGGCCTGCGCGTTGCTTGCAATTCCGTGGGCCTGGACCGGCATCACCTTCCTAGGTCAGCGCTACGCCGAGCTCAACTGGGCCGGACGCTGGTTCGCCGGTGCCTTTGGGCTCCAGGCCGCGATATTGCTGCTGCTCACCGCGATCGGCGCTGGCTTCGATCGGACCGAAGGCGGCGCACTCGGCCGACAGCCACGGGTACCGTACGCCGCCGGGCTGCTGCTGGCCATGCTCGGCGTCGTCATCTACCCGATCATCGGTCCGCTTTCGGGTTTCGGCCCGTTTCAGGCCGAGACCTTCGGCATCCACCCGGACCCGACGGCCGTCGCGACGCTGGGCATCGCTCTGGTCGCGTTGCGCGGCGCCGCGTTGTGGCTCGCCGCGATCGTCCCGCTTCTGTGGTGCATGGTGACGGGCCTGACGCTGCAGGTATTGGACGCTGCCTGGGCAGTCATTCCGCCGGCCGCCGCAGCGGTGGCCCTGATTTTCACGGCCTGGAAGAGCGTCCGGTCATTCGCCCGCTGAGTCTTTGCTGGCGTCGTCTTCGTCGTAGCGCGCGAACCAGGCCAGGATGTTGTCGATCTTGGCAATCATCCGCGAAGGCTTGCCGGCGATACCGTGCGGGCTCTCGGGCACGCGCACCATCACCGTGTCGACGCGCCTGAGCTTGAGCGCCTGGTAATACTGCTCGGTCTCCGAAATCGGCGTTCGATAGTCGTTTTCGCCGGTGATCAGCAGCGTCGGCGTGGTGACGTTGCCGACCAGCGACAGCGGCGAGCGCTTCCAGTAGTGTTCGAATTCCTCCCAGGGCAAGCCCGGAAACTGATGGTCGATCTGCGAGGTGTAGATATCGCCGGTCAGC
>DATGCS010000219.1:0-9962 GCA_035311685.1 Wenzhouxiangellaceae bacterium
ACCCCGAAACCGGAAACCGTCTTGTCAAGCCGCAAATCCGCGCTTCTTGATTTGCTGGATCTGGTCGCGGATTTTCGCCGCCTCCTCGAATTCCATGTTTTCTGCGGCCCTGAACATGTCCTTTTCCAGGCTGGCGATCCGCTTGGCGGCCTCGGCCGGCGACATCGGCTGGCCGGCATAGCCGGGCGCTTCCTCGGCCACTTCCGCGCGGACGCCGCGGGCACCCTTCTTCTTGCCCGGCGTTGCATGCGCGTCGGCCATGATGTCGGCGATGTTCTTTTCGATGGTCTTCGGCGTGATGTCGTGCTCGGCATTGAACGCGAGCTGTTTTTCGCGCCTTCGATCGGTCTCGTCCAGCGCCCGCCGCATCGAGCCGGTGACCTTGTCGGCGTATAAAATGGCCTTGCCGCGCACGTTACGTGCGGCCCGACCTATGGTCTGGATCAGGGAACCCTCCGAGCGCAGGAAGCCCTCCTTGTCGGCGTCGAGGATGGCCACCAGCGAGACTTCGGGCAGATCCAGGCCTTCGCGCAGCAGATTGATGCCCACAAGCACGTCGAATACGCCCAGCCTTAGATCACGAATAATCTCGACGCGCTCCACGGTGTCGATATCGGAGTGCAGGTAGCGCACCCGAACATCGTGCTCGGCCAGATATTCGGTCAGGTTTTCGGCCATGCGCTTGGTGAGCGTGGTCACCAGCACCCGGTCGCCCTCGCCGACCCGTTCGCCGATTTCCGAAAGCAGGTCGTCGACCTGGCTGTCGACCGGTCGGATTTCGGTCTCGGGATCGATCAGGCCGGTCGGCCTCACGACCTGCTCGGCGACAACGGTCGATCTCTCCAGCTCCCACTGCCGCGGCGTGGCCGAGACATGAATCGTTTGCGGCGCGCGCGCCTCCCATTCCTCGAAGGTCAGCGGCCGGTTGTCCAGGGCCGACGGCAAGCGGAATCCGTATTCGACCAGCGTTTCCTTGCGCGACCGGTCGCCCTTGTACATGCCGCCGATCTGCGGCACGGTCACGTGCGACTCGTCGAGGATCAGCAGCGCGTTGTCGGGCAGGTAGTCGAACAGCGTCGGCGGCGGCTCGCCCGGCTGGCGACCGGTCAGGTGGCGCGAATAGTTCTCGATGCCCTGGCAGTAACCCAGCTCCATCATCATTTCCAGGTCGAACCGCGTGCGCTGCTCCAGCCGCTGCGCCTCCAGCAGCTTGCCGGCGCCCTTGAGCTGCTCCAGCCGCTCGGCCAGCTCGACCTTGATCGCCTTGGCCGCGTCCAGCACCACCTGGCGCGGCGTGACGTAGTGGGTCTTGGGAAAGATCGTCAGCTCGTTCAGCGATTCGCGCAGTTCGCCGGTCAGCGGATCGAACAGGCTGATCCGCTCGACCTCGTCGTCGAACAGCTCGATCCGGACGGCTTCGAAGTCCGAATCGCCGGGAAACACGTCGATAACCTCGCCGCGCACCCGGTAGGTGCCGCGCCTGAGCTCGAAATCGTTGCGCGCGTACTGCATCTCGGCAAGTTTTCGGAGAATCGTGCGCTGCTCCATCACCAGCCCGGTTTCCAGGCGCAGCGTCATCTTGAGGAAACTCGACGGATCGCCGAGACCGTAGATGGCCGAGACCGTCCCCACGATCAGCGCGTCCGGCCGCTCCAGCAGCGCCTTGGTGGCCGAAAGCCGCATCTGCTCGATGTGCTCGTTGATCGAGGCATCCTTTTCAATGAACGTATCCGACGAGGGCACGTACGCCTCGGGCTGGTAATAGTCGTAATAACTGACGAAATACTCGACCGCGTTGTCCGGGAAGAACGCCTTGAACTCGCCGTACAACTGCGCGGCCAGGGTCTTGTTCGGCGCCATGATCAGCGTCGGCCGCTGGGTGCGCTCGATCACATTCGCCATGGTGAACGTCTTGCCCGAGCCGGTCACGCCAAGAAGGGTCTGGTGCTGGCTGCCCTTCCCCACCGATTCGACCAGCTTGTCGATCGCGGTGGGCTGATCGCCGGCCGGCTCGTAGCTCGAGGCCATGCGGAACTTCTTCAGGGGCTGGACCCTGGGCTTGGCGCTGGGCACGCTTGGCATCGCAATACACGCGGTTGGGACAAGTATCTATAATTGTGGCTTATCGGCGGTCAATGCAATGCCGCCATCTTCTTGCCGGGGACAATCCACGGGGATACATCATGCCGATTCGCACCGCCCAACGCGTCGCCCAGGTCAAGCCGTCGGCCACCATCGCAATGTCGATGAAGGCCGCCGAGCTCAAGGCCGCCGGCCGGGACATCATCAGCCTGAGCATGGGCGAGCCCGATTTCAACACGCCGGATCACATCCAGCAGGCCGCGATCGACGCGATCCACGAGGGCAAGACCCGCTACACGGCGGTCGACGGCACGCCGGCGCTGAAAGACGCGATCATCGAGAAATTCAAGCGCGACAATCGGCTCGAATACCGGCGCGACCAGATCCTGGTGTCTTCGGGCGCCAAACAGTCGCTTTACAACCTGATGCAGGCCATGATCGATCCCGGCGACGAGGTGCTGATTCCGGCGCCTTACTGGGTGTCGTACCCCGATATGGTACGGCTGGCCGGCGGTGCGCCGGTCACGTTGCAGACCACGCTGGATGCGGGCTTCAAGATCAGTCCGGCCCAGCTGCGCACGGCGATTACCGAACAGACCCGCTTGCTGATATTGAACTCGCCGGGCAATCCGACCGGGCGCGCCTATCACCGCGCCGAGCTCGAAGCGCTCGGCGAGGTGCTGGACCAGTTCCCGCGCGTGGTCGTCGTGTCCGACGACATCTACGAACACATCTGGTGGGCCGAGGAGCCGTTCTCGACGTTGCCCGAGGTCTGCCCTGGGCTGGCCGACCGCACCGTCGTGGTCAACGGCGTTTCAAAGGCCTACGCAATGACCGGCTGGCGCATCGGCTACGCCGCCGGCGACCCGGAACTGATCAAGCAGATGCGCAAGATCCAGGGCCAGAGCACGTCCAACCCCTGCTCGATCAGCCAGGCCGCGGCCGAAGTCGCGCTGACCGACAGCCAGTTCTGCGTCGAGCAGATGTGCAAGCAGTTCCACAAGCGACACGACTGGCTGATTCCGGCGCTCAACGAACTGCCGGGCATCAAGTGCAGCCCCGGCGAGGGCGCGTTCTACGTTTTCGCCGACTGCACAGGCGCAATCGAATCGCTGGGCCTGGACGACGACCAGGCGTTCTGCGAGTACCTTCTTGAAAAAGCCGGCGTGGCGCTGGTGCCCGGCAGTGCGTTCGGCACCCCGGGCCACGCGCGCTTTTCGTTCGCCTGCGGCATCGACACCCTGAAGGATGCGGTAAAGCGCATCGAGGATGCCTTGAATTAGCGCTGCCGGCCTGGTCGCGAGCATTTTCCTACTCGGATCCGGGAAATTTTCCTACCCCGATTCCCCGTATTTGCCGACTGACGCGGCCGCCGCACGAGGTCAGCATGGTTCCCATCGACACGACGGGAGAACACCATGCTTGGGAAAACCGGATCGAACTCGGGATTCACGCTGATAGAACTCATGCTGGCACTCGCGGTGGCAGCGGTACTGATGAGCGTCGCGCTGCCTTCAATGCGCGATCTTCAGCAGCGCCAGCGCATCGTGTCGGCGGCCAACGAACTGGTCGCACACATCAACCTGGCCCGTCAGCACGCGGTGCTCAAGCGCGAGATCGCGGTGATGTGTCCGTCGCTGGACGGCGCATCCTGCACCGGCGGCAACCGCTGGGAGCACGGCTGGATCGTGTTCCGCGACCCCGATCGCAATCGCGCCCCCGATGGGCCCGGCGACGTGCTGCGCGTCGGCAGCGGAATGGAACACCTGCTGATCGACTCGGCCGGGCGGACCCGGATTCGCTACATGCCCTCCGGGGCCGCATCCGGCACCAACCTCACGATCAAGCTCTGCGACACGGGCTTTCCCGACCAGTCGCGCGCGGTGATCGTCTCCAATCCCGGTCGACCACGGGTGGCCGACCTGCCCGGTCATCTGAGCTGCCCGGCGGGCGGCGTCTGAATCGACGCCGAACCCGGAAAAAAACGCCTTTTAGTCTTGACGAAACCGGGTTTTCAACCGACAATATTTGGCTTGCAACAATTCCCCGGTAGCTCAGCTGGTTAGAGCGGGTGACTGTTAATCACTAGGTCGTTGGTTCGAATCCGACCCGGGGAGCCATATAAAACAAGGGCTTAGCGCATTTCGCTAGGCCCTTTTTTTTGGATACTTCACCCGTATAATCGTTGCTTAGCCCCCGCCGGCCAGTCTCCCAGAACGCCTCCCGGGCCTGTCCAAACTGCGCAACGGGTCATCCAGGTAAATTTCCGCCCGAACCGGGCGCTTTTCCTGCGGGTTTCAGCAACCTTGGCTGATTCCCGGACGAGTACCGTTCGCTCCAGATTCCTGGTTTCGTTGTTTCAGCGAAACATGTAATCTATTCAACTGACATTTTACGTTCTGAAAGATTCTGGATAATGCCTGTCTGCTGGAGTTCAATAGGCCATGAGAGCTTATAAAGCCATAATTTTTTTGGTTTTTATTGTCACTGGAAGCGTGACCGCGGCTCAGCAGATGCATCGTTGGGTCGATGAGGAAGGTCAAGTTCACTATAGCCAGACGCCGCCGGCTGACCAGGACACCCAGAAAAGTGAAAGAATCAGGGCCAACATTGACAGCAAGGGCAATTCAGACCCGGCTTGCTGCAGAGAGCTTCGAACGATCGCCGAGGATGTTGCAGGTCTACTCTCGTCAGGCGTCAGTACGATAGAAATCTACGCACAGTTGCCGCCATCGGAGTATCCGGAAATCACGGAAGTTGTCAATTTTGTCAGCGGCCGCGCTCATGGGGGCATGTCTATCACCCGAGTCGGGTCGCTTGCTCTATCCGCGTGCATGAATTCCGCATTTTCCGCCTGTCGAGTTCCTGGCTCGACAGGCAGTTCACCGGGTAACAACCCCGGAGGAGGCTGGGGAAGCGGTGTTTTTATCACTGAGACCCTGGTTCTAACTAACGACCATGTCGCCGGACACTGCTCTCGGTTGTCCGTGCAAGGACAGGCGGGAACGCTAAGAGTTTCAGATCCAGGGCTGGATCTGGCCGTAATCTCCGTTCAAGATGCTGACGGATTTCCCGTTTGGTTTAGCGATCAAGAAAAGCCGGACTTGGGAGAGGATGTCATTGTCGCCGGCTTCCCGATTCCGGAGCATTTGGGCTCGCTTAACGTCACTACCGGCTCAGTAACTTCTGACTCGGGAGCAAAGATCGACCAACAGCGAGGCCAACGCTTTCAATTTTCGGCCCCGATTCAACCCGGAAGTAGTGGAGGTCCGATCTTGAATGGCGAAGGTCAACTGATCGGCCTTACGGTTTCTAATCTCCAAACGTTGGCTGAATCGGGGTTCGTTGCCCAAAACGTCAATTTTGGAGTGCCTCTTAAGGCAATCAAGAGCTTTCTTCGATTGCATGAAATTCCATTTCGGACAGGGGCTGAAAACCGCGCAACTTCAAGGCAGGAAATAGCAGATCGGGCTCGGGATTTCACAGTTCAAATCCTCTGTAACTGAAGTTGGGCTCCTTCTGCGACGGATGACTAATGGCATTTCCTCACTTTTTTGTTCCGTTCGCACAAGGCACTTAACCAAGGCGTGTATCGGGCGATACGACCGACCGAGGCTCACCGTTGCACGGACAAGGGACCCGGGATCGGCGTCGAACCGACGAAATCAAGGAACCGCCGCCGGCTCGATCGAACGGATGCAATCGCCGGCCGATCGCCATCGCGGTAGAATCCAAACACCACATCCTTTTGACAGAGACCGCTCACTTGCGTTCGTTCCTGCAACAACTCCGCCGACGCAATGTATTCCGGAGCATGGCCGCCTACCTGATTGCGTCCTGGCTCATCGTGCAGGTACTGGATGTGGTCGGTCCGGCGCTGAGCATGCCCGCCTGGGTCATGACCTTCGTCGTCATTTCCCTGGCGGTCGGCCTTCCGGTGGTTGCAGTTGTCTCATGGTTTTTCGAATTCACGACCGGTGGATTGCGGCGCGAACGTGAAGAGGCCGAGTCTGTTGCCTCGGGTTCGACGCCCGTCTTCAGCTACGTGATCATCGCCATGCTGGCCGCAGCGCTGGGCGTGTCATTGATCTTGCGGGAGGGCGGGTCGGGCATCATTTCAACGGCTGACGCCGCTTCTATCCGGTTGGCCGTGCTCCCGCTGGACGCGATCGGTGGCAGCGTCGGCGATTCAGGATTCGTGGATGGGCTGCATGATGACATGCTGACAATGCTCGCGCGCATCTCGTCGCTGGAGGTTATTTCGCGCACTTCGGTGCTGCCCTTCGCCGACAGCGGTCGCTCGATTCCTGATATCGGCAAACGGCTGGGCGTGGGCTCCATCCTGGAAGGCAGCGTCCAGATCAGCGGCGAACGTATTCGCGTCAGCGTACAGCTCATCGACGTGGCAACAGACAAGGGCATCTGGTCCGAGGTCTTCGAGCGACCGTTCGACGTCCGGGCGATCTTCTCGATCCAGCGCGACATCGCGCAGGCCATTTCACGCAATCTCGGCATCGCGTTGACCGGTGAGGATCAGGAACGCATCGAACGTGAGCCCACCAGCAGCTTCGACGCCTACAACGCCTACCTCCTGGGCCGCGACCGCATGTCCAGGCGAACCAGCGAGAACCTGCGGGAGGCAGAGGCGTTCTTCCGCCGGGCGATCGGTTTCGATTCGACCTATGCGGATGCATGGGCGGGCCTGGCCGAAGTACTGATTCTGCAGCACGACTATGCTGGTCTGGATCGCGATGAAATGTATCCCCCGGCGATGCGGGCCGTCCAGAGGGCGTTGGAGCTGGAGCCTGAATTTGCACGGGCTCACAGCGTACTTGGTGAACTTCGCAGGATGAACAACGACGCCCAGGGGTCCGAGGAATCGTTTCTGCGTGCGATGGACCTCAACCCCAATGAGTCGCTTGCCTATCACTGGTTCGGCAACATGCTATTTGCGCAGGGTCGCTTCCCCGAAGCCGTGGTGTGGCATCGACACGCTCTGGAACTGAACCCCCTATCGGTAACGATCAGCAATAGCTTGGCGCAGGACCTGCTGGCCGCCGGGCTTGTCGAAGAGGCCGCCGAACAGTACAACCGGAGTATCGAGATCAGTCCCGGATTTGTCGCCACCTACGCGCACCTGGCGCAACTCCAGCGCTTCGCTTACGGCCGGTCCGACGAGGCGGCCCGCCTGCTCTACCAAGCCTATTCACTGGATCCGGCGCACAGCGAATACGCGGCGCTGATGGCCGAGACTTTGCTGGAACTCGATGCGCACGAGGCGGCCGCAAGATGGGCTGAACGGGCCACCACAAACGCGCCGGACCACTGGTGGCCATCGCGCGCGGCAATTCTCGTCGCGCTCAGCAGCGATGATGAGCAGATGTTGCACGATTCCCTGGAAACTTACGCCCCGAATCTCGGGCTTGCCTGGCTGACGCTGGTGGCGCGCCGCGATCTGTTGCTGGAAGCCGGAGACCTGGACGGTGCTCGACAGCTGTTTGTCGAGGCCTTGCCGGACCTGTTCGCCGATCCACCGGTGGTCAACGAAAGCAATTTCTATATCGCCCCGGCGCTGGCAGTCGTTCATCAAGCGCGTGGCGAGGATACGGAGAGCCGCGCCTTGCTGGGCGCAGTACTCGCCACGCTGGAGAAACTGCGAGCCGATGGCTATGAAGACTTCGACATCAGCGAAGTCGAGGCGCATGCCCTGTCAGGCAATCACGAGCTCGCGCTGGACATTCTCGAGACACAGATGAATAACGACTGGATCAACCTTTGGTGGTATGCCCTGGAGGGGCCAAACCTGAGCCCACTGGTCGACAAGCCTCGTTTGATTGGGTTGTCGGAGCGTATACGGCAGAACATGCGATCGCAGCGCGATGGGCTGGATAAGCGCTACATGACACCGCCGGATCTGGATGAATTGGACGCCGCTTCCAATCAGCGCCAGGGAATGTCGATCGAATGAACGGGAAGCATCATCGGCGAGCTGTCCGGCTTGCCATTGAACAATACCCGCCCGAAAATCAACCAGTCCCTGTAATTGCGTAAGCTCCGGGTACCCCTGAAAAACCTAACGGGCGGCGAATTCACTACCAGTGGCCGCACCCAGTCCGAAAATCAGGCCGAGAACGATGTTGATCACGAACACCGTCACGATGGTCAGCACGAAATGCGCGACCCGCTTTTCATCGGGAACCCGAACCGCCAGCGGAATGATCTTGTAGAGAAAAACCAGGGCCGTTATCGAACCTGCCAACTGCAATAACCAACCGATGAAGGGAATGCCACCGACGGCGGCACCCGCCCAGCTGGGAATAGTGGCGAGCGAGACGGCGGCAAACGCGCGGCCGAAATCAGCCTGTCCCTGGAACACGCCGGCCAGCGCGCTTACCACGAAACTCAATACCGTGATGCTGATGCCGGCGGCGATCAGGCCCACGATCAGACCCAGCACGACGCCGCGCCCGTAGCCGTAATAGAAGTAGCCGCCGAGAAGTACCGACAGCAGCCAGCCGATGATGATCGCCGAGACGACCATCGGTACGGTCAGTTCGATTGCAGTGCGCTGCCAGCCCGGGTGTTCGCCCAGATACGATTGCCAGGTCTGCCGCGGATTGGTCAGCCCGCCCGTAATAAGCTTCAATGTCTTCGATGGATCGAACATCTCGGTCCCTCGTATGCTTGCGAGTGTATCGACAAGCATACTCGACACGAGGCCTGCAGGAGGCCGGCGCCCGATAAGCCGGTGGACAGCCCCGCCTTCCGGCGGCGGTCTGAATCGGTCAGTCCGACGCCTCGGGCTTCAGGTAAGGGAACAGCAGCACATCGCGGATCGACGCCGAGTCAGTGAACAGCATGACCAGCCGATCGATACCGATGCCTTCGCCGCCGGTTGGCGGCATGCCATATTCAAGCGCGCGGATGTAGTCGGCGTCGAAGTGCATGGCTTCCTGGTCGCCGGCGTCGCGTGACGCAACCTGCGCCTGGAAGCGCTCGGCCTGGTCTTCCGGGTCGTTGAGCTCGGAGAACCCGTTGGCGATCTCGCGTCCGGCGATGAACAGTTCGAACCGGTCGGTGATCTCCGGATCGTCGTCGTTGCGGCGCGACAGCGGCGAGACCTCGGTTGGGTAACCGGTGATGAAGGTCGGCTGGACAAGATTCTCCTCGGCGGTCTTTTCAAACACCTCCAGCAGCAGCTTGCCCCAACCCCAGCCCGATTCGGTATGGATGTCCAGGCGCTTGCAGATTTCGCGCAGCGCGTCCGGATCGCGCAACTGGGCCGCGTCCAGGTCCGGATTGAAGGCCAGTACGGCCTCCTCCACGGTTCGACGGGCGAAAGCAGGGCCGAAGTCTATGGTTTCGCCCTGGTATTCCACCTTGCCCCCGTCGTGGCCAAGTTCACGCGCGACCTCTCGCAGCATGGCTTCCGTCAGGTCCATCAGGTCGTCGTAGTCGGCGTAGGCCCAGTAGAACTCCAGCATCGTGAATTCGGGGTTGTGCCGGGTCGACACGCCCTCGTTGCGGAAGTTGCGGTTGATTTCGTAGACTCGCTCCAGGCCTCCCACCACCAGGCGCTTGAGGTATAGCTCCGGTGCCACGCGCAGGAACAGGTCGATGCCGAGCGCGTTATGGTGGGTCTTGAATGGTCTCGCCGCGGCGCCACCCGGCAGGTGGTGCATCATCGGGGTCTCGACCTCGAGAAACTCGCGCGCCTCGAGAAAGTCGCGGATGATCCGAACCAGCTTCGCCCGGGTAATGAAGACGTCGCGCACGTCGGGGTTGGCGATCAGATCGACGTAGCGCTGGCGGTAGCGCGTTTCCTGATCCTGCAGCCCGTGCCACTTTTCCGGCAGCGGCCTCAGCGACTTGACCAGCAG
>DATGCS010000220.1:0-6939 GCA_035311685.1 Wenzhouxiangellaceae bacterium
CCAGCGCCTGAACCTTGCCGTAACGGAAACTGACGTTCCTGAATTCTGCAACACACGTGCCGTCTGCGGCCATCGATGTTCTCCAGCAACTCTGAATGAATGCGACAAGTCTGCCCTCGAAGACGTTTCCCGACCAGTGACTGGGCACCCCGATTCGGCATGACAAATGTCACGCCGAATGGCACTTGAATTGCACTTTTCCGGGCTGATTTCGGTATCTTCTTGGGACTATCGCCTGGCCTTGTTCGAGCAGGCGGAAGGAAATCACGAGAGGAATTGCCAATGCGCTATCTGCACACCATGCTCCGGATCACCGACATCGACGCGTCGCTGGACTTTTTCTGCAACAAACTCGGGCTCGTCGAGATCAGCCGAAAGGAATCGGAGAAAGGCCGTTTCACGCTGATCTTCCTGGCCGCGCCCAACGACGCCGAGCGTGCGCACGAGGAAAAATCGCCGATGGTGGAGCTGACCTGGAACTGGGATCCGGAGGAACTGACCGGCGGGCGGACTTTCGGTCATCTGGCCTATCGGGTCGACAACATCTACGACACCTGCCGGAAGCTGATGGATTCAGGCGTGACCATCAACCGCCCGCCGCGCGACGGGCACATGGCGTTCGTGCGTTCGCCGGACGGGCACTCGATCGAGCTGCTGCAGGAAGGCGAGCATCTCCCGCCGCAGGCGCCCTGGGCATCGATGGAGAACACCGGTAGCTGGTAGTGCGGCCGGACCGACAGGTCGTCGCCTGGCCATGGGGGTCGATGACCGCCTCGGCGAGTGGGAACCGCCAGGTAGACCTCACCTGAAAAACCGCGGCCGGTCGACGTACCATGAACGTGCCGCCCGTCAATGATCAGGAGGCTCGCAGGTGAACGCCCGCTCGGAACACGATTGTCAGGATGATGGTCACGACAAGCGTCGCCTTGATCGTCATGACAGCAACCGCGACAAAGACGGCGACGATCAAATCGGCCCATCTCCGTCGAACAAAGGCGGGTCGGGCTCGAACAGGCGATTCGGATTGCAACTTCTTTCGTCGCTTGGCGTTATTGCGCTGGCGGTTGCAGTGGTTGCCTATTTCATGCTTACCGGCCAACCGGCGCCGCGCAGCGAGCCGAAGTCCCGGGCGGTGCTGGTGGAAACCGTCGACATCGAGGCGCACAGGCTGCGACCCTCGATCTCCGCCCACGGCTCGCTGCAGCCTGCTCGTCGACTCGCGCTGCCGGCCCAGGTCGGCGGCCGCGTCGTTTCGGTCAATCCGGCACTGGTGCTTGGCGGCATGGTCAAGGCCGGGGAAATTCTGGTTCGGATCGAAAAAGCCGATTTCGAACTGGCCGCCCGTCAGGCCTCGGCTCGGCTGGAAGAAGCGCGCGCTGAACTGGCGCTGGAACAGGGTCGCCAGGCCTTTGCCCGCCAGGAGCTTGAATCGTTCGAGGATTTCGAAGCGCCGGTGGAGGCGCCGGACAAGCTGGATCTGATTCTTCGCGAACCGCAGTTGCGCCGGATACGGGCGACAATAGAACGCGCCCGGGCCGACCTGGAGCTGGCGCAACTGAACCTTCAGCGCGCCACGATTGAAGCGCCTTTCGACGCCATAGTCGAGACCGAGGAAATAGAAATCGGGCAAGTCCTGCAGCCGGGCACGATGGTGGCCGAACTGCTCGGAGTCGAGTCCGCCCACGTGCTGGTCCGAATCCAGGTCGACCATCTTCCAAACCTCGATATTCCGGGCTGGAATGCCGCAACCGGCTCGACCGGCACGGTGCGCTACCGGCTCGGCGAAACCGGGGTCGTTCGACCGATCAGGATTCTGCACCTGGCCGGCAGCCTCGGTCAGGCCGGGCGCATGGCGCGACTGTTGTGCGAACTGGAAGACCCGTTCGGGCTCGAGCGAACGCCGGAAAGATTGGCTGCTGCGACTGGCCCGATGCTGTTCGGGGCTTTCGTCGACGTCGAACTTGAACTGGCGAGCGAGCGCGAGTTGTTCGAAGTGCCGGCCCGCGCGATGCGAAACCGCGATCGGCTATTCGTGATGACGCCGGATGACACGCTGGCAATCCGGGAGCCCACCGTGTTTCTGCGTAGCGGCGACCGGGTCTACCTGTCCGATGGTCTGGCGCCGGGCGATCGAGTGATCACCAGCCTGATCGCGAACCCGATCGAAGGCCTGGCGCTACGCACCGCCTCTGTGCAGAATGACGAGACCGGCGGTTCGTGAGCGATTCTTCGGCCAGCGACGGCGAGCCCGGCCGCGGCGTGATCGGCTGGTTCGTCGCTCACCCGGTCGCGGCCAACCTGCTGATGCTTGTATTTCTGGTCGGCGGCGCGCTGTCGCTGCTGCGAATCCAGCAGGAGGTCTTTCCCGAAGCGATTCTCGACGTGGTCCGCGTGACCGTGCCCTATCCCGGCGCTACGCCGGAGGAAGTGGAAGAAGGCATCGTGCTGGCGGTCGAAGAGGCCATGCGCGGCATAGACGGCATCGACGAAATCCGGTCCGTCGCCAGCGAGGGCCGGGGACAAGTGAGCGCGGAACTGGCGCGCGGCGTCCGCATCAACGTCGCCCGCAACGACATCGAAAGCGCGGTCAACCGTATCACCTCGTTTCCGGAAAACGCCGAGCAGCCGATCGTCAGCACCCCGACCAATCGGCGGCAGGTGCTGTCGTTGATCCTGTACGGTGAGGTCGGCCGGCACACGCTGAGACGAATGGGCGAGCAGGCCAGGCGGGATCTCTTGCGCGACCCGCGTATCGCGCAGGTCGAACTGTCCGGGCTGCCGCGGCCGGAAATCAGCATCGAGATCGAACAGGCGGTATTGCGAAAGTTCGGTCTGACCCGGGCGGAACTGGCCCGCCGGATCGATCAGGCCTCGGTGGAGCTTCCGGCCGGCGACATCGAGACGGCCACCGGCGATTATCTGCTGCGCATCATGGAGCGGCGCGACCGTGGCAATGAATTCGAAGATATCGCGATCATCGTGCATCCCGACGGCACCCGGATCACGCTGGGCGATATCGCCACCGTGGTCGATGGATTTCGCGAATCCGATCGCGCGATGCTGTTCAATGGTCGCCCGGCCGTTCGGCTCGAGGTCTTTCGCAGCAGCGAGCACTCACCGCTGGAGGGTTCGCGCGCGGTACACGAATACATCGAGCGGGTGGAGCAGCTATGGCCGTCGACCCTGAAACTGCAGGTGTGGGACGACGCGTCGATCATTTTCAAGGATCGCATCGATCTCCTGGTCGAAAATGGCCGGCTGGGTCTGTTTCTGGTGCTGCTGATTCTGGCCCTGTTCCTGCGCCCGAGGCTGTCTCTCTGGGTCAGCGTGGGGCTGGCCGTTTCCCTGCTGGGCGTTTTTCTGTTCATGCCGATGCTCGGTGTGTCGATCAACATGCTGTCGCTGTTCGCGTTCATCCTGGTGCTGGGCATCGTGGTCGACGATGCGATTGTCGTAGGCGAGGCCTCGTTTCATCATCTGCAGCGCGGCGACAGCCCGGTCGACGCCGCTCTGAAGGGCGCGCGCGAGGTGCAGACGCCGGTGGTATTCGCTGTGCTGACCACTATCGTCGCCTTTGTGCCGCTGCTCTTCCTGCCAGGCGTGCTGGGCGATTTCTTCCGGGTCATTCCGCTGATCGTGATTCCGATCCTGCTGCTTTCGCTGATGGAGTCGTTCTGGGTGCTGCCGGCCCACCTTGCGCATATGCGGACCGAAGAGCGGCAGCCCTGGCTCAAGCGTGCCTCGCAATGGCAGCAGGCGTTTTCCGACCGGTTCGAGACATCCGTGGAGCGCCACTTCAGGCCGTTCATCGCCCGCGTCATCGACTGGCGCTACCTGACGATTGCCGCCGGTTTTGCCGTGCTGCTGATCGCGATCGGCTATGTCGCCAGCGGCCGGATCGCGTTTCGCTTCCTGCCCGAGATCGAGTCGGACATCATTACCGCAAACATCGAACTGCCGGTCGGCGCGCCCGTTGAAGAAACCCGGCGGGTCGCCACTGCGGTGGTCGACGCGATACAAGGACTCCAGCACGATGAATTCGACGAAGAGGTGGTAAACGGCACCCTGGCGAGCATCGGCTCGCAGCAGGCGGCGCGCGAGGAACCTCTGGCCGCCGGGGCTGAAACCGCCAGACACCTGGCTGCGGTATCGGTATCGCTGGTGCCGGCCGGGCAGCGCACGATCTCGGCCAGCCAGGTGGTGCAGCGCTGGCGCGAACGCATCGGCGACGTTGCCGGCATCGACAAGATCTCGTTCACCTATCGCGCAGGACCGGGGCGGGGACCGGACATCGCCTTCAGGGTTGCGCATGAAGACCTCGGGACGCTGCGCGAAGCGGCAGGGGAATTTGCCGAGGCCATAGCCGGCTATTCCGGTGTTTTCCAGGTCGACGACGGCTTCGATCCGGGCAAGCCGCAGATCGAGTTGCGGCTCAAGCCCGCGGGGCGGGCGCTGGGCATTACCGAACTGGATCTTGCCCGGCAGATCCGCGGCGCGTTTTTCGGCCAGGAAGCACTCCGGACCCAGCGCGGCAAGGACGAACTGCGCGTCTATGTCCGTCGGGCCGAGGCCGATCGCCGCCAGGTCGGGGAACTGCTCGACAAGATCATCCTGACGCCGCAAGGCGGCGAGATTCCGTTGCGCGAGGCCGCCTGGCTGGAATACAGCAGGTCGCGTACCACCATCGAACGCGAGCAGGGCCGGCGTATCGTCAACGTGACCGCCCGGGTCGACCGCGCCGTGACCTCCGCCGGCAAGGTCAATGCCGGCCTCCGCGCCGATGCCATACCCGAGTTGCAGCAACGCTTCCCCGGGCTGGGCTTCGAGGTCACCGGCGTCCAGCAGGACCAGCGCGAATCGGTGGTGGCGCTGGGATACGGCATGATTGTGGCGGTGATCGTCATGTACGGACTGCTTGCGGTGGTTTTCGGCAGCTATGCGCAGCCCGTGCTGATCCTGCTCGCGATACCGTTCGGCTTCATCGGCGCGCTGATCGGGCACCTGCTCATGGGGTTCGACCTGAGCCTGATCAGCATGTTCGGGCTGGTCGCCCTTGCCGGCGTCGTGGTCAACGATTCACTGGTGCTGATCGTGACCATCAACAACCGTCGGAAGGAGGCAGGGTCCGTCGAACAGGCCGTCATCGACGGCACTATGCGGCGATTCCGGCCGGTTTTCCTGACGTCGATGACCACGTTTTTCGGTTTGGCGCCGATGATCTTCGAAACCTCTCTGCAGGCCCGCTTCCTGATTCCCATGGCGCTGAGTCTGGGATTCGGCATCCTGTTCGTGACGCTGATCGCACTGGTCATGGTGCCGGCGCTGTACTGCGCGCTCGAAGACGGAAGGTCGCGCTGGTTCGGCGCCACCGCGGAGGGTTAGCGAAACCTGGCGTGGAATCCCGGCGCATCCTGCCGAAAGGCGGAGCGATTACGACACGAACCGGACTTCGGGTCAATCTCCGGAACCGGACGCCGTGCCGGAGCCGCCTTCTGAATCCGAGCCCGAATCCGAATCCGAGCCTTGTTCGTCGCAATTGCCGATGATCTTCCTGACCTCGTCGCTTTCCAGCGTCTCGTTTTCAGCCAGCGCTTCGGCCAGTGCATCCAGGCGGTCGCGATGTTTTTCCAGCAGTTCGCGCGCGCCGGACTCGATATCCTTGAGCAGCTTCTGGATCTCCTCGTCGATCGCGGCCGCCGTGGCTTCGCTGTAGTTTCTTCCCTGAGCCATTTCCTTGCCGAGGAAGACGTGCTCGTCGCTTTCGCCGAAGGCGGCCGGGCCGAGCCGCTCGCTCATGCCCCAGCGCGCGACCATCCTGCGCGCCAGACCGGTGGCCTGCTCCAGGTCGTTCTCGGCGCCGTTGCTCACTTCACCGAAAACGATGGCCTCGGCAAGGCGCCCGCCGAACATCACGCCGATGCGGTCGCGCAGGTAGCGCTCGCCGTAGTTGTAGCGTTCCTCGTCGGGTCGCTGCGAGGTCGCGCCCAGCGTCTGCGCCCGGGGCAGCACGGTGATCTTGTCGACCGGGTCGGCGTTGGGCAGCAGTTCGGCCAGCAGTGCATGGCCGGACTCATGGTAGGCGACCACGCGGCGTTCGCGATCGCTGAGCGCGGAATCACGCGCCTGGCCCAGCATCACTCGGTCGCGGGCCTCGGTGAAGCAGGTCCAGTCGACGCTTTCCTTTTCCCTGCGCCCGGCCAGCAGCGCGGCTTCGTTGGCCAGGTTGGCGAGATCGGCGCCGGAGAAACCAATCGTGATTTTTGCCAGGCGCCCCAGTTCCACATCGTCGGCCAGCGGAAGCTTTTCGGTGTGCACCTCGAGGATGGCCTTGCGCGCTTTGAGGTCGGGGCGGTCCATGGTGATCTTGCGATCGAATCGGCCGGGCCTGAGCAGTGCCTTGTCGAGCACATCCGGCCGATTGGTGGCGGCCAGTACCACTACGGCCTCGTGCGGCTCGAAACCGTCCATCTGGGAGAGGATCTGGTTCAGCGTCTGCTCGCGTTCGTCGTGGCCGCCACCCATGCCGGTGCCGCGGCTTCGACCGATCGCGTCGAGTTCGTCGATGAAGATCAGCGAAGGCGCGCTCTTGCGCGCGTTGTCGAACATGTCGCGGACCCGCGAGGCGCCGACGCCGACGAACATTTCAATGAACTCCGAGCCGGTCACGCTGTAGAACGGCACGTCGGCTTCACCGGCCACCGCGCGCGCCATCAAGGTCTTTCCGGTGCCCGGCGGACCCATCAGGAGAAGCCCGTGCGGAATCTTGGCACCCAGCTTTCGGAAGCGTTCCGGGTCCTTCAGATAATCGATGACTTCCTTGACCTCCTTCTTCGCATTTTCGGCGCCGGCGACATGCTTGAGCCGAATCTCGCTGTGCTTTTTCTCGATTCTTTTCGCCTTGGACTGGCCGAAGCCGAACGGCCCGGCGCCGCTGGACAT
>DATGCS010000221.1:0-20595 GCA_035311685.1 Wenzhouxiangellaceae bacterium
CGGACTTCGAACCACTCGTCCACAGAGTCGGGCGCGTCCACAAAGCATTCGCTGATGCCGGTGCCGGTAGGATTGACCGCCCGCGCCCGCAGCGAATACAGGATGAAAAGGGGCACCATCACCGTCCTGGACCAGTAGGAAGTGCGATCCAGAGAAAACAGGAAGCGGCGCGGCAGCAGCATGATCTCGGCCGGAATGTACGGCACCGCGCGCCACGGCACTTGCTCGAACCAGGCCAGCAGGATGCGGGTGAACACGTTGGTCCGTTCGGCGCCGCCGTGATCGAGAATCCAGTGCCGCGCACGCTGCATCGGTTCGGTGTTCGCGTCCTGCCCGCTGAGCTTGAGCGCAAAATAGGCCTTGACAGTGCAGGAAAGATCACCCTCTCCGCCATGAAATAGCGGCCAGGCGCCGTCACCGGCCTGACTTGCAAGCAGGAATTCCGCGAGCCTGGATTCCAGCGCCGGATCCCGCTCGTCCATGTAGTGCAGATAGCAGATGTATTCGGCGGGAATCGTGCAATCGGCCTCGAGTTCGTAAATCCAGTGGCCATCGGCCTTCTGGTCGGCCAGCAGGCGCCCGATACCTCGGCGCAATGCATCTTCGACACGGGTCCCGGTTGAATCGCCGGTCGGCGGCGAAACGCTTGTGCCGTACGCCGTGGTTTTCGCAGTTGCCGTTTCAGTCAAAGTATTCACTCCGCCCTTTTGAATCTCGGGATCGTGTTGTCGAAATCACTTGGCACTCACCGAATCGTGCAGTTCGTGTTCGCCATACCCTGCAAGGCCGGCTTCGGCGCGGACGGCTGCATCCCGTGAAATCGCGTGAAGTCCTTTTGCAACCGCCGGATCAGATTTGGGCAATCCACGTGAAGCCCGGCGGAAAAGCGTGCGCAGCATCGAATCGCTGCTGGCCATGAGACCGTACCGGCGCACGATTCCGCGGACGTCCAGGCGCGAAATCTTGACCTCGTCCCCCGATTCGAAGACCGGTTTATGGTAGATATTGTCAAGGGTAGGAACGGCCATGCCCAGCGCCCAGAGGCAGAAACGCCGGATACCCAGGTGGCGACGCGGAATCAGCAATGTGTAGCTCAACGCGTTCTGCAGATGCCCGTGCGCCACAACGGCGAGTCGCTCCATGCCGGCGCGGAGTCGGTCTTCGTCCAGTTCCCCGATCAGATCGCCTTGCCCCGCCGGCGACAGATCGAAGGCGGTACGTGGCAGCCAGCAGACGCCGCGCTCCCGGTCGGCCTGGACATCCTTGAGGATATTGGTCATCTGGAGACCCTGGCCGAACGACGGGGCCAGTCGCATCAGCTGTTGACGACGCCGGGCGATTGCACTCGAGTATGCGCAGAACAGCTCGGTCAGCATTTCGCCCACCACGCCGGCGACGAAGTAACAGTACTCGTCAAGCCGTTGTTGTGAATCAAGCCCGCGCAAACCCACCTGCTGCTGAAACCGGTGCATACCGTCACTCATCAACGAAACACAGCGGATCAGCGCCTGTTTTTGGACCTCTCCGAGGCTGCGGGTGACTTCCACGACCTGATCGACGCGCGCTACCAGATCGCGCTCCGCGGCCAGGGTCTCGGACGCGAGCCGCGGTGCCAGTGTCTCGGCGAACGCTGCAGCCGAGCGGTTACCGCAAAGCACCTCGATGAACTGGCGGCCACTGGCGCGCTTATCTTCTACCGACAGACCGGCGTCGTCCTCGATCGTATCGGCGACTCGGCAAAGCAGGTAAGCGTTCGTGACCGGAACGCGCAAGGGGCCGGGAAGCGAGGGAATGGTGAGCGCAAAAGTGCGCGAAACGCCGCCGAGAATCCGCGTCTGAAACTCCAGCGCCGACCGCAGAACCGACTGCTGTGACGATTGTTTCGACGATTGTTGCGACAATACCAGTTCCGGCTTCCGCGACGATCCGTCAACCTTATGAACATGGTTCATGAGCTTCTCCTGCAGGCTCTCTTGCGCACTCCTGACACATGGGCAAGCATTCCGTCATTCAAGGCGTTGGACGCGCATGGAAGCCGAGATGCAAGATGAATAAGGCAATACTCATGCATGTGCTGGTAATTGTATTTTGAACCATTCCGACGCGTACTGCCAGGTCCGGTGCGTCCAGCCGCGTTTCGCGGCGGTCGTGCGACTCGCGGAGCCAAGGCGGGCATTTTTCGCGTTGCCGCTATTGACCGGAGCATTGATCCGATGCTTTCATCGCCCGTTCCGTTCCACACGCACGGCGCTTGTCCGAGAGACACCGCCTTTTGCAACGGCTTACAATCACCGTTTTACGCCGCTAGGGTTTGGACGATGGGTTTCAACGACAGGGCGAACGGGTATATCGAACGGGTCGAGGCGACGCTGGACGGCTGGCTGCCTGCAGAGTCCTCCGAGCCGCAGGCGCTGCACGCTGCACTCAGGTACGCGGTATTCAACGGGGGCAAGCGCATACGGCCGTTGTTGTCATTCGCCGCGGCCGAGGCGACCAATCTTCCGGCAAGTCGCGTCGACCCGGTGGCCTCCGCCGTGGAACTCGTACACTGCTACTCGCTGGTCCACGACGACCTGCCCGCCATGGATGACGACAACCTGCGACGCGGCAAGCCGACGGTCCACAAGGCTTTCGACGAAGCCACAGCCATCCTTGCCGGCGACGCGCTGCTGACGCTGGCGTTCGAGGGCTTGGCGAGGGATCGCGTTTCGGCACAAGCCATCGCCGAGCTTGCCGTCTCGGCCGGCTCCGCAGGCATGGTGGGCGGACAGGCCATGGACCTGGCGTTCGAGGCGACAACGCCTACGCGGGAAGCGCTGGAGACCATGTTTCGAAAAAAGACTGGAGCCCTTATCCGGGCCGCGGTCGTCATGCCCGTGGCCGAACTCGGCGCCGATGACCCGTTTCACCGGGCACTGAGTGATTACGCCGAGGCAATTGGTCTTGCATTCCAGATCGTGGACGACCTGTTGGACATCGAGGGTTCCACCGAAAAAATCGGCAAACCGGCGGGCTCGGACGCGGCGCGAGACAAGGCAACCTGGCCGGCTTTGTTCGGCATCGATGCATCTCGCCGGCACGCCGACGAGTTGACCGAAGCCGCCTGGTCCGCCCTGGAGCGGCTGCCCGGTCCTACCGAAGGCCTGCGGTGGCTGGGAGAGCGGATCGTCCGACGGCAGTCCTGAGGCCCGCAACATGATTATCCAGGGAATCTTGGATTGAATCTGCACCGAGCGCGGATTCAGGCATAGGTTCACCAGGCGTGAAGAAGCGTTTATTTTTCGTCGACACGGTGGACGTAAACTGGGTTCACAAATGTGAATTCACACGAGAACCGGGACGCGCCCACCATGAACGAAGAAACCGCAAACGCCACCATTCTGCTCGTCGAAGATCACGACGACCTCGCTGCGACGGTCGGGGCCTATCTCGAAGGCTGCGGCTACGCGATGGACTACGCCGCCGACGGCTCCATTGCGCTGAACCTGCTCGAGGACAATCTCTACGATGTCATCATCCTGGATCTGATGCTGCCCAAGGTCGACGGCATGAAGGTCTGCAGAAAGCTGCGCGACCGGGGCGATTCGACGCCCATCCTGATGCTCACGGCTCGCGACCAGCTCGACGACAAGCTCGAGGGCTTCGACGTCGGCGCCGACGACTATATGGTCAAGCCGTTCGAGATGGAGGAGCTTTCGGCCCGGATCAGCGCGCTGCTCCGCCGTGCCCGGGGCGAGGTTTCCGACGGCGCCATCCGGGTAGGCGACCTGGTGTTCGATCCGCGCACCATGCGTGTCGAACGCGAGGGCCAGCGCTTGAATCTATCGCCGACATCGATCCGGATCCTGCGCATCCTGATGCGCGAATCGCCGCGACTGGTCAGCCGCGAGCAGATTGAAAATGAACTGTGGGGCGACATGCTGCCGGATTCCGACACGCTCAGAAGCCACATGTACAACCTGCGCAAGAGCATCGACCGGCCGTTCGAAACCAAGCTGCTGCATACGGTGCAGGGGATGGGGTTCAAACTCGCCCACCCCGACGACGCCTGAAAATCGCTCTGGGGCTACTGCGCGGCCGTCTGAAAGCGTCCGGCGGTGCTCGGAATCCTCATGTACTTAGTTGTACATTGCGGCTTCTGCGCTCCGGCGGCCACCCCCAGACGACCGCTCGCTGTGCTTTACAAGGCATTTTCTCTTCGCTTGAACCCGGCCCGTGTGGGCCGGACAAGCGAAGCGCATCCGGCATTGGTCCGCCCGACTATTCCGGCGCGTCCGCCTTTCCCCGAAAGGATTGCTTGTTCGCCTTGGGGAAGTTGACGCGGAAGACCGTGCCGGCGCCGATCTCACTGTCGACTTCCAGCGGCCAGCCGAACCGCCGACACAGACGGCTGACGATCGCCAGCCCCAGGCCGTAGCCCTCGTTGGAGCGATCGTGGGCCCGGTAGAAGGGCTCGAACGCGCGTTCTAGATCTGCCTCGCTCATGCCGCAACCGGTATCGCGGATAACGACCGAGTGCTCGTCGACGTGCACGCTGACCTCGCCGGCATCGGTAAACGTCATGGCGTTTCGCAGCAGGTTGTGGAAGATGATCCCCAGCACCCTCTCGGGCGCCTCGGTCTCCAATAGACAATCGGCGGTCATGCTGGTCTTGATCTCGGGCTTGTTCAGCGCCCGTCGAACCTGGTCGAACTGCTCGGACACAAGGTCGTTGAGCAGCACGGACGACCAGGCCAGCTTGGATTCCGACTCGCGCGCGAGGATCAGCAGGGTTTCGACCAGAGACTCCATGTCGCGCACCGTGCGCGCCATGCGCTCGATCACCTCGTCGCGCTTGGGAAGGTCCGGGAATTTCTGCAGCAGTTCGAGATTGCCCTTGATGACCGCCAGCGGTGTTCGCAGTTCGTGCGAGGCGTTGCGGGTGAAATTGCGCTCGCGCGCGACAAAGCGCTCCAGCCGGCTGCTGAACTGCTCGAGCGCGTTCATCAGCGCAAGAACTTCCGGGTCCGCGGTATCGATGAATTCATCGAGCTTGAACGCATCGAAATTGCCTTCCTGGAAGTCGAAACTGCGAACGGCATCGGCGAGCTGGACAATGGTGGAGACGGCCCGCCGGCTGAGCACATAGCCCACCCACGTCAGAACATAGATCAGCAGCAGGACACCGGTCAGCGGGGCAATGCCGAAGTAGAACGCCAGGCTGGAGACCTGCATCTCGTCGAATACCAGGATCAGCCGCTTGCCGTCGCGCTCGGAGACGTGCACGACCGGGTCTCCGCCGGACGGCGTCTGGTGTCGGGCGAAACCGGGTTCCACGCCTGCCAGCCATTCCGGCGCCCCGCCGTCTTCGCCATGGGCAAAGTAGCCGCTGAGGTTATTGGTATTGGGAAGGGGAAACGACGGGTCCTTCTGGTAGTGCGACCAGAAATGCTCCGCCTCCCCGTTGAGCGCCTCGCGCACCAGCACCTGCTCGACGACGAAGGCGGCAGCATAAACGCCGAGCACGGTGGCCACCGATATCGCCAGGATCTGCAGCACGAAAACCCGGACCAGCTTGGCCTTGATGCCGCCCTTGAAAAAGCCGCTGAGTGCGCTCATGCGCCGGCGAGCTCCGTTTTTCCATCGCGATTCCCGAACAGGTAATGCCCGACCATCCACTCGCTTCCCCCGGAGAATGCGAACAGCTCCTCGCAAGCCATGAAGAACATCCGCCAGCGCTGCAGCTGTACGGGATCGTCGCCAAGGGTTTGCAATACAGCGGCTCGGTCGGCATCGAGCCGGTCAAGCCATGCCCGCGCCGTTTTCGCATAGTGGCTGCCGTCGACGAGCCAGCGTCGGCTGAATTGCAGATCTTCCTGAAAACACAGCAGCGTATCGGCGGCCGGCATCAGGCCGCCGGTGAAGAAATGTCGTCCCATCCAGTTGTCTTCGCCCTCGGTCTCGAACGGATACATCAGCGTACGATGACAGAAAATGTGGACGAACAGCAACCCGTCGGGCTTCAACCAGCGCGCAATCCGGCCGAGAAGTTGCCGATAGTTTCGAACGTGCTCGAACATTTCTATCGACACGACGCGGTCGAAACCGGGTTCCACCTCGAGCTGGTTGACGTCGCAGGTCAGGACCTCGACGTTATCCAGCCCGCGCCGAGCGGCCTCGCCCATGATGTATTCGCGCTGCGATGAAGAGTTCGAAACCGCGGTGATGCGGCTTTTCGGAAATTTGGCGCCCATCCAGAGGGTCAAGGATCCCCAGCCGCAGCCGAGTTCCAGGATACGGTGACCATCGGCAAGCCCTGCGCGCTCGCAAGTGACCTGCAGCATGCGCGCTTCGGCCGCGTCGAGATCACTCACGCCTTCGTCCCACAGGCCCGAGGAGTACTTGAGATGTCGTCCGAGCACCCGCTGATAGAAGGCGGCCGGCACCTCGTAGTGCTGCTCGTTGGCCGCATCGGTTTCGATTGCGATCTCCGACCGGGCCAAAGCTTCGATCCGGGCGGCGAATGTCTGCGCCTGTCTTTCCGGCTCGCCGGCATGCTCATCTCGCAGTCGCTTGCGCAGCAGCCGCCGTATGCCGTTCCGGATCATCCAATCCGGCAGGCGGCCACGTTCGGCAAGATCCGTCGCGTTCATCCGCGCAGGGCCTCGGCCGCTTGTGCATCCAGCTTTCGTTGGCGACGATCCAGGCCCGCCTCGCGGAACATCAGGCCCACCACAAGGCCCCATACCGGCCCCACGCAGAGGATGACCAGCCACGACGGGGCCAGCCAGGTCACCGCGCCGAACCCGGCCGCTGCGCTGTAGGACATCGGCGACCCGACCGTGGCCAGCAGCATGAAAAGCCGCCAGCGGCGCCGAAACACGCCAAGCGAGTGGTTGACGGTCAGACCCAGCGCCACCCATAGCAACAATAGCCAGGCCGGAATGAATCCGGGCGCCGGCCACGCGGTCGCGTATTCGACAATGCCGGCGCGAACCCACAGCGTATCGATGATCAGCCCGGTCGCGATGAAGATTCCCAGGATGAACGGGTCACGCCGGTGCATTCGCGACGGATGAAGCTGCCAGGCGGCAAACAGTCCGACGACGATTGCGCCCGGCCACAGCATCCCATTGGCGGCGCCGATGATGCAGGCCGGCCAGCTGAGCTGAAAAAAGGCCTGGTTGATCCAGAAATTTCGGGCGCTCACTGGCGCACCCCGTCGAATTCCGCGTTGTCGACGAATTCCTGTTTACGATAACCCGGCGCCGCCATCAACAGGTGCACGTCGCTGATCGCGCGTTCGAGAAAACCGCCCTCGCAATAGGCCAGGTAAAAGCGCCAGCGGCGACGAAACACGGGGTCGAATCCGTTCCCGGACAGCTTGTCCCAGCCCGATTCGAACCGCTCCCGCCAGTGTCTGAGCGTGCGGGCATAGCTTTCGCCGAAATCGAACAGTTCGACCAGCCCCAGATCGGTAGACCTGGACATCGCATCGAGAATGACGGAAGTCGACGGTATGAAACTGCCCGGAAATATATAGCGCTTGATGAAATCGACGCTCTTGAGCGCGTTGTCATAGCGGTAATCCTCGATCGTGATGGCCTGGATCAGCGCCAGGCCATCGGGCGCCAGCCGGTCGCGGACCACCTTCAGATAATTATCGAGAAAATCCGCGCCGACCGCCTCGATCATCTCGATCGATACGACCTTGTCGTAGCTGCCTTCGAGCTCGCGATAATCCTTCATCAGGACCTCGATCCGGTCCTCCAGCCCCGCTTCGCGCACGCGGTCGCAAGCGTAACGATACTGTTCGGCCGAGATCGTTGTGGTGGTCACCCGGCAACCCGTGCGTTCGGCCATGTAGACCGCCAGGCCGCCCCACCCCGTACCGATCTCCAGCAGGTGGTCGTGGGGGCCCAGTGCAAGTCTTTCTGCAACACGGGCCAGCTTGTTCTCCTGGGCCTGGTCCAGAGAGTCGTCCGGCGCCAGATAAAGCGCCGACGAGTACTGCATGCGCTGATCGAGCCACGCGCCGAAGAAATCATTGCCCAGATCGTAATGTGCGGAAATGTTGCGGCGGCTGCCGGACATGGTATTGCGCGCCATGCGGTGAAGCCCGCGGAGAAGCCAGCCGTATAATCTCGCACCGCCCTGTTCCATGCGATCCAGCAGTCTGCGATTGGCCGCCAGCAGCCTGATCACGTCGACAAGCGCGGGGGAATCCCACAGGCCGGCCACGTAAGCCTCGCCGGCGCCGACGCTGCCGCCGGTCGCCAGCATCCGCCAGAACGTCCCCGAGTGCACATCCACCCGGGCCTGGATGCCGCCGCGATCGCCGAGCACCCATTGTCCATCGCTGTCGCTGATGACCAGGCGGCCGCTTTCCAGCGCGGAAAAACGGGCCAGCACTGCGCGCCGGCACAAGCGCGCCAGCGGGCCGCAGGGGTGATACGCGCCGGGCAGGTCACCTGCCGCCGTGCGTTCCGATGAATGACTCGACATGTCCGATCAAGAACCTCGTGTTCCGGATGCAGCCGCGCTGTCCGGGTGACTGAAAAACGGTATGCGCTTGAACCAGAGGCGCAACGCCTGAAAGTAAATGCCGGCGGTCACGCGCAGCGTCATGAAGGGAAACCGTAACGGCATCTCGAGCATACGACGCGTAGACATTTCCGCCAGCGTCAGTCGCATTCCCGTGGAAAAGCATTCTGCGTCGCCGCGCATGACCCGCATGTGAACATCGATGCGGTCGGCTTCGTAGCAAAATCGCCAGTCGTAGCGCATATCCATCGGCAGAAACGGCGAGACGTGGAATTCCTTGTCGAACTGGAATCGGAACTCCGGGCCCGTTTGCCGCCGTGCGTCGAGCACATAGGCGTGGCGCTGGTTCCACGGGGTGTTGTGAATATCGGCCACGATGGCCTGAAGACCGCCGCCTGGGCTTTCGCAGAAGTAGAAGGTGACCGGATTGAAGCAGGTGCCCCACTGGCGCAGATGCGTGAGCATGCGGATGCGTCCCGACGGCCTGAATTCGAGTTCCTGCTCGACGCGGCGCCGGATCGCATCACCCAGACCGAGCTCGTGGGGGCCGATGTAGTCCCGCCGGCGCAACGTCACCAGGTTGAATCGCTCGACCGACCAGAACCTGGATTCGCCGAACCTCGCCTCGATTGCGTCGACGTCCAGCAGACTCAGCCACATCCGGTAGCGGAACGCGTGCGCCCTGGGCAGGTGACGCCGGTGCCAGACGCTTCCGGTGGCCACGCAGTCAGGCCGCATTTCGCACCCGTACACGCTTGATTCCGTCCAGCACCCGCGCCGCCGAGCGCACCGCATCTTCGTGAAAGCCCCAGCCCCAGTTGGCGCCGCAGTACCAGAGCCGGTCGATGCCGTTGATCTCGTCGATGCGCTTCTGGGCCGCGCGCGATACCGACGTATACACCGGGTGCCGATAATTTCGCTTGACCAGGATTCGCTCCGGATCGATGCGGTCGGTCTGGTTCAAGGAGACTATATAGGGCGTGCGGCCCGCAATACCCTGCAGACTGTTCATGTAATACGAGATGCCCGCCGTATCCGGGGCGTCGCGGTCGCGCCGAACGTTCCAGCTCGCCCAGGCCTTGCGCTTGACCGGCATGCGTCCCGCATCGGTATGCAGCACGGTCTCGTTGGGCTGGTATTCGAACGCGCCGAGCACCGAACGCTCGGCATCGGTCGGCGCTTGAATCATCGCCAGCGCCTGGTCGGCATGGCAGGCGAGCACGACCTGATCGAAAACCATATCGAAATCCTCAGCCATCACGCGCACGCCCCCGCCAGGCAAACGCTGGATCGCGTGAACGCCGCAGGGCGCAATCACGCGCCCATCGAAGCGCTTCAGGGCCGCCTCGACGTAGCGCTGGCTACCGCCTTTCACCGTGCGCCAGACGGGTCGGTCGGCGGCCTGCAGCATGTCGTGATTGCGCATGAATTCGAGCAGGTACTTCATCGGGAAGTCGTGGATGGCACTGCCCGGCGAAGACCAGAGTGCCGCTGCCATCGGCAGAAGATGATCGCGACCGAAAGCCTCTCCGAGGCCGTTGGAATTCAGCCACTCGCCCAGCGTGACCCGCTCGTCCAGCGTCTCCAGCAAGTGCGGTGCTTGACGATAGAAATGCAGAATGTCGCGCACCATGCCGATGAAGCGCGGACTCAGCAGGTTCCGCCGCTGACAGAACAGCCGATCGAGGTCCGTTGCGTTGTATTCGAGTCCGCTGATCTCGCAGTGCACGCCGAAGCTCATGTTGCTGGCCCGGCTTTCGACGCCCAGGTCTTCCAGCCATGCCGAAAACAGCGGGTAATTGGGCGGATTGAATACGATGAAACCGGTATCCACCGAAACCGGCCCGGCATCGGGATCGACATCGACGACGTGCGTATCCGTGTGCCCGCCGATTCGCCCATCGCGCTCCAGCAGGGTGACCTCGTGCCGCTTATCACGACAATCGTCATTACAATTGGCCAGATGCCAGGCAGTATAAAGACCGGCCACGCCGCCGCCGATGACTGCGATACGCATCAGTCCGAGATCCGCCGATATTCGAGGAATCCCCTGGGGACCGGCTTGAGATCCTGTACCAGCCCAACCCACGACATCGCCTTGAGTACGAGATAGCTGATGTCGATTTCCCACCAGTAGAAGCCCTGTCGGGCGGACCCCGGGAAATGGTGATGGTTGTTGTGCCAGCCTTCGCCCAGCGTCAGAAGCGCCAGCCAGGGATTGTTTCGCGAACGGTCCGGCGTATCGAAACGACGCGAGCCGAAGCGATGCGCCAGAGAATTGATGGTCAACGTCACGTGGATCAGCGCCACGGTGGAAATGAAATAGCCCCAGACGAGCATCTGGCTGCCGGACGTCCCCAACGAAGGCATCAGCCATTCGAGCGCAGCGCCCAGACCGAACATGCCCGCAGCATACGCAAGCGGTACCACGATATCGAACCGATCCAGCCAGCGCAGCTCGGGAAAGCGCACCAGGTCGGGGATTTGCGACCATTCCGTGCCGAAATGAGAGCGGCTGAGGAACCAGCCCATGTGACTCCAGAGCAGGCCCTTGCGCGGCGTATGCGGATCGCCGTTTCGATCGGCCCGCTTGTGGTGACGTCGATGATGGGCGGCCCACCACAACGGTCCGCGCTGGGTGGCGCTGGCCCCGATAAGCGCGAACACGAACTGCACCGGTCGTGATGCGCTGAAAGCCCGGTGAGAAAAGTAGCGATGGTAGAAGGCCGTGATCGCGAACATTCTCAGCAGGTAGCTGGCAACGCAAACCGCGACTGCCACCCAGGAAACACCAACCCAAAGCACTGCCACGCAGGCCAGATGCAGCGCGATGAACGGGAGTACTCGAGTCAGGTCGACGCGATGACCCTGCTCGGAAGCCGGGGCGTCTGCGGCCTGGCTGGTATCGAACCATGCCGCCATGGAGTTGAATACGTTCACGATATGCAGGATCGCCGTCACTGGACAAGACACCAATGATTGCCTCCGCCGGTGAATCCGTCGTGAACCCGTCGCCAATGACCTTTTGCATTCACCGGAGGTTGACACGTTGCGCGAACAATGCAGCGATGTTCAAGACAATTGTCATATTTGTACTTCTGATCGCGGGCGTTCTCGTCTGGATCGGGACCCGGCCGGCGGCGCCCAAGCCCTTTTCCGACGATTACCAGCGCGCCCTTCGTACGCATCCGGGCAGCGAGCGCGGAATCGAGGCCGGGCTGGAAGAATTCGCGGCCGTCTACGGCGAGCTCACGCACCCCGAGATCGGTCGGCGCGTCGCGCGCTTGTATGCGGACGCCATGTATTTCAACGATTCGCTCAAGACCTTTCAGTCACGTCAGCAATTGGTTGACTATATGCAAGCCACCGCCCGCATGCTCGATGAAAGTACCGTCGAAATCGATCAAGTCCTGCGCGATGGCAACGACGTCTTCGTCCGCTGGACAATGACATTCGCATCGAGCGCCATGGGCAGGAAAATAAGCTCCGAATCGATCGGCATGACCCACCTGCGATTCAACCCGGAAGGTCGGATCGTGCTTCACCAGGATTTCTGGGATTCGGCAGCGGGTCTGTACCGCAACCTGCCCGTGATCGGCTATGCGCTGAAGAAAGTCGACCAGAATATGGCCGACTAAGGCCGCGAAGCGACCGGACGGCCGTGAAAACGACCGTCCGGCATCCATAAAATCCCGGTCAGATCAGCGACCAGAGACCGCTGAATTCGTGCACATCCATGTCGACGAGCGCGTCGGCATCGCTCATCGTCTCGACAATTGCCCCGGCCTGGCGAGCGCCGAATTGCCCCTTCACGGCACGCTCGAACTTGTCTTCGAGCAGCGGAATGCCCTCCTCGCGCCGGCGCCGGTGGCCCACCGGGTAATCGATGCTGACCTTCTCGGTCTTGCTCCCGTCGCTGAAGAAAACCTGCACCGAGTTGCCGATGGCCCGCTTGTCGGCGTCGAAATATTCCTCGGTAAAGCGCGGGTTCTCTTTCACCTGCATCTTGTCGCGCAACGCGTCGATGCGCGGGTCGGCTGCCACCTTGTCCGAGTAGGACTCCGCGGTCAACTCGCCGAAGATCATCGGCACGGCCACCATGTACTGGATGCAGTGATCGCGATCGGCGTAATTGTCCAGCGGGCCGGTCTTGTCGATGATCCGCGAACCCGCCTCCTGGGTCTCGATCTCGATCCGATCGATGTCGTCCAGACGGTCCCGCACTTCTTCGTGCAGCGCCATGGCGCACTCGACCGCGGTCTGGGCGTGGAACTCGGCCGGGAACGCGATCTTGAAAAGAACATTTTCCATCACGTAGCTGCCCAGTTCGCGCTCCAGCACCAGGTCCTGGCCCTTGAACAGCACGTCCTGGAAGCCCCAGCCCTTGGCGGTCAGCGCCGAGGGATAGCCGATCTCGCCCTTGAGCGTCAGCAGCGCCAACTGCACCGCGCGGCGGCATGCGTCGCCGGCAGCCCAGCTCTTGCGCGAGCCGGTATTCGGCGCGTGGCGGTAGGTTCTGAGTGCCCCGCCGTCGATCCAGGCCTGGCTGACGGCATTGACCACGTCGTCGCGCGAGCCGCCCAGCATGCGTGTGACCACCGCGGTCGAAGCCACCCTCACAAGCAGCACATGGTCAAGCCCCACCCGGTTGAACGAGTTCTTCAGCGCCAGCACGCCCTGGATCTCGTGTGCCTTGACCATCGCCTCGAGAATGTCATGAACGGTCGGCGCCTCCAGCCCCTCGGCCACGTCGCTGCGGGCGATGTAGTCGGCCACCGCCAGGATCGCGCCCAGGTTGTCGGAAGGGTGACCCCACTCGGCAGCCAGCCAGGTGTCGTTGAAATCCAGGTAGCGGATCAGCACGCCGATGTTGAAAGCGCCCTGCACCGGGTCGAGCTCGAAATGCGTGCCCGGCACGCGCGCGCCGCCCGGCAGATCTGCGCCCGGCACCACCGGCCCGAGCAATTTGACGCACTCCGGAAAGCGCAGCGCGAGCAGCGCGCAGGCAAGCGAATCCTTCAGGCAGTAATGCGCTGTTTCCAGCGCGAGATCGGAATCGATTCCGGTATCGCAGACATAATCGGCGATCTGCTGGATCAGGGCATCGGGTTCGGGGCGCTTGGCGGCGCGGATATCGGGTGCGGACATTTTCGGGTTCCCTGTCAGAGTCTGGAAAACGGATTCGAAAGAGGATTAACCCGGTATCTTATCAGGCCGGTGCCCGACGAGACCCGGTGGCGGCGCGATTGGTCGTTGTCGGGGATTTTCCGGGCGCGGGCGACTGCTTCGAAGCGGTTGACCCGAGGACCTCGACAGCCCGCGGACCGGGGTCGGATCCCGCTACCGGGGTAAGGCAAGGCGGTCGATTCGTTATCGACCGCTGGCGCGATAGCGGCGTCTCGTTATGCCGAAATTTCTAGTTATTGCTGATCCAAAGTTGGGGAGGTTGACCGTGGGGCCTATAGCGAAACTTTCCGAATCCGGGCAGGACTCACTCCCAGGAAGTATGGGTCTGCCTTCATCGGGCCGGCGCGATCTCAAAAATGCCGGTACCCCGGCCTTCTGAACGATCAGTGGCTAGACGAACTCTTTTTTAGTACCAGGTCGAGCTGATGGTGCAGGAAATCAAATACATACTTGATCCGCAGATTGGTCCGCAGCTCTCTATGCACCACCAGCCACATATCAACGTTGACCGGTGAAAAGGACGACGATACACGCACTACGGACGGTTCATTGTCCCCCACCTCGCGCGGCATTACGCCAATTCCAAGACCTGATTTTGTAAGTTCCCACTGCGCCAACCGGCTATCCGTGCGAATAGGAAAGTTTTTTGCTGTTACCGAATGGCCTTTCTCTTTCAGGACCTCTGTCAAAATGGAATTGTCGTCGGATCCGATGAATTCAGCATCACTCAGGTTGGAATTTCTCCCATCCAACCGCGACCGGTTTATATAATCCGGCGTGGCATACAGGTAAAATGCGGTACCGGCGACTTTTTTCGCAATAAGGTCAGGCTGCTCGGGGCGATACAGTCGTACCGCGATATCAGCTTCACGGCGGCGCAAGTCGCTCTCTTCCATCGTTGCCAGAATCTCCAGTTCGATGCCTGGCTCTGATTCATGTAATCGCTTGACAATCTCCGGAAGCACCAAGGCGCCAACCACCTCTGAGACAGATAGTCGCACCGTTCCCGAAAGAGACTGAGCGTGCCCACTGGATGCCAGCGACAGCTGACCGGCCGCATCGGCCATTGCCTTGACGTGCCGAACCAACTGGCGTCCCTGAGGCGTCAACACCAGGCCTCTGCCCGCACGCTCGAACAAAGCCACTTGCAGCTCCTGCTCCAGCTCGCCAATCTGACGCCCAATCGTGGGTTGAGAAACGCCCAGCGCCCTGGCGGCTGCGGAATACGACCCCTCTTCTACTGCGACCAGAAAGCTCTTGGCCCGGTTCCAGTCGAAAGCAATGGCACGCCAATCCATGCAAATATGCATCCCAAAACAACATTAATGGCCATATTACCACCATGAATGCATTGATAGACTGTCCGCACTCTGAATCGATGAATTGCGAACAAGGATATTGCCATGCAGTCGTCCGAAGCCTTCTGGAACAAGATCGCGCCCAAATATGCCCGTTCAGCAGTTCCCGACGAGCAGATATACACCCGCAAACTGAAAATCACCCAGAGCTATCTGAAACCGGATATGCGGGTCCTGGAGTTCGGTTGCGGGACCGGCACGACCGCGCTTCACCATGCGCCCTTCGTCAAGGAATACATCGCGACCGACGTTGCGCGAGAGATGGTTCGAATTGCCGAACAAAAACGCTCTGATAATAGTGTTGCCAATGTCGAATTTTCCGTTGGCACGATAAATAGCGTGTCGGGACAAAAACAACCATTCGATGCCGTGTTGGGCTTGAACGTTCTACATTTGCTACCCGACTGGCGCACCCAGATTGAAAGTGTTTATCGCTTGTTGCCGGGCGGAGGGTTGTTCATCACCAGCACTACCTGCCTGAAGGAAAAAGCGCCCTTGTCCTGGTTACGCTTTGTAGCCCCTTTATTTCATGCCTTGCGCGTGTTGCCAGAAGTGGTCTTCTTCAAAAAGCAAGAATTTCGCGATTGCATAGTTCAGGCCGGTTTTGAAGTCGTGCATGACTGGACGCCTGAAAGCAGCCCGGCCACAAGCTTTCTGGTCTGTAGGAAAAACGCTGATGCTTGACAGAAGACTGGTACCCAACTCGAGGAAACAAGATGCAAGATAGCAAGCATGGCATAGACAGACGACTGGTAATTTCAGCGGCCTGGATACTTGTCACATCAAACTATCTTTTTGCGAATATTTTTAAATTATTGGGCGGATTCACCGCCCAAACAGCAGACGAGGTGGAATTGGTTAATTCGATGGCAACGCCTGAAATGTTGCTTTTCGCTGCTATTTATTTGGAAATGGCGATGGTTATGATCATCTTTTCGCTACTGTTAAAGCAAGCGATAAATCGCTGCGCGAATATCGTCATCGCTTCATTACATGCTTTAGGCTCTTTAGCTTCTCTTTCCGTTGTAGCTCCTACATTTTTACCGGCTTCTTTGTGCTCGTCGAAGTATTCACTTTGCTGTTTATCGTTTGGTACGCCTGGAGTTGGAAGAATCAATAGAAATGAATTCAAGCAACGCACATGAAAGCAGGCCATCGAGGCCAAGCGGTCGCCGAAGCCTGCCCTACCGGCACCTGCACCTCGAACCTCCTCGGAATTCATCAGTCCGCCGTCAGAGGGATTGCACCGCGAGAAGACTATGCATAAAACAAGATCCAACCCGACTGTTCTTGCGACTGTTCTTGCGACTGTTCTTGCGACGGTTCGCGTTTCCACCCAACGGATATTTATTCACGCCGAGGCCAGGTGAAGTGGCTGGACGCTAACTGGTTCTTCCGACCGCGTGAATTCGAAGCGTATCTCCACGAGCGTTTCGGCATTCGCCGATTCAGGAGGTACATGCTGCTTGGAATTGGAAGCACGAACGCCCGACGCCTGGACTGGCACCCCATTCGCGATCGCGAGGGAAGCGTACAGAACGCTCTCGAATCGTTCGAGAAACAGACGAAGCGGAACGAGACTGCGCACCTGGTCGTCTTGATAGGCCTTGCGGGAATGAGCGCACATCTTGTTGCGGAAGGTCGGTACGCACAAGCTCTGGTTGTCATTTTGATCAACATTCCGTTCAACGTGTACCCGATCATGCTTCAGAGGTACAGCAGGCATCGTGCGAACCGGCTGTTGGCGTTAAGGAGGTGGGAACAGGATTAGTCGGGTACGTGGGGTCGGGGAGATTCGGGGTCAGATCGTGTATCGTGCATTGGCAGGCCAATGCCTTCTGCGCCGCGCGCCCCGAATGGGAGATTTTCGAGGCTCAAGCGTGCTAGGGAACCTCTGATTGAATACCCGCGGAGGCGTCCCGGCTGATTTCACGTTTCGCAATTATCCTCTCGCTGGATCTTTCATCAACCAATGCCATGACAAACGCTTCGCTCGATCCCAGTTTCAGCAGCCTGATGCCTTCAACCGACGACCATGAGCGCCAGGTTTGCGATCACTGCGGTTTTGTCGACTACGACAATCCGAAAATTGTGGTCGGGAGCGTTGCGACCTGGGAAGATCGAATTCTGCTTTGCCGTCGTGCGATCAACCCTCGAGACGGGTTCTGGACGCTGCCGGCCGGCTATCTGGAGCAAAACGAAAAACCCGAATCCGGTGCCTTGAGGGAGGCCTGGGAGGAAGCCAGGGCCCGACTGAAGATCGAGCAGTTGCTGGCCACTTACGCAATCACTCGAATCTCCCAGGTTCAGCTGATCTACCGAGCGCGGCTTCAATCACCGGACATCGACGCCGGCCCCGAGTCGCGCGAAGTTCGGCTCTTTACCTGGGATCAGATCCCGTGGAACGACATTGCTTTCCCGTCGGTTCACTGGGCACTGGAGCACTTTCGCGACACCAGCGGCGAATCGGTTTTTACACCGCGCAGTCGTTCCGACGCCGACTAGGCGGATTCTTGGGTACACAAGAGCGCACGCGCAGGGCTGCCCTCCCCTGTCAAGCCGAGCGAGCGGCCCCAGGAGAAAATCCGGCATTTCCAGTAAAAGTTCCCTGAAGCGCTTCTTGCGGGCATATCACCGGGTGCGCTGCGCTTGTCCAGGTTGTCGGGATTCGCGGAACATCATCGTTGCAGGAGTTGCTCTCGCCCGGCCCACGCGATCGACAGCGCGATGAAGAATGGTATCAGGCGCTCGGCCGAATCGCCGGGGGCATTGGCGACCTGGCTCAACGCCACGGTCAGCCCGAATCCGGTCAGCATGGCCGCCAGACGGAAGCCGGGTTTTACACTTCCGGCGATCAGCATCACGATCAACAGCGGGCCAAACGCGTTGCCAAGGCCCTGCCAGGCGAACAGCACCCGGTCGAAGATGGTGGCCGGAAAGAACAGCGCCAGCGCGACCGCCGCAATGCCGATCAGCACGATGACCACTCTGTCGGCTGTCAAAGAGAAGTTGCCGCCCCTCAAGTCATGACTGACCGCTGAGCCTGCGACCAGTAATTGACTGTCCGAGGTCGACATGATCGCCGCCAGCACGCCGCCGGCGACCAGCCCGCCCAGCGCGGCGGGCAGCAATTCGGCGCTGAGAAGCAAAAGCGCCGATTCGCCATCGCCGAGTTCGGGCATCAGCACCCGCGCCGACCAGCCCAGGATCACCATGCCGGTATAAATGACAGCGGCCCAAGTCAGCGCGATGGCGCGTGCGAATGGAATCGACTCGGCGCGTTCCAGCGCCATGAACCGATTGACCACGTGCGGCTGCCCGGGGTAACCCAGCCCGATCCCGAAAAGGCCGGCAACAAACAGGAAAGCGAGCAACGAACTGGGCTGATCGACGACTCGAACCAGGGAAGGATCGCCCAATGCTGCCAGTTGGGCATGTATCCCGGCCGGTCCGCCGACAGCCATCACGGCGAAGACCGGCAGCACCAGGGCCACGAACAGCATCATCAGCCCCTGCAGCGCGTCGGTGACGCTGGCGGCCCAGAAGCCGCCGAGGAATACGTAGGCGACGACGATAATCGCGCCGCTGACGATGGCCAGCCTACTGGTGACCGGCAGCGCGGCCTCGATCGCAGTGCCCGCCGCCTGAAACTGGGAAGCGATATAGAACGTGAAGCAGAACAGGATGATGCCCGCACCCAGGATTCTCAGTAACCGCTGCGAGCGCTCGGGCATCCCGCTGCCCAGGAATTCAACCAGCGTCAGCGCGTTGTTGGCGTGGCTGGCCCGCTGAAGGCGCGGGGCGACGAAGACCCAGTTGATGACGAACCCGGAGATGATCGCCGGCACGAGCCACATGGCCTGCAGTCCCCACGCATAGGCCGCGCCGCTGACGCCCAGTAGCGTCCAGGCCGACGAGGAACTGGCCGAGGCGCTCAGCGCAGCCACGACCGGCCCCATCTTGCGCCCGGCCAGGTGGAAATCCGACGTGCTCGCGGTGCGGCGCTGGGCCCAGATGCCGATGGCAAGCAGGGCGACGAGGTAGAACATCATGGTAGCGGTCAGCATCGAAGCATTATGGCCAACCCCGGTGCCGGATGTCGATGCCCTATCGCACCCCGGGTATCCACTTCGACTGACTGGAACCGCTGGTGCAGGGTAAAATGAGTTCGAATTCCGAACCGGCAAGCGATCGCTTGCGACTGTGGAAATATCACGGTGACACCGAGTTGAATAAAGGCTCATCCCAGGTATCCGGCATCGATGCCAGGCCGAGCGCTGCCCGGCTGGCCTGGATTGCGGCGCGTCCGCATACCCTGCCGCTATCGCTGTCGCCGGTGTTCGCCGGAAGTGTCGTCGGCTGGATCGAGAGCGGGACCTTCCGGCCCGATATCCTGATCGCCGGCGCACTGGCCGCCGCGGCCATCCAGATCGGCACCAACCTGCACAACGACGCGGTCGACACGCTCAACGGCACGGACACGCCCGACCGGATCGGCCCTGTCCGCGTTACCCAGCGCGGCTGGGTCACGCCGGTGCAGATGCTGCGCGCCTCTCATCTTGTGTTTGCCATGGCGTTCGTCTTCGGCAGCTACCTGGTGGCCCTGGGCGGTCTGCCGATCCTGCTTATCGGGCTGGTCTCGGTCATTGCAGCGTACGGATATTCCAGCGGCCCCTGGCCCATTTCGCGCGGGCCGTTCGGCGAATTGTTCGTGCTGGTCTTCTTCGGTCTGATCGCGGTGGGGGCCATCGCCTGGCTGCACACCGGGCAGCTCAGTTCGGCAGCGGTGCTCGTAGGCCTGGTCGTGGGGCTTCCGGCGTCCATGGTGCTGTTGATCAACAACGCCCGCGATATCGAGACCGACCGGCTCGCCGGCCGCAAAACCCTGGCCATCGTGCTGGGCCGGCGCGGTTCACTCCGCCTGTTCGGGGTGTTTCTGGCCGCAGTCGCCGCCAGCCTCGTGCTGCTGGCCCTTCAAGGGGGACCGTGGCTCGGCGCCCTGGCCGGGCTGGGCGGATTGTTGACCGCCATTCCGATCTGGAACCGGCTCGGAGAAAACGCGCCGCCGGAAGCTTTCAACGCAAGCCTCAAGGGCACGGTCAGATTCCAGCTGGCCCTCACCGCCGTCGTCTGCGCCGGGTTGTTGCTGGCCACCGCCCTGGGCAGCTTCTGACAGCCTGGCCGTAGCGAGGCGGTTCCGAGGTGCGTGGCTGCGCCGATTCGCGACCGAGCGACCCGCAGGCATGCTTGACCGCACGTCGAGGACGCGCGATCCGATAATCGTGAACTCGATGACGAGAGGAAATCGTTTTAGAGCGTAGCGAGCGAGTGGCTGGCGGTGGCCGCCGGCGCGCAGGAACCGCAGTGCACATTTTGGTGCATGAGGATTCCGAGCACCGCCGGACGCCGCCAGGCGCTCGCGCAGTAGCTATAAAACGATTTCCTAGTAGCGGCCGCCGCGTTTGTATACATAATTTGCCAACTCCTGCGCTTCCTTGTTCATGCGCATCAGGTTGACGTGGGTGAT
>DATGCS010000222.1:0-14732 GCA_035311685.1 Wenzhouxiangellaceae bacterium
CGAACTTTCAAGACCCGCCGCGCAGTTCGCAATGGACTGAAACCGCTCACCGCGAAATCCGAAGGGCGTGGCTGTAGGGTGGCTGGGATTGTGCGTGCCGCTGCCGATGAACATGACCCGACCGCCGTGCAGTGCGGTTTCAAGACCGAGCGTCAGTCTCAGCGTGTTGAGATGGTTGACCGCAAAGGTTTCCTCGATGCCGTCGTCGGTGTATCGACTGGCATCTGATATCTGCACACCCGCGTTGTTGACCAGCCCGGAAACCGGTTCCCGCCACGTTGCGATGAATTTGTCGACGCTTTCCCGGCTTGCGAGATCGAGTTCCAGCGCTCGGACATTCGAGCCGATTCGTTTTGCAGCGTGCTGTCCGCTTTCCATGCTCCGCACCGCGAGCACCACTTGCACGTCCGGGTCGGTCGCCAGATGCCGGGCAATCTCGAAGCCCAGGCCGCGATTGCCGCCGGTCACGATGAATGTAGTCATTTCACCCTCACGGATTGCCGAATCAACTGCCGAGCCTATCGAGACCTGGGAAACCTCCGGTCAGGTACGCAGCTGTGCTGCCTCACCCGAACACCATCGTATTCGAATGGCCGGTAAAGCCGCAAGATCAATGTACGCCGAATTTTTCATGACCGACGGGATCGTCGTCGAATGTGTGGCGGCGCGTTCTTGAGTTCTTCGATCAGCGCGTCCTTGCTGTGCCAGAGCGCGTTGATCCAGGCGCGGAAGCGGGCGCGGAATTCGGGATCGTCCTGGTAGTCGCCGCCGACCAGTTCAGAAGGAATGGTGATGCGCCTGACGTGCACACGAACGCAGGCGACGCGATCCAGCATGAAGTCCGCGACGCTCGGCGGACCGTCCGGATAGTAAATGGTGACATCCAGAAGCGCATCGAGTTGTTCCCTCATCGCGGAGATCACCAGCGATGGTCCTCCGGCGTGCGCGCGCAGCAGGTTTGTATAGGCCGGGCGCTGGCGCTGATGCCTTTCGCGGGTGTTGATCGCGCCTTCCGGGAAATTGACGATGGTGCTTGGAATGCCCTTGAGATTTTCACATTCCCGGCGCGCCGCTTCAAGCCCTTCGCCGCGTTTTTCAGGGTGCCTTTCAAGATATTCCTGTGAACGGAAGCGGATGAACGGGTACTCGAGCGCCCAGAATGCGATGCCCAGCAGCGGCATCCAGATCAGGCTGCGCTTGAGAAAGAATCGGTAGAAAGGCAGCTTTCCGCAAAATGCCCAGAGCAGCACCGGCACGTCGACCCACGACAGGTGATTGCAAAGTAATAAATAGCTGTGGTTGCGGTCGAAATCGGTATCGCCGGTGATCTCGATGCGTGTCCTGTAGGAGAGCCGGAAACACCGGACGACGATCAACATCCATATCTCGGCAATGCCGACCACGGTGCGCCGGCCGACCCGCCGGATGATCGGAAACGGCAGCAGAAATTTGGTCAGCGCGGTGACAAGCATGGGAATGATCAGTACAACCGTTGCCGCAAGAATAAGCACGGGTGCGAGCGTGACGCGCAGTAAACGCATGCGTAGGATCTTTCACCGGGTCGGAAGATTCAGATGATGCCAGCCATTGCGCGGCAAGGTCAGGCCGCGTGCCGATCCCGGCAGCCGCAATAATTAGCCGGAATTTTCCCAGGCGCAATATTAAACAAATATACATTAGATCAACCATATGTTTATTGATCTTGCGCAAGCGGTTGTTGTCGTCATGGCGTTAGATTGCTAAATACCGCCATTGGCGGTTAGCAATTCACCCCTCGCGTCGGACTCTGTCCTGGAGACACGGCCATGAAAAAAAAACAATTCCATACGAAAATTTCTATCGGCATCGTCATGAGTGCCGTCCTGATTGGCAGCTTGCTGATTGCTGTCGGAGCGCTGGCTCAGCCGGTCGACTGGAACAAAGCAGTCAACGACAATGACGAGGCGCCGGACGGGCGTCCGGGCTCGACTTTCTTCAGCTACAACCAGCCGTCCCTGAACGACGATGGCATGATCGTGTTTCGCGCGCGGACCCGCGTAGGCACTGGCAGCTTCGTGACGTCCGGCATTTATCGACTCGATCTTTTCGGCGGCGTCATCGAACGGCTGCATGTCCGCGGCGACGCCGTGCCCGATCCGAACAATACGCTTGTCAACGGTGAACTGGCGGCATTCAATGACTTTCCGTCCACGCCCCGGATCGATCCCAACGGGACACTGGCCGCGTCGCGCGGCGAGCATGCGCCGGTCTGGACGTACCTTGTCGAAGACGGCGAGACCCGGGTCGGTACTGCGGGCGTTTACGTTTATCCGCTGGGCGAGGCGCCGGTGACGGGCGCCAGTCAGTTGGGCGCGGCAACCGAGCTTGATGGCGTCACGCTGTCTTTCCCCTGGTTCTCGGTGCCGGAAACGACGCTGGGGACGCGCTTCGACCAGTTTCCGGGTGCGTCGGCCGTATCGGAACCATTCATCATCTACAAGGGCAACTACACTGACGTAACCGACGGACTTGGCCGCACCGGGATCTATTTCCGCAACGTGACGCCCATTACGCCGGTGCCGTTCACCGGCATGGTCGCCAATTCCGAGACCCGCATACCCAATCAGCCCGTCGGCGGCGACGTCGTGTTCGGCTCGACGGCGCCCCCCAGCGCGGCTGCCGGCTGGGTGTTCTTCGTCGGTTTCGATATCGAGGAAGCGCCTACGCTCGGAGGCGTCTATCGCGCGCCCATCGCGCCGACACCCGGCCTCGACGTGATCGCCGGCGTCGGCGAACAGGTGCCGGGCGAGTCGCCTGGAACCACTTTCAGGGCGTTCGGCGAGGGACTTTCGGTCAGCAGCGACGCCTCACGGGTCGCCTTCTGGGGTACCTGGGGCATGGAGACGTTCGAAAAGCTGCTGGAATGCCCGGTCGACGGCAACGCCGACCTGATTGCGTTCTGCAACGAACAGCATCCCGACGGATTGATCGTCGAAGTGCCGGTCAACCAGGGCTTCTTCGTCCACGACATTGCCACCGACCGAACCTGGCAGGTTGCGCGCACCGGCGAAGAGGGCCTGGAAGACATGTTGTTTTGGGGATTCTCCGGGCGTCCGCCGGGCGTCGGCGACAGCGAGGATGCGGAAGAGCTTGCACGCTGGCGTTCCAGCGCATTTGGTGGACTTAACTCCGGCAACGGCCAACTGTCTTTATACGCATTCAAGGCCGAACGTGACGGGACCAGCGGCATCTACGTTCGCGAAGGACTGGGATTCCAGCTGCCGCTGCGCACCATCGCTGAGGTGGGCACCACCGCCGGTCAGGAACTCGACCCCGAAGCACCCGCGGATTCCCTTGTCAGCGAAGTCGGTATCGAGCGCGACGGTTTCCGCAACAACCGCGTTGCGATCAATGCAGCAATGTTGTTCGAAGACCCGATCGATCCGGAAGAGTCGATTGGATTTGCAGGGATGTATTACGGAGACGTATTTCAGGATCTGATCTTCGAGGACGGATTCGAGGACCCGACCGCCACCAATTGATACGGATGGGTTTGCTGCGGCTGATTCTACGGCCGCAGCAACGCCGGGGAACATCGTCGGAGAAATGTCATGAAAACGCTCCTAGCTTCAATTCTGCTCGCTCTTTTTTCGGTCAACGGTACGGCGCAGGTGCTCAACCGCGACCTGCCCAACAGCTTTAGCTTCCCGTCCGTGGTTCCATATGGCTGCCTTAAGGTGGTGCCTTCGGTGTACTCGGCACCCCCAAGCGAGACGTTCTTCGACAGTCAGGTGCTGGTCGCCGACAACGCCACCACCGCACTGGTCAGAATTCGCGCATGGCGTATCGGTTGCCACGAGCCGAATGCTTCGGCCATCATGCTCAATTTCGACCTGGTAGGCGGCAACCCCGCCATCCGGTATCCCGAGGTCAGCCTGGTCACGTCCGATTTCGAGACTCGCAGCGCAGGGCTGTTCGCGTTCGCCAGAACCGGCTTCTACGATTCTCGCGGCGCCTCGCTTGAGCCGATGACCGATCAGTTGCTGGTGACTTTGGTCGAAGGCTTCTCGTTCGTGGTCGATACTGATTCAGACGCGATCAGCAAACGGCAATACAACGACGCGCTGGAACTGCAACTGCGTTGGCCGTCGGGACTGAGTGTCGGCATCGACGTTCCCAAATTCGACCCGGCGCTGGACCCGCCGCAGTTCGCCAACCCGCCGCTGCACGGCCGTTATACTGGACATTGGGTCGTGGAAGGTCTGCCGCGACAAGGAATGGTGCTGACGGTTGGAGAGCTTCCGCCGGACCGAAATTTCGTATTTCTGGCCATGTTCACTTACCTGAACGGCGTACCGACATGGATGGTGGGCAACGCGGATTTCCCGGTTGGGGCATCTTCGGTGAGGATCAACATGTGGACGCTGGATGGCGGCGAGTTTTTCACCGAGCCGCTCGATAGCTACGAACGAGAAGATGTTATCCAGGAGAGGCTTGGCACCATGACCATCCAAGCCCGCCACTGCAACGTGATCGACGCCGATGTCGATTTCAGCGAATCCGGGCTCGGCACGGTGGCGCGACGCTTCGAGCGGCTGATCCGCATAGCGGGCTACGACTGCGATCAGACCCGGTAGTCTGGGCTGGTTCCGGGCTGGTGGTGATCCAGGTCCAATATTGGTTCAGCCGGCGGGTGGTATCCTGGCCGGTGGAGGCGAGCGGTTGGTTGAAAGGCGCTCGGACAGCCGGGATGTTCTTTGGTCGGCCGCCTCATTTGTAAGTACGATGTCGTTTCCGGCCCGATCGGGCACGCCAAAGGAAACCATCAAGATGACTGTTCCGATTATCTGCCTGATTCTTTCCGCGCTCATGATCCTGGTGACCAAGGCGCCGGTCGCCCTGGCGCAGGCGAAGGAAGGCCGGGGCTACGACAACCGCAATCCGCGCCAACAGCAGGGACGCCTGACCGGATTCGGCGCCCGTGCGCTGGCGGCGCACCAGAACATGATCGAGGCGTTTCCGATCTTCGCCGCCGGTCTGCTTCTGGCGCTCGTCGCCGGCGTTCAGGGCCAATGGGTCGGGATTCTTTCGATCGCATTCGTGGCGGCCAGAATCGTCTATTCGATTTTCTACTGGATTGATATCCACGTGCTGCGCAGCCTGAGCTGGGGCGTCGGGTTCGGCGCCTCGATCGCACTGATGGCACTGCCTCTGTTCTGATTCGAAGCTTTGCATTCACGAGCCATTCTCAGCGATCGGGACGGCATGGACGCCGGTGTCCGCGCCGAAACTTGTTTCACGGCAGGCCTCGGGATTCGGTTCGCCACATGTCGGCTCGCAGGTTGACGGCGCGGCTGATCGCCGGCATCTGTTCCGGGCCGCGGCCAACTGCCGAACTACCTTTTTGCGACCTATCTGATCGTGGTTGGCACCATGGAGATTGTTCAATCTCCAGATCCGAGTCGCGCCCTAGGGGCATCTGAAAATGTTGCACGTGCTCCGCGCAGCGCGATTTCAGAAGTGACCTGGATTCCGCGCCGTACTTCGGTGGTGTTCATTCAAGCATCCAAGGCAGCGGCTGCGCGCGCCAAAGCGACTCGATCTCGTCGTCGAGCCCGGTCAACTCCCAGCGTAGTAGCGCAATGGGAATGCGGCCGGCCTGCATGATGCGATCATGGAATTGGCCTAATTCGAAATCGCTGCCCAACTGGCGCTGTCGATCGGCCAAAAGTTGCTGAAGCTGGAAAGCGCCGATGGTGTAGCTGATGCCGTATCCCGGCGGCCGACGCAGGTAGATTTCGGCGTCCACGCGAGCCACGTCGGCATCCAGCCAGGGCGTGTTGGCCATCCAAAATCTGGCGACAGCTTCGGGATCCATCTGGTTTCGCTGCAGTTTCACGTCGCCAATCGTGCGCACGGCGCGAAAGATGCCGAAGTTGTAGATCAGCTCGCGCACGCGCGGGCTGTTGCCGTAACGATTGTCATTACCACCGTCGTAGAAGCCGAGCTGCAGCGGCACTTCCTCGAGGTACATGGCCCAACCCTCGGCCCGACCGGCGTCGGCGATATGGCGGCGAATCGGATGCTCGTTTCGCGCGGCGACCAGGGCATCGAAACGATGTCCCGGAATTACCGCATGCCAATGGTCCGGGGCAGGGTCGCGATACTGGATCTGCTCCCAGTAGTTCGGGCCGTCGGGTCGTTCTATCCAGGGCACGTTGTAACCCATCTTTTCGAAGTCGTCGGGAATGTAATCGGGCACGCTGATGAAGTCAGTGTCCTCGATGAATGCACCAATGGCCCTGTCGGTACGTTCCACGCGCTGGCGATATTGCGCGGCGTTTTCGGGCAGGTCCAGCTCCGGCAAATGGCGGTTGCGGACCCGTTCCAGCGCATGGAAAGCGCGCAGTCGTTCGAGTTCACGTTCGGCCAGCACCAGCACCTCTTCGGCCGACCACGGCATCAGTTTGACGTTTCGCAGATACCAGTTGAACATCTCGGCGCCCACGCCCGCTTCAGCATTCATTTCGGATCGGGTTTCGCGCAGCCACGCCTCGAATGACCGGATTTCCAAAAGAGCTTCGTCGATCAACGGAACAAGCGCCGGCGCCTTGTCGACGGCGCGGGTCCGCAGGTCCTCGTACCAGCCGATCACACCGGCTGGTGGTGTTTCACGGAAAGGATGGCCATGGCCGACCCCGTCATGGCGGGTAAGGTTGTGCAGCGCCAGGTCGGCATAGTCTCCGGCCGCTTCGACGAGATTTTCGCGGGCCAGCGCAAGCCAGTCTCCAACCGCACCGAGCTGACGGCGCAGGCGTGGACCGCTAGTGTCGTCGGCGGGTAGTGCGGTGAACGCAATGCGCATCAGCGGATCGATGTAAAAGCCTGGATCGCGGGCCCAGGGACGCGACACTTGCAGCTTGAATTGGGCCTGGTCGAGTTGCGCGCGCACCGCCAGATAGTCGACCCGCTCAGAAACCGACCAGGACTCGGCCTCCAATGCATCGAATCGATGGCGCATTTCCTTTAGTTGCTTGAGTTGTGCGCGTACGGCCGTCTTGCGATACTGGTTGCTCCCGAGCGCGAGATTCGAGCTGGATGCCTCGGAGCGCCATTCGACGAATTCGCCGAACAGTTCGACGAGGTTGGTGTAGCCGGGTGGCGCAGCGGCGACGAAGCCGGAGGCCGAAAGCGTGAGGGTCAGAAAAAGTGCGCGGCCCGGCCTGCCGCGAAGAATATCCCGGATGATTGAACGCATTGATACAGACACGATTGCTCCCGATGGATTCCAGATGTTGATGTGCACAACACCAGAGGCTTATACCAGAGATGGATGGCGGATCGGTCAACTCAAGGTTGGCAAGAATCGAACCAGGTCGACGCGCGGCGAGATTCAGAAAAAATTCTTTTCCTGAATGCAATTTACAGCTTTTGCGCCTATGCAGGCACGCGCATTGGATTCGCGCGGTGCAATAGGCCAAGTTGCCGTGTCAATCAAGATTGAAGCGGCAACTTCAGGGTCGCGCGCCCGATCGGATCCGGCGTCTCGATAGCCCTGATGGCGCTGCCTCCTTTTCCGTTTCCTTGGGTTTTGCTGCCTCCCGGATCTTCGTTGCCTGATCCCGACGCCACAGTTCTGGAACGACTCGTCTTGCTCTTGTTCATTGCATACCCTTAAAATCGGTAAATCGTGATTCACGTCACGAAAACTCGAGCTTTGGCGCAACGTCAGGGTTTCGATACTTAATAAAAAATGCGGAGCGGTCGGAGATAATCCGGCTCCGAGCAGCCTTATCGTTTACACGGGAGCACAAGATTCTAATGAATATTCAAAGCGTTAAAAACAAAGCCGATTCTTCGGACATCAAATCAGCGCGCGGCGCGCTTTCCGCATTCTTGATGCTGAGCGCAGCGGCGCTGGCATTCGGTCTGTCCGGCCCGGTTGCCGGCCAGCAGCCGCCGCCCAACGTATGCATCCTGCTGGCTATGCTCGGCGTTGACACCGGCAACTGCGAGCCGCAGCCCGATCCGATCCTGGGCCAGGAGGTCGCGGTGCCGGAACGGCTGGAAGACGGTGATGAGTTCACCACGCCGCTGCCGCAGCTGATGCGCCAGGGCGGCATTCTGTTCAACGCCAACTGGACGGTTCAGGAAGGCGCTGGCCGCCCGGGCTTGACCGGCACCGGCAACCCGCTGGCCGACGCGGATTCGCCGCTGGACTTCCCGCGCAACATGAACCGTGTGTCCGCACCGGACGCGAATAGCTGCGGCGGCTGCCACAACCTGCCGCGATCGGGCGGTGGCGGGGATTTCGTCACCAACGTGTTCGTGCTCGGCCAGCGCTTCGACTTTGCCACCTTCGATGCGCTGAGCGACGACGAGATCGGCTTCGAGACCCGCGGTGCGTTCGACGAGAACGGCGAACCGGTGACGCTGCAGGGTATCGCCAACTCGCGCGCCACGCTCGGCATGTTTGGCTCCGGCTACATCGAGATGCTGGCCCGGCAGATGACGGCAGATCTTCAGGCCATCCGCGACGGTATTGCGCCGGGCAATTCGGCCGAACTGGTCAGCAAGGGCATTTCCTTCGGCTCGCTGGCGCGCAACGCCGACGGCAGCTGGGATGCCTCGGCCGCCGAAGGGTTTGCGCCGCCCAGCGTTGCCAGCGCGGGGCCGGATTCACCGCCCAACCTGATCATCCGGCCTTTCCACCAGGCCTCGGCGGTGATTTCGCTGCGCCAGTTCACCAACAATGCGATGAACCATCACCACGGCATGCAGGCGCGCGAGCGCTTCGGCGAAGGCGACCACGACGGCGACGGTTTCGACAACAACCTGAGCGTCGCCGACGTGACCGCGGTTACGGCATGGCAGGCTCAGCTCGAAGTGCCCGGCCGCGTGATTCCGCGCCACCCGGTGATCGAGGACGCGGTGGCCAACGGTGAGCAGCTGTTCATGGACATCGGCTGCGCGGATTGCCATACGCCCGCGCTGCCGCTGATCGACCAGGGCTGGGTCTACACCGAGCCGAACCCGTACAATCCGGACGGCAACCTGCAGCCGGGCGACTACCCGACGTTCGAGATGGACCTGTCCGACAACCGGCTCGACCAACCCCGCCTGCCGGTGCAGAACAACACGGTGTGGGTGCCGGCGTTCACCGACATGAAGGTGCACAACATCACCAGCGGCCCGGACGACCCCAACTGCGAAGAGCTCAACATGCATTTCCCGGCGGGTTCGGCCGAGTTCAATGCCGGTAACTGCAGCTTCATCACCAAGAAGCTCTGGGGCGCAGCCAACGAGCCGCCGTACTTCCACCACGGCCTGTTCACCACCATGCGCGAGGCCATCGAAGCGCATCGCGGGGAAGCGCTGGACGCCTACCAGCAGTGGTCGGCACTGGACGACTACGGCCGTAACTCGATCATCGAGTTCCTCAAGACGCTGCAGCTGCTGCCGGAAGGCACGACGGCGCTGGTGGTCGACGAGAACGGCAACCCGCGCAACTGGGATTCCGCGTTCGATTGATCCTCGAGCCCGAATTACGATGTCATGCAGGGCGGGTCCATTTTGGGCCCGCCTTTTTATTGCAGGCAACGATTATGCTGGAGAGTCCTGACTAAGAGTCCTGACTATCAGTCTCGCGCTGGGCTAGACTCTTCGCCATGATGAATCGAAGAACAAAGATCGTGGCCACGCTCGGTCCCGCCACCGACGATCCCGAGGCCATGGAGAAGCTCATTCGCGCCGGCTGCGACGTGGTGCGTGTCAATTTTTCCCATGGTGACGCCGAAACCCATGCCCGCCGCATCAAGCTGGTGCGCGCGATCGCGCGCGAGCTCGATACCGACGTGGCCGTGCTGGCCGATCTGTCCGGCCCCAAGATCCGCATCGACCGGTTCCGCGAAGGTTTTGTCGAGCTGACGGCCGGTCAGGAATTCACGCTGGTCGCCGACGATCCGGCCCCGGTCGGCGACGAGCATCAGGTCGGCGTCGCCTACCTCGGTCTGGCTGGCGACGTGTCGCCCGGTTCCGAGTTGTTGCTGGACGACGGGCTGATGGCGATGCGGGTCAAGCGCGTCGAGGGCACCCGGATCATCTGCGAAGTCATGACCAGCGGCAAGCTGTCGGATCGAAAGGGCTTGAATCTGCGCGGCGGCGGACTTTCGCTGCCGGGTATTTCAGATGCCGATGAGGCCGACATCAGGCTGGCCGCCGAATGGCAGGTCGATTACCTGGCGGTTTCCTTTCCGCGCAGCGCCGAGGACATCGAGCGCGCCCGGACGCTGCTGCGGCGTGCCGGTGGCGAGGCTTATCTTGTGTCAAAGATCGAACGCACCGAGGCCATCGAGAACCTGGATTCGGTCATCGAGGCCTCCGATGCCGTGCTGGTGGCGCGCGGCGATCTCGGCGTGGAAATCGGCGAGGCCGAATTGCCCGGGCTGCAGAAGCGCATCATCGCCGCATCGCTTGCCCACAACCGGCCTGTCATCACCGCCACCCAGATGATGCAGTCGATGGTCGACAGTCCGATTCCAACGCGCGCCGAAGTGCTCGATGTGGCCAACGCCGTAATCGACGGCACCGACGCGGTGATGCTCTCGGCCGAGACCGCTGTGGGCCGGCATCCTGCCCGCGTGATCGAGGCCATGGCCAGAATCTGCGAGGGCGCCGAACGCCACGTTCAGGCCCATATTCCCCAGCGCCGCCTCAATATCAAGCCCGAACGCACCGATCAGGCAATCGCAATGGCGGCCATGATCACCGCCAACAACGTGCCGGTGGACGCCATCGTGGCGCTGACCGAGTCCGGATCCACAGCGCAATGGCTCAGTCGCGTGCGCTCGCCGATGCCCATCATCGCGCTGTCGCCCAAGCGTTCCAGCCTGCGCCGGATGCGCCTGTTCCAGCATGTCCACCCGCTTTTTTTCGCGTCCGACCAGATCGACAAATCGGAACTTGGTCGACGTGCCGTGCAGCACGTGGTCGAAGCCGGCCTGGTGGCGCCCGGCAAGCGGGTGATTCTGACCCTGGGCGACGAGCCGGGCTTCGAAGGCGGGACCAATACGATGAAGATCGTGACCACCGCCGAGCTCGAGGTTCCCCAGGGCGATCATTCGCAGCAGACCTCCGAGAGTCCTTGAACGGGATTTGGCTGGTTCGCTCATTTGCTGATTGGCCTGGGTCGGTGGGGGAAGTCACCCGGTTTTCCGACCGCTGCTCACCGACTGCCGACGACCATTTTCCCGGAAACCGAAAACCAGCCAACCAGCCGACAAATCCCCCCCTGATCCCGGCCGGCCGCGGCCGGCCAATCCATTACAATAATCGGGTACGCTTCGAACCCATCCGGCACACCGCCGCCAATCGACGCTGAGGATCCGACCATGAGCGAGAAACTTGAGAAACTGGTTACAACGGCCCAGGCCATGGTGGCGCCGGGGCGCGGCATTCTGGCCATCGACGAATCGATGGGCACGATCAAGAAGCGCTTCGATTCGGTCGGAATCGAGAATACCGAGGAAAATCGGCTGGCGTACCGGTCGATGATGCTTTCGGCCGACGGTCTGGGTGAGTACATTTCCGGCGCGATTCTTTTCGACGAGACGATCCGCCAGAAGATGTCCAACGGCGCGCGTCTCGTGGACCTGATGAACGATGCCGGCATTCTGCCCGGTATCAAGGTCGACAAGGGCGCCAAGGACATGGCCGGGTTCGAGGGTGAAAAGATCACCGAAGGACTGGACGGGCTGCGCGAACGTCTGGCCGAGTATGCCGAGCTTGGTGCAAAATTCTGCAAGTGGCGCGCCGTCATCACGATCGGCGACGATATCCCTTCGCGCAGCTGCATCGATTCGAACGCCCACGCGCTGGCGCGCTACGCGGCGCTTTGCCAGGAAGCCGGCCTGGTGCCTATCGTGGAACCGGAAGTGCTGATGAACGGCACGCATGACCTCGACACCAGCTTCGATGTGACCGAGGCCACCCTCAAGAGCCTGTTCCAGCAACTCTACGAGCAGAATGTGCTGCTGGAAGGCACGGTCCTCAAGGCGTCCATGGTGATCTCGGGTGACAAGGCCTCGGAACGGGCCAATGTCGAGGACGTGGCAGAGGCCACCATCGACTGCCTGCTCAACTCCGTGCCGGCCGCAGTCGCCGGCATAGTGTTTCTGTCCGGCGGCCAGGGCGACGTGGAAGCGACCGAGCACCTGAACGCCATGAACCAGCTCGGCGATCTGCCGTGGCCGCTCTCGTTCAGCTACGGCCGCGCATTGCAGGCCGCATGCCTGACCGAATGGGCATCGGATCCAAAGGACAACCGTGAGAGTGCGCAGAAGATTCTGCTCCATCGCGCGCGCATGAACGGTCTGGCCGCGCAGGGTGAATGGGGTTCGGATCTGGAGGACTGAGCCGCGGCTCGACCTTCCGTTTCAGGGTTTAAGGTTTAAGGTTTAAGGGTTAAGGGTTAAGGGTTAAGGGTTAAGGGTTAAGGGTTAAGGCTTAAGGGTTAAGGTTGGAGGTTCAGGGTTCAAGGTTTACACCTAACACCTAACACCTAACACCTAACACTTAACACTTAAACCCTAAACCCTAAACCCAAAACCCATCCAATCCGCCCAGGGCACAATTCGCCGCCGACCAATCGACCCCGACCGAGGCCCCCATGTCCGAAAAGCTCAACGAGCAGGCGCTGGAATATCACCGTTGCCCGACGCCGGGCAAGATCAAGATCACGCCGACCAAGGCTTTGACCACGGCAAAGGATCTGGCGCTGGCGTACTCGCCGGGGGTCGCCGCGCCCAGCAGCGAAATCGCCGAGGACCCGCTCAAGGCGCGCGAATATACCGCACGCGGCAATCTCGTGGCCGTGATTTCCAACGGCACGGCTGTACTGGGTCTGGGCAATATCGGTCCGCTTGCGTCCAAGCCGGTGATGGAAGGCAAGGGTGTGCTGTTCAAGAAGTTCGCCGATATCGACGTGTTCGATATCGAAATCGACGAGTCCGATCCCGAGCGGTTGATCGAAATCATCGCCAGCCTCGAGCCGACTTTCGGCGGCATCAACCTCGAAGACATCAAGGCGCCGGAGTGTTTCCAGGTCGAAGAAGCGCTGAAAGAGCGCATGGGCATCCCGGTGTTCCACGACGACCAGCACGGCACCGCAATCATTACCGCCGCCGCGGTGATCAACGGCCTGACCCTGGTGAAGAAGAAACTGGAAAAGGTCAGGCTGGTCGCCTCCGGCGCCGGTGCGGCCGGCATGGCTTGCCTGGACCTGCTGGTCAAGATGGGTCTCAAGCGCGAGAACATAGTGGTCTGCGACCGCGAGGGCGTGGTCTACAAGGGCCGAGAGGCCGAGATGGACCCGCGCAAGGCATCCTATGCCGTCGAAACCGATGCTCGGACCCTGAGCGATGTGATCGAAAGAGCCGATATATTCCTCGGCGTCTCGGCACCCGGCGTGCTCAAGCCCGAAATGGTCAAGCGCATGGCAAAAAAGCCGATCATCCTGGCGCTGGCCAATCCCGTGCCGGAGATCATGCCCGACGTCGCGCGCGAGGCGCGACCGGATGCGATGATCGCGACCGGCCGGTCGGACTTCCCGAACCAGGTCAACAACGTGCTGTGTTTCCCGTACATTTTCCGGGGTGCGCTGGATGTGGGCGCCACGGCCATCAACGATGAAATGAAGATGGCGTGCGTCCACGCTATTGCAGAACTTGCGCGCATGGAGGCCTCCGATGTCGCCGCCCAGGCTTACGAAGGTCAGGAAACGAAATTTGGTCCGGACTATCTGATTCCCCAGCCGTTCGATCCGAGACTGCTGACGCAACTTGCCCCCGCGGTGGCGCAGGCGGCGATGGATTCCGGCGTGGCGACTCGCCCGATCGAGGACATGGACGCTTACCGCGAGCGCCTCAATCAGTACGTGTTCCGCACCGGGTTGCTGATGAAGCCCGTGTTCGATGCCGCGCGCAAGGATCCCAGGCGCGTGGTTTTCGCCGAAGGCGAGGAGGAAACCGTGCTTCGGGCTGTACAGACCATTGTTGACGACGGACTTGCAAAGCCCATACTGATCGGACGGCCGTCGGTGGTCGACATGCGCATCGAGCGCGCCGGCTTGCGCATCCGTGCCGGAGAGCACTTCGAGCTGGTCAATCCGGAATCGGACCCGCGCTTCAAGGACTACTGGAGCACCTTCCACAAGATCACCGAGCGCCGCGGCGTGACCCCGGATTCGGCCAAGGCGATCGTGCGCACCCGGAATACGGTGATCGCCGCGATCATGGTCTACCGCGAAGAAGCCGACGCGTTGATCTGCGGCGTGGTCGGCCAGTACCACAAGAAGCTCAAGTACGTCACCGAAGTCCTGGGCCTCAGGCAAGATTGCCGGACCATGGGTGCCCTGTCGGCGATGACCAACGAGTCGGGCACCTATTTCGTCTGCGATACCCACGTCAATCCCGATCCGACCGCCGAACAACTGGCCGAACTGACCCTTATGGCAGCCGAAAAGGTCCGCATGTTCGGGATCACGCCGAAGGTTGCGTTGATGTCGCATTCGTCGTTCGGCAGTCACGTCAACGCGATGGCGTCGAAAATGCGCAAGGTGCTGAAGCTGGTGCGCGAAATGGCACCGGAACTCGAGGTCGAAGGCGAAATGCGGGCCGATGCGGCGCTGATGCCGAAGATCCGGGAAAGAATCTTCCCCAACTCGATGATGTCGGGGCAGGCAAACCTGTTGATCA
>DATGCS010000223.1:0-19274 GCA_035311685.1 Wenzhouxiangellaceae bacterium
GCGTTGTTCCGCCGTCGGCGATCTCGACAATCTTTTCGGCCACCAGCGATGGCGACGTCGGGTTCTCCAGCGAACTCCTGAACAGCGCTGCCATGCGGTTTCGATTCGGATACTTCGAACCGTCAGAGTCCGTACTTATCCTTTCTGCCATCGAGGTATCGATGATTCCAGGCTCGACAATTGCAACCCGAATATTGAACAGCTGGACTTCCTGTGCCAGGCATTCCGACAATGCTTCCAGGGCGAACTTCGAGGCGGCATATGCGCCCATCGGCGAGCCGGCCAGTCGTCCGGATATGGAAGTGACATTGACGATACAACCGCTTCGCCTTTCCCGCATCGACGGCAGGACAGCCTTGATGCAACGTACTGCGCCGAGATAGTTGGTTTCCATCGAGGCGCTGAAATCGTTCATCGACAGGTCTTCGGTCGCACCCACGCGTTCAATTCCGGCGTTGTTGATCAGTACGTCGATCGGCCCAATTTCACGCACGAAAGATTCGATCGCACGACGCACTGACGTATCGTCGTCGACATCCATGGTGCCGATCGATATGCTCAGGCTCTCGTGCGCAGCGAAATCCGCCAGCTCGGGCGCCCGATCAGGCTTGCGCATCCCGGCCGCGACGGTATGGCCGGCCCGCGCAAATGCAAGTGATGTCGCCAGGCCAATCCCTTTGCTGGCGCCGGTAATCAGAACATTGGTCATTTGGGTTCTCCACTGGCGATGCCGCGTCCGATCAGGCAATGCTTTTCCAGATGCCGACGACCTCGTCTCGAATTTCCGACGTCATCTCGCCTGACTTATAAGAGTATCGATGTAATGTCGGACTGCACTGCAGGGAGGGTTGCCCTGCAGTGCAGCGGACAGTTCAGGAACCTCTGAACAATGATGCGCGGAGGGCGTTTCAGTCGGAAAAGCCGCGTCGCGCCCGTGCCTCATTATCCAGAGATTCCTTGAATCACTTCATCGTAATTTCGCGAAGATAGTACTCACCTTGTATTTCCCGGATCTCGTTGTAAAGCTCGAGAACCTTTTCGTTGCTGGCATCCATGTTCTCGTTGCCCCATGCTTCCATGAACTCGTCGTAGCGCTCACGGCTCGGTGCCATGGCCGCCGTGTTCGGGAACTTGATGACCAGCATCAGATCGAACGCGCCGCTCGCAACCGCCTGGTTGGCATAGATCGAATAATCTTCAAGATGACCAAGCGATTTAGCAACCTCGTTCGCCGCGATCCAGGTCGACTTCAGTCCTTCCAGATAGATGTCCTGGGTGCCCGGATCAAGCTTCACCGTGGTCACGGACCAGACTTCATCCGATATGTCGTAGTCTTCCCATAATTGCAATTGCGCTGCTGCGGGTGCTGCAACCAATATACCCAACAACATAAGAAGTGAAAGTGTGTGTGCACGAATACTGTTTGAACGATACATGTAATTTCCTTTTGTGGTTTCTGAAACAATTGAATTTCGATACTGCTTTTCCATGGTGCTTACCTCGTTTCGGATCGATCGCTATTGCCAAATCGAGGCCCTCTAAATCGAGAAAGATCTCATTTTCATCAAGCCGTCGCGCTTCGCAGTTCTGGCGCTTTGCCATAATTCAGCGCGCGCCAGACCCATTCCATCGCGTCGTATTGAAAACGCTCGAGCCAGACAAGAGAGGACTCGAGCCGCTTACGGGAACGTCCGGTAGGCATGGCGCGTGTCATTGCCGGCTCCGCATTCGCCGAAGCGCGCGTTCAACTTCGCCGGCACGCTCTCGGAATCGGCCTGCGCGGTTTCCCATGCGTCGTAGGCTTTGCCAAAAGCTTCGTTGCTGGCGCTGCGGCCAAGCCAGTAGTGCGTATCCATGTTGTCGTGGAATAGCGGCGCGGCAATCTCGGTCTGGTAGCCGTAGGCGTCTCCCCATTCGTTGAAGTCGTCGACGATCTCGAGATACGTTCCCAGCGAACAGTCTTCGTTCAGCGTGAAGCTGATCACGTCAAGGTGGCCGGCGTGGCTGGCAGAAGCCACAAGCAAAAGCATGGTTCCAATGAGTTTCTTCATGATTCGTTTTCCCGGTCAGGGTTTGAGCACGCCACGCAGCGAAAGGCCGGTGATCGATGCATCAAGCCGTCAGGGACAAACTACGCCGAATGTGACCTACAGCACAATATCGCCAGCGTCAAAACTGCGTCATTTCTGCGTCAAGAGGCTTGGGGGCGATGCGCCTGGTCAGGAGTTTTTCAAGGAATCCGGTGGGGCCAGAAGATCCGGCCACCCGTATTTCTTCCAGGTCGCCAACATGCCGATACGCTCGGCAAAAGCCATGAATTCCGGGTGCAGGCGGACCTGGCGGATAGGCTCTATATCGGTCCAGAGCGACATCAGGCAGAACACATTGGCCGGAGTGATCTGAGCGCCGAGCGTCTTGAAGACCATTCTGGAATAACCCATCCAGACGGCCGGCGCAACGATGCTGGTATCACTGGCGTCCGGCAGGGTTGCGTGGAGGTAGTCGAGCATGGTGCAGTAGAGCTTTCGGTGGACCGCGCGTCCGCTGCACACGCCCTTGGCGGCGAGCCGCCAGAAGGTATCCAGGGCCGGCCCGGTAAGCGGCCGGGTGCCGGCCGGCGGGAAGATCACGGTGTTCATCAGCAGACGGGTTTGCCAATATTGTTCCACGGCCAGTTTGCGATTGCCCGAAGCGGCCGTGGCGACCGCCAGCCACATCGACGGCATGCCCAGATTGACCATGCTCTGTCCCGCCGACATGGCCTTGTCGATATTGCCAAGGTTCAGATGCGCAACCGACAGCATCGCAAAATTTCGTCCGTTGACCGGGTCCTGGTCGATCGCCCGTTCGAGATACGGCAGCGCTTCGCGCGTACGGCCGATGTAGAGCAGAAAGGATCCGAGGCGCAAAGCGACATCGGGGTTGCCGGGCTCGAGCCTGTAGGCTTCGTGCGCCAGATCGAGCGCGCCGACCGGATCGTTCAGCGTCCAGTGGTGAATGCCCAGCATGGCGCGCGCGTGGCCCTGCACGGGGTCCAGCTCGATGGCCCTCCGGGCGCATTCGGCCATGCGCGCCGACTTGGCCAGCCGATCCTGGCAGGGCGTATAGACAGCGGTGTACACATAAGCCTCGGCCAGTGCCGTCCAGCACGCGGCAAATTCGGGATCGATCGCAAGCGACGCTTCGAGCAATTCAACGGCCTTGTCCAGCACGCCGTCGCCAATTGCGCGCGCGGTCAGTGCGCGACCCTGCAGATAAAGTTCGTAGGCCGCCTTGCTTGAGGTCGTTCGGCGGGGCCCCGGCACCTGGATCTCCAGCGTCAACGCGCTGCTTAGTTCGCGGCTGACCGCACGTGCAATGTCATCCTGCAGTGAAAAAACATTTTCGCTTGCGCCGCGAAAACCGTGCGACCAGCGTTCGAAGCCGGTCTTGGCGTCCACCAGGCAAACGTGAACGCGCACTTGTTCGCCCTGGCGCTGGACCGAGCCCTGAACGAGGTAGTCGACGCGCAGCGTCTGGGCAAGTTCCGGAAGCGGCCGGTCCGATCGGGCCAGGTTGAGCGATGAACCTCGACCTGCCACCAGCAATTGCGGCGCCTGACCCAGCGTAGTCACGAGCTCGTCGAACAGCCCCTGGGCCACAGGAGCCAACGCACGATCCTCATCGAGCGACTTGAACGGAAGCACGGCGATCCGCGTCCTGGCGTCCGCACCGCCGTCGGAGACCGCCGGGCCGCGAAGACTCCACGCATCGAGCAGTCGGGCATGTGCGCGATTGTTATCACGCTTGTCATGACAAGCGTCCCCGCGGCGTTGCAAGTCCGCCAGCGCTTGCTCGACGGCCACCTTCAGCCGTTGCTCGACCTGCGCGCGACAGGCAAGGCGCCATCGGGTGAACGGGTCGCCGAATTCGAAACCGTCGAGCAGCGGCTTGTTGCCGATCGCCAGCAGCAACTCGCCGGCGCGGCTACCGCCGGCGAGTTCGGCCTCGAGCTCGGCAAGATCGGAACGGATGGCCGAGGGATTGACCGCGACCGTTTCCCGGGTGACTTCGAAGATATCGTCGCGGAACGGCGTCAACTGTTTTTTGAGTCCCAGCAGAGTCTGGCGCAGACTGGCTCGCGCCTGGGCCCGGAATCGCCCGCGCCACAACAATTCGCAAAGCCGTTCGCGCTCGACGGGCACCCCCGGGGTCAGACACAGAATCGCGAGCAACGCACGGGCCCGCTTGATGGTGAGCGTAATTTCCGTGCCGTCCGGCACGCACAGCGCGAAATTTCCGAACAGCGTCACGCGCAGCGGCGCCTTTACGTATGCTGCATGCGACTGCGTTTCCATCGCCCTCACCGCTCGGCGACCCTGCTCTGGTCGCGGACGTGCTTCGTGACGCTGCGCAGGATCATTGCGTGTGGCCCGAGTTCGGCGAGGCGTCGGAAGCTTCCAACGCATCCAGGCTTCGCTGCACCAGTACGCTCAACCCCTTCGCGTTGATCGCTGCCGACCAGGCGTGCGAATAATGCCAGTTCAGGGCCGCCAGCAGTCCGGAGTCGGCCTTGATGCGCTCAGTGGCCAGCACGATGGCCGATTCATCGACGTCGATGACGCATTCTTCGACAAATCCCACGATGACCGCGGTCTCCGCGCGCACGTCGCTACACCCCTCGCGGATGGCTTCCTGGACTGGAAGCGGGATCAAGCTGCGGACTCGTTCACGATAGCCGGAAGTCGCCAGCAGGTCGTTTGCCTCCAGCGCGAAGTCGTAGGCAAAGTACTCTGCGAGCTGCGTCGTCGCTTCGCGTGGCAGAAGTCCGATATGACCGGATGAAAGGATCTGATCCCAGGTCGCGCGCGTCTGCGGATCGTAAGTGATTTCCGAGGCCCGATAGCTTGCCTTGAGGAGCTGCCTCGGGTCGGGCTGGGGCTGGGTCAGGAGATGTTCTGCTTCGCGAACGTTTGCCAGCACTTCATCGTAGTACGACTCCATTCGCTGAAGATTTCCCAGGTCCTTGCGCAGGTCGGAGATCAGCCGCTCGCGGTAGTCGTCGCCCAGGCGGCGATCGGCCAATGTCTGGTTCCAGTTCGCCACCTGGATTCCGATGAAAACCCCCAGGACGACGATCGCGATTTCAACAAGCACCGTGACCCAATCCTGGCGGCGAAGCGCGTCGCTGAGGCGGCGCAGGATCACAGCGAGTCCTCGTCGAACTCGCAGCGCGCCGAGTTCGCCTCGAGGGCCTCGAGCAATAACAACGCCTGGTTTCTGAGCTCTTCCAGAACGACCAGGTGGTAGAACACCCACAGCCGGTTGCTGGACATCGCCGCGAGCAGCCGGGCATCGCTCGCCATTCGGTCGATCGTTTCGGCCGCTGGAAGATGACCGGCGTGCGAGATGCCCGCATCGTGCTGCGCGCCTGCCAGTTCGGTCCGGAACAGCAGCAGGCGGTCTTCGGCCTGCCGAACTTCCTGGTGCTGCGCGTAGTAGGAATGGATGCACGGCCAGGGTTTCAGCCTGCCGATCAGCCGGGCGTTGCCGGCGTTCACCAGCGACGCGTAGGTCGGCTGGTCGTTGTCCAGGAATCGGGTGTAGGTCGACGCGTTCATCAGGTAGGTGATCGAGTCATTCTCCACCGCCGGGCGAGGAAGGGTCAGCTCGCGCTCGGGCAGGTAGGTCGTGTCGAGGGTCGGTGCGCCGGCCCGCTCAAGCAGCTCGGTCAGCGCGGCCAGCCGCCACTCGGATGTCCGGTAGCCGACGTCGATGTCTGCGATGTCGGAACGAATGTCCTCCATCAACTGAACCCGGTAGCGGTCGGCGAGGTCGTCCTCGGCGCGTTCCTCGTTCCAGTTCGCGACCTGGATGCCGATGAACACCCCGACCACGACGATCAGGAAATCCAGGCTGACGGCGAACCAGTTCTGGTCGCGGACGTGTTTCATGACGCTACGGAGGATCAAAGGTCACTCTCAGCAAGAGCAGCATCGTTTACCTGGGTCTTCCCTGCCGACTGGCTCATCAGACCGCACTTACCTTGCCGAGCACCAGGACGAATACGCCCGTGGGCACATCATCGGCCTGCGGCTGGAAGTCAACTAACAGTTTGCCGCGCTGGTCCTGGGGCACCGACTGCAGAAGCCGATCCACGTCATTGAGCGGGTCGCCGGCGAAGTACATCTGCGTGGTCAGTTCGTGGAAGCCTCTTCTGGCAACCTTGAAGTGGATGTGCGGCGGGCGGCTCCAGCCGTCCATTACCGGATAGGCGCCGGGCTTGATGGTCTTGACGCGGTAGCGGCCTTCGGCATCGGTCTTCAATTGCGCCCAGCCCTGGAAGTTTTCATCCAGCGGCGCGGGGTTGGGGTCCGCTTCGTGGGCGTAACGACCGTGCGTATTGGCCTGCCAGACGTCGACCAGCGCGTCGGCGACCGGGTTTCCGTCCTCGTCGAGCACGCGCCCGGAGATCTCGACGATTTCGCCGAGCGCGGATTCCGAATGCCCCTCGATCAGCGTCATGTCCGCATCGGTATCCGGCTGCGGGTGGATCGGGAAGAACGGGCCCTCGGTCTGGACCGGCGTGGTGGCCGCCATCAGCGGGGCGCCGGCAACCAGCGTCGCGGCGCCGAGCGAGCCGCGCAACACGCGGCGGCGGGATTCGTCGATGGTGTACTTGTTGTTGTCGGTCATCTCGCTACTTCCTTGTTGGATGAGCGCGGCTATCGCCCGTCTGGATCACTATTCTTCCGCCGCGAGGGCCTGTCAGACGCTGCGGCTGCGCGGGTGCGGTGACCCGGTTCAAAAGGAACTCTCCGGGATCCGGAATGGATTGCTCACCATCGTATCGCCGTACTGCCGACCATCGTCGAGATCCGCGCTGTAAAGCCGCTCACAGCCTGCTCGGGCTGCAGCCTCGACGATCAGCGCATCGAACCACGAAAGGTTTTCCGCCGGAATCAATCGCATTCGAAGTCGTCCTCGCCGCTTGTGGTGACAATCGGGCGGCACTGCGGCGGGAAGCCGTGCTCGCGCCAATACTCCGGTAGCCCGCGCTCGATCATCGCGCGCTTGCGCGCAGGCGACGCCGTCATTCCGGGATAACCGTTGAACCACCACCAGCCCGTGGCTTCGCTGTCATCCTCGGGAACGCGGTCGAAGGCGCCGAACGCCAGGTAGTACGCGGTGGCGGTGTAGGCGTCGACCGGGCCCGCCTCGGGCTTGCGCTCGGACCGAATCCGGGCCTCGAGCCGATCCAGGGCCGCCAGCCGATCATAGTCCTCAGCGCTGAGCGCGCGCAGCAGGTCGGCGACCATCCAGCGCGAACCCGGACCCACCATGTCGGCCAGTTCGCGCAGCATCAGGTAGAGCAGCATCTCGTCGCCGCGAGCGGCAACGGTGCCCAAAAACTGGGGATACGCCTCCTGGTGGCTGGTTTCGAAGATCTTCTTCAGCCGTTCGACGGATGTTTCGTACCGGCCCTGCAGCGACGCGATCTCCGCATAGGTGTAGATGCAGATCGGGTACTCGGGGTCGGCCTGGAGACAGCGTTCGACTGCTTGATCAGCCTTCTCGAAGAAACCGAGGTTGCGCCAGGTCTGCGCGAGCCAGACATGGGCCGTCGGAAACTGCGGATCGATGGCGATCGCCTGCTCGAAAAGCTTAATGGAGCGTACGTAGTCGAGTATCGGTTTTTCGCGTGACAGAAAGGCCATCGTCGTCAGTGCGGCCGCATTGTCCAAATCCAGCTCGAGCGCTCTCTCGGCCGAGCGGCGCGCCAGCGTCTTGTAGTTGCGACCCAGGAAGCCCCACGACGGAGATACAACATAGGCCATGGACAACCAGCCGTGCGCGCGGGTGAAGTCCGGGTCGGCGTTAACGGCCTGCTCGAGCCATGCGATTGCACGGGGGAGGTTTTCATAATTGCGGTTGATAAATTTTTCGCGTCCGGCGAGAAAGGCTTCGTAGGCATCAATATCGTTCGTGCCACCCGATGCGCCGGTGCCGGGTTCCAGCGCAACGTCGAGGCGGGTTGCCAGTTGTCGGGTGATCGCTGCGGCGATTTCGTCCTGGATGGCAAAGACATTCTCGGCGGTCAGCCGGTGGTCATAGGTCTCCGACCACAGGTGCTGGTCGGTGCTGGCGTCGATCAGCTGCGCCGTGACCCGGATGGTGTCGGCGGCCTTGCGTATCGAACCTTCCAGCACGTGTCGGACCTGCAGTTCCTCGGCGATATCGCGGATGCCGAGTTCGCTCTGCGACTTGAAGGCAAAGGCCGAGGTGCGCGAGGTGACATTCAGCGACTCAATCCGGGCCAGTGCATTCAGGATTTCCTCGGCAATGCCGTCGGAGAAGTAACTCTGGTCTCCGCCAGGCGACAGATCGGCGAACGGCAGCACGGCGATTGAGGCGGGGTCGGGCATATCAACGCCGGTCGTGTCACTCGATGATGCCGAAGAAGCTTCCGTGGCCACCAATTCTGCGCTGGACGCAGCTTCCGGCATCAGCCGATCCGCCACCAGCAGCCCGATTGCCAGCACCGCCGCGATCAGCGTGGCCCAGTTCAACTTCTGCGCCGTCTGCTGCTTGGTGACCGGATCGACGCGAACGTCCTGGTCGCGCTTGAGACCTTCGGGCGTCAACTCGAACACCCACGAAAACACCACCGCCAGCGGAAAGCCCAGCGCCAGGATGATCACGATAGCGCGCAACGCCCCATCGGGTACGTCGAACATCGGCAGTACGGTCTCGGCCACCTGAATGACGACCCAGGCCGCGACGATGTAGAACAGCCCGACCCTAAAAACGTTGCGGCGCTTGAGTTCGGCGAACAGGTTCATGGACCTTGCCGCCGGCAAGGCGGGTTTGGCACGGCGGCGTGTCTCGCACAATGAACCGCGTCAGCGCAAGGGCGCCGGTGTTCTGGCGAGAGGGTCCATCGGGCGTCGGTCGGGGCGTTGCTCCGCATTGTCTTTTCCTGATCGAGCTGCTCCGGAATTCGATCTATTCCGGAAACCGAAACAGCACAATGCCGTGACGAGGTTCACATCATACTCAACCTCACCTGGCGGGCCAAGTGGCACGAAGCGTCGAACTCGCCGAAAAATCAGGGATTTATTGATGGATGCAACCCGAAAGCGGCGACTGGCGCGTTGTCGCAATTGCAAAGCCGGCCGATAGTCAGGGCGCTTCGGCGGCGCTTCAGTCCTCGAACGCGAACAGCGCCACCGGCGAGGCCTGGACGCGCTGGCGCGGCGACAGCGTGGTGCCGTCGACGCGGATCTCGAGGAAGCGCACGTCGGCGCCGAACGCACCGGGGCCGAAGTCGAGTTCGACCTGGAACAGCCCGTCTTGGACCGGCACGTCGGGGCGGGTAATCGGACCGGCCACCCGGGTGCCGGTCGTCAGATTGTCGTACAGCGAGAACTCCAGATCGGCCATGCCGGTAAACGGCGAGCCGGCCTGCTGCAGCAGGCCCTGGTAGGTACTGCCGGATTGCTGTGCGTTGACGGTACTCACCCCAACGAACGCCATGAACATGAGTATCGAGACTGGACTGCGCATCGGATTCCACTCCCTTCGAGCCTTGAAAAAAACCGGAGGAGCGGCCGGGTGCGGCTGCCACTCTGAGATTAGAAATTTGAATTGTGCTTGATTCCGCAAGGTATAATGTGAATAAAATCACCCTTCGCCCCCGCCCGCAGTCCCTTAACGTCAAAGTGAGATTCCGCCTGGCGAAACCATCATTGAGTGCTATCTGGTCGAGGCACTCGGAAAAGACGCTGCCTGATTGATCGGGCAGGTTGTACCGACCCGTCTCTTGCCACTGGGCAGCATGATGTCAGTGGGCGTTCAGACGACCGATAAAAGCCTGAACACCAGTTCTTGCTCTGGCCAATCGATGCGCGAACCATGAAACCGGCTGCAGGGGCCGGTACCGGGTTTCGGCTTTCCGTCGTCGCCGTAGCCGACGGCCTGGAATGTCCAGCGGCCGCGCAGGTTCTTGACCAAGCCGATGTGATGGCCCCCGGCGTCGAACACCGCGTGCAGGTCGTTGCGCAGGAAGAACAGTTCCACCCCGGCCGGATCGATCTCGACGTCGATGCGCACGAAGCGGAAGCGATGCCAGGCCCTCGCCATTGGGGTGAAGATCGTGTTCAGCGGCGCAAAGCTTCGCCTGTGGTGTTCGGTCGGACCCTTGCGCAACAGGCCGAGGTAGTGGGCGTCGGTGCCGTAGCCGACGTTGGTGTGCCACCCGTAATCCGGAAACGAATCGGCCAGCGCGTGCATCAGGCGGTCGCGCGTGACCTTGGCGATCACCGACGCGGCCGCGATTGAAAGCGAGCGCCGATCACCCTTGACGATCGTCTGCACGGCGCAGTCGAGGGGCGGCCTCGCCCGTCCGTCGACCAGTGCGAGGCCAGGCCGTTCCGGCAGGGCGTCGAATGCCCGCTGCATCGCGCGCATGTTGGCGTGATAGATGTTGACGTCGTCGATTTCGCCCACGGAAGCTATGCCGACGCCGACCTGGGCAATGCGCCGGATGACGTCGTGGAAACGTTCGCGTTCTTCGGCCGACAGAAGCTTCGAATCGGTCAGGCCCCGGAGGATTCGCGGCTTCGAATCAGACGGCAGCGTCACCGCCGCCGCGACAACCGGCCCCGCCAGCGGCGCCACGCCGGCCTCGTCGATACCGCATACCGCGCCGTCGAACTGGCGTTCGAGGTGCAGCGTCGGCCATTTGGGAAGCGGAGCTCGGACGGACATCGCGGCTATCGTAATCGAAAGGGTCGAGCGATGGCGGATCTCCGTCGGTTCAGCGGAACACTTTTTCCATGCCGTCGTGGGCGATCTCGACCGCGACGCCGCGTTCATCGGCGAGTTTGCGCAGTTCGGCGCCGACCTTGCGCTCGTCGCCGCCCACGATGTCGGCGCCGCAGTGGGTCACGATCATCTTTTCCACGTCTTCCTTCCGGCACCAGGTCAGCTGCTGGGCGATCGTCGAGTGGCCGATCAGTTCGCCCGATTCCTTGTCCTTGCGGATCATCTCGCGCTTGATCGTCGCACCGTCGCCGATGTAGGTGCGGATGCCGGCGAAAGCCCTTTCGCGGTCGTGGATCCAGACGACGTCGGGAACGTAGAACACGGCCACGCGGCCGGCCCGGATTCGGTAGCCGACCGCCGGCGCGCGAGTCGAATGCATGACCGGAAAGGGCTCGAAATCGATGCCCGCGATCTGGCGCACCCGGCGGGGTGCCAGCGTGTGGCGCAGCTTCTTCGGCACGGCGAAATCCGCCATGACTTCCCACGACTCCTCGGTGGCGAATACCGGGCAGGGCGGTTTGGCGTCGCGCAGGGCGAAGGCATGGTCGGGATGGGCGTGGGTAATCACGATCGCTTCCGGTCCGACGTCGGACCAGCGCTGCTCCCAGCCCTTGCCGGCATCGATCATGACCCGCCGTCCTCGATATTCCACAAGCGCCGACGTATAAAAGCGGTGCCGCCGGGTGCTCGGCTCGATGTAGCCGCGGGTGCCGAGAAAGGTGATCTTCATCGCGTCGCGAGTCGTGGTTCGATGCGTGCATGCTAACGCCGCGCGCCGCCCGGCTCAAACCGGAACCTGCTGCCGGCCGGAGAAGGGTTTCAACATCACGGTTGATTCAGCCCGGGCAATCGGGCCGAAAATCTGCGGCTCAACCGATCCGAAGGTTGCGCATCCTGCGGGAACTGTCGGTATCGGTGGTGGCCGAAGTGCGCGCAAGACGCGCGACGTAGTGTTCGGGCAACTTGTGTTCTCGCGCGCCGTGCACGACGAAGCGCTTGTACCAATCCAGCGGTTTCAGGGCCGAATCGGTCGGAATGGCGCGGTAGGTTCGCGCAAGCCGCCGTCGTCCGCCCAGCTGAATCGGCACGTTGCACGCGTAGTAGCCGGTGCCCAGTTCCTCCACCCGGTCCAGGTGCTTGAGTTCGGCGCGACGGATCAGGTACGCGACGCCGTGCACGAAGTCGCCGGGCCGATCGGTGAACACCACGTCGCACTTGCCGGTGTCGTCGGCGCCGATCTTGTGCCAGCGCAATTCGAAGCGAGACAGAACCGCCCGGCCTGCCACGCGGGCAGACGGCGTCCGTGCCTTCAGACGGGCGCTGAGCAGGTTGGAACCGTACGCGAAATACAGAAAGCTTCCGCTGCCTTTCATATCGTAGCGCGGGACGCGGTGAAGAGGAATTCCCGGTCAGCATAACCGCGGCGCGGGCGAGCCTGGAAACGCATCGCAGCCGCGCCGGGGTTTCGAAAGGTAGTGTCGCTACACCGGGGTGGTGAACCTGCGCAGATTACCTGGCGCAGGTTCGCTAGCGCCAGCCGACGCGGTCGGCGATTCGAACAGCATAGGGGTTGTTGCTGCCCAGTGCGTCCATGTCGAGGGTGTCGAGCTTGACGTCGCCCCATTCGGCCAGGTCCTCGTGCCGGTCCACGCCTTCGGTGACCGGATACTCGTAGTTGGCCCTGGCGAAGATTTCCTGCGCTTCGTCGGAGGCCAGAAATTCGAGGAAACGAATCGCGTTGTCGCGATGCGGCGCATTTTTCACCACGCCGGCGCCGCCGATGTTGACGTGCACGCCGCGGCCGTCCTGGTTGGGCAGCATCACGGCGACCTTGTCGGCGACTTCGCGGTCGGCCGGGTCCTCTGAATTCTCGAGTCGGAGATAGTAATAGTGGTTGGCGACGGCCACGTCGCACTCGCCGGCGGCAACGCCGCGAATCTGGTCGGTATCGCCGCCCTGCGGCTGGCGTGCAAGGTTGTCGACCAGGCCTTCGGCCCACTGCTCCGCGCCTTCCATGCCGTGGATCTCGATCATGGAGGCCAGCAGCGACTGGTTGTAGATATTGTTCGAGGAGCGGATGCAGACCTTGCCCTCGAGTTCCGGCTGGGCCAGGTCTTCATAAGTCGAAACCATGTCCGGGTCGATTCGCTCCGGGTTGTAGTAGATCAGCCGCATGCGCTGGCTGTATCCGTACCAGAGGCCGTCGGGATGCCGCAGGTGAGCGGGAATGCGCTCGTTCAGTACATCGCTCTCGATTTCCTGGAGGGCGCCGGCCTGTACCGCCCGCCAGAGCCGGCCGGCGTCGACGGTGATCAGCACATCGGCAGGGCTGGCGATGCCCTCGCGCTGAATCCGTTCGACCAGCATATCGGAGCCCCCTTCCAGGATGCTGACTTCGATGCCGGTTTCGGCCGTAAAGGCATCGTAGAGCTCCTGATCGGAATCGTAGTGACGGGCGGAGTAGACGTTGACCGTATCCCCGGCGGCGACAGTGGAAAACAGCAGCGCAACCGCTAGCCAGCACAGTCCGTTAATGCGTTTGATTGACTCGAACATGTAAAACCTCGGAGTTGGTTGTCAGGCGACCCTTGCGCGGCCAAACCTTAATGAATGTCATTTGCGTTTATAGCATGGATTAGCGTTGTTATGTTTACAAATGATTCGTGTTTGCATATTATTCAAGGCTACGACCCGATTTTTTCGCCAGCGAATCTCGAACCGATGAATCAGCCTGCCCATGCATTGCGCGAATCGATCCGCGCCGAATCCGTAGCCGAATCTGCCATGTTGTACATGGAGGATATCTGCCACGACTTCGGCACGTTGCGCGCTGTGGACCATGTCACCCTGGACGTGCAGCGTGGTGAGGTGGTGTGTCTGCTCGGCCCTTCGGGTTGCGGCAAGTCGACATTGTTGCGCGTTGCCGCATGTCTGGAAGAGTTGCAACAGGGTCGGGTGATGATCGGCGGTGAAGACATGCGCTCGCCGTCCGGCCGCAACGTGCCGCCCGAGCGACGCAACGTGGGGCTGATGTTCCAGGACTCGGCGCTTTTTCCGCACCTCACGGTACTGGAGAACGTCACTTTCGGGCTCGACCGCCTGCCGACCCGTCAGCGCCGGGCCCGGGCGATGGAATTTCTCGAAAAGCTCGGCATGGAAGAGTACGCTTCGCGTTATCCGCACCTGCTGTCGGGCGGCCAGCAGCAGCGCGTCGCGCTGGCGCGCGCGCTGGCGCCCGGCCCTGGGCTGATGCTGCTCGACGAGCCGTTTTCGGCCCTCGATGCGCGTCTGCGAGACCGCATCCGCGACGACACCCTCCACCTGCTCAAGAGCGCCGGCGCCGGTACGTTGCTGGTGACCCACGATCCGGAAGAGGCCATGTTCATGGCCGACCGGATCGCGCTGATGAAAGACGGCCGGATTCTCCAGATGGATCGGCCCGAAAACCTTTATTGCCACCCGGCGGACCCGTTCGTCGCCACGTTCTTCGGTGACGTCAATCGCATGGAGGGCACCGTTCGCAACGGCCGGATCGAAACGCCGCTGGGCGAGATGGATGCGCAGGGCCTGGGCGAGGGCGAGCGCGCGCTGGTGCTGGTGCGCCCGGAAGCGGTGCGCGTGGTGATGGTGTCCGAACCGACCAGTACGCATCGCGACACCCACGTGATCATGTCGCGCCTGCTGGGCCGGAGCAGCCTGGTCCACATCTGCGTCCACGACCAGCAAAACCGCGAGTACCACCTCCATTCAACCATGCCCGGGGTGTTCCTGCCGCAGGAAAATCAGCGCGTCGAGCTGCACGTCAACCCATCGCAGGTTTTCGTTTTTCCCGCTGAATAGAGGTTTTGATTTTTTGCGTTTCGGCTGACGCCGCCTTCAAAGTCAAAAGCCGTTTCGCCGCCAGCTTCGCTGGCTGATGCGAGTGACTTTTTTCGGTTGCAAAAAAAGTAACCAAAAATGCGCTTTACAGGCGGCAGCTGTTCGAGTTGCTTTTCGGAGCCAGCCTGTGGGGGTTTGGTGTGTGGCATCGGGCTTTGTTCCGAGCTCCTCTTGTCCGTACGGAGTGTTCGCCCGCAAGCCAGGGCGCAAATGACGATCGGGCAAGAAAATCTCCAACCAACGCTGCGATCGGACACCTAACCCCAGTCCGATCAACCCGCACCGCAACTCTCTGCTGCCTGTAAAAAGCGCTTTTGCCTACTTTCCACCCGCCTTGTCGACCACCCGTTCGTCACGAGGCGTTGCCAGGTCCCGTAGATGGGGCGTTTTTCGACCGAGTGCACCGCAAGCGTACCCGTCGGTACGGTGAGGGGGCACGACCGAGCGAAACGCCTCAGATGCGAGGCCTGGCGCCGACGCAGTAGAGCGGGTGGTCGACAAGGCGGGTTCAAGGCGCTTGTGAAAAGTAGGTCGCCTGCAAGCGCGCAGCGCGAGGCGAAATGAAGTTGAGGTCAGAAGTCAGAAGTCGCGAATCCAGCGGCAACCCATCGGGTCGCCAAACCGCCTTGGCCTTCAAATCGGCCAGCGGATGCCGCTCAATCTCCGGTGCCGGCCCCGCTGCCCGGCCGCGACTGCCGCATCGCGATGCTGAGCAAGATCACCGGAATGATCCCCACCACCACGATGCTCAGGGCCGACGTGGACGCCTGTGCCAGGCGTTCATCCGAGGCAAGGTCGAATGCTCTGACGGCAAGCGTGTCGAAATCGAACGGTCGCAGGATGATGGTGGCCGGGAGTTCCTTCATTACGTCGACGAACACCAGGATGGCCGCGGCCAGCAGGCTGCTGCGCATGACCGGCAGATGCACGACCGCCAGCGTGCGGGCGGCGGTCTTGCCCAGCGTCCTCGATGCGGCATCCATGTTCGGCGTGATCTTGCCCAGGCTGGCCTCGACGCTGTTGAACGAAACGGCCAGGAAGCGGACCACGTAGGCGTAGACCAGCGCCACCATGGTGCCGGTCAGCAGAAGCCCCGGCAGAAATCCGAAATGCTCGCGCGTAAATAAATTTATCCGCTGATCGGCCCACCCCAGCGGAATGAGGATGCCGACGGCGATCACCGAACCCGGGATGGCGTAACCCACCGACGCAATGCGCGCGGCCGCGTGCGTGAGCCGGCCGGGCTGCAGGCGCACCCCGTAGCCGATCACGACCGCCAGGCTTACGGCCACCACGGCGGTGACCGAAGCCAGCTTGAAACTGTTCCACGCATAGCCTGCCATCTGCGCGCCCATTTGCGGATCGCCTTCCGAGATATGCATCATGAGCAGCAGCACGGCGGGCAGCACGAAGCCCACCAGTATCGGCAGGGCGCAGGCGGCGAAGGCCAGCAGGGCCCGGCCGCGCGGCAGCTGGTATTGCGGCAATTCCCGGTAGCGCGCACTGGTGTGGTGGAACCGCGCGCGCCGTCGAGACCAGCGCTCCAGCACCAGCAGCACGATCACGAACACCAGCAGGCAGGCAGCAAGCTGGGCCGCGGCGGCGGCTTCGCCCAGGCCGAACCAGGTGCGGTAGATGCCGGTGGTGAACGTATCGACGCCGAAAAACTGCACCGCGCCGAAATCGTTCAGCGTTTCCATCAGCGCCAGCGCCAGGCCGCCGACGATGGCCGGGCGCGCCAGCGGCACCGCGACGCCCGAGAACAGCCGCCACGGCCCCCGGCCCAGCGAGCGGCCGACCTCGAGTGCGCAAACCGACTGCTCCATGAACGCCGCGCGTGTCAGCAGATAGACATAGGGATACAGCACCAGCGACATCACCGCGATGGCACCGCCCAGCGATCGGATGTTCGGAAACCAGTAGTCGTTGCGGCCCCATTCGAAAGCTTCGCGCAGGAATGTCTGGATCGGGCCGGTGAACTGAAGAAAATCGGTGTAGGCGTAGGCGATCACGTAAGTGGGCACGGCCAGCGGCAGCAACAGCGCCCACTCGAAGATGCGCTTGCCGGGGAAGCGGCACATCACCACCAGCCAGGCGCTGCCGACGCCTATGACCAGCGTGCCCGTACCAACGCCGAGCATCAAGCCCAGCGTGTTGAGCACGTAGTCGCTCAGGACGGTCTCGACCAGGTGGCCCCAGACCTCGGGCGACGGCACAAACACGAAGCCCAGCACCGTCAGCACCGGCAGGGTCACCAGACCGGCGATCAGCAGCGTGAGAATCGTCCAGCCGTTGGGAACAACCCGGAAACGATTCGACGTGGCGCCACTCGTTTTTGCAGCCTCGAGCGTCAAGGTAAATCTCGCAGTGAGTTCAGATCAGGTTGATAACGTGACCTTGAAGTATGCAGCATCAAAGTGCCGCCAGGATGACCGCGCGCCAATCGGCGCCGGCTTCTTTCTCTGCATTTCCCGCCGGCTATCCGAGTCGCTCGCGGTCGTGGGGGCGATGGAAATCCAGTGCCGGACCCACCGGCACCACGCCGCTCGGGTTTATGGTGTCGTGGCTGGCGTAGTAGTGCAGTTTGATCGCGTGGAATTCGACGGTCTCGGCGATGCCCGGATACTGGTAGAGCTCGCGGACATAGTTCGACAGGTTCGGGTAGTCGTCGATGCGGCGGATGTTGCACTTGAAGTGGCCGACGTAGACCGCGTCGAAGCGGATCAGCGTGGTGAACAGACGCCAGTCGGCCTCGGTCAGGCGCGAGCCGCACAGGTAGCGGTTCTCCGCCAGAATCTCTTCCAGCCCGTCCAGCGTTTCGAACAGCGGTATCACCGCTTCCTCGTAGGCTTCCTGGGTGGTGGCAAAGCCGGCCTTGTAGACCCCGTTGTTGACCTTGTGATAGACGGATTCGTTTATCTCATCGATCCGCTCGCTCAGGTCTCCGGGGTAGTAGTCGGCCTCGCGTGCACCAATGTCGTCGAAGGCCGAATTGAGCATGCGGATGATCTCGGCCGACTCGTTATTGACGATGGTCTGTTTCTTCTTGTCCCAGATCACCGGGACGGTCACGCGGCCCGTATATTCCGGGTCAGCGGCTGTGTACACCTGGTGCATGAACCTCGCATTGTGGATTGGATCCGCAACCACCTTGTAGCCCGGTTCGAAGCTCCAGCCGTTTTCCAGCATCAGCGGATTGACCACCGAGACCGGCAGCATCTTCTCCAGGCCTTTGAGCTTGCGGAAGATCAGCGCGCGGTGCGCCCACGGGCAGGCATAGGCCACGTAGAGGTGATAGCGATCGGGCTCTGCCTCGAAGCCGCCCTCGTGGCCGGGGCCAACCGACCCGTCAGCGGTAATCCAGTTGCGAAACGCCGATTCCTGGCGTTTGAAGCGGCCGCCCGTGGACTTCGTGTCGTACCATTGGTCGTGCCACTTTCCTTCGATCAGCAAACCCATATCTTTCTCTCCGTGGATTCAATCGCCCGGCGTCCGGTCGAATCCGCCGCTAGTGTGCCCCTTGTTAATCCTGTAACTTTCAGCGAGTCGGAAAGCGCTTAGCTGCAAGGCAGGGCTCGCCGGAATGCTTATTGCCTTTCCAAGAGCCCTAACGCCGCAGATGAGCGCGACTGTTGTTTCGTTCGGGCTCGCCCTTCGGAAGAGCGTCTGAGTCGACATTGCGACGTTCCGACCCTTGTAAAGGGCATGCCATTCACTGCGGGTCGCGCCTTGCACTGTCGACTTAGTCACACTCTGAATGTCACAGGATTAACGACGGGGTACACTAGAAGCGGGTCGGTGAACATGACCGGGACTTCGCCGAAATGGTTTCAAGTGTAACAATCCGGTGGGAAGGCCGCCAAGGGAACCGCCTCCGGAATACATTACGCCGACCCGCGGAGTTGCAATCCGCCGCGCACTGACCCTACTCGGCCTGGCGCGATGCTTCGCTCAGCGCGGCGCGAAAACGCTTGAGTTCAGGGCTGCCTTCCGGCAGTTCGCGCGCGGCACTGGCCAGCGCCGGCTGGAGCACGGCTCGGGCCGCGTCCGGGCGCGATTGCGCGATCAGCAATCGACCCAGCGCCAGCCTGACGCCGGCGGCGCGCAGACTGTCGAGCGTGCCGGCCGACTCGTGCAGCGCAACCGCCTCTCGCGTCAGGCGCTCGGCATCTTTGGACCGGCCCAGCGCGTTGAGGATTTCGGCGTGCGTGACCAGTCCGCTGGCGATCATGACGTTGTCGCGGCCGAACACCTCCTCGCGCAGTTCCAGGCTCTCCTCGGAGTGGGCAAGTGCGGCCGGCAGGTCTCCGCGTTCGCGCTCGATATTTGCAAGGGCAGCCAGCGTCACGGCCAGTGACGACAGGCTCCAGTCGCCGGCTGCACGCTTGATCGAAAGCGCTTCCATGGACGCCGTGCGCGCTTCATCCAGCCGTCCCTGACGCCGTAGGGAAAGCGAAAGGTTGTGGAGCGGCGCGGTCACCTGCTCGGTTTCGGGTCCGCCGACCTGGCGATGAAGCTCGATCGACCGGCGCAAGGTCTGTTCGGCCTGGACGTAATGGCCGAGGTCGTTCTGCAGCAGGCCGACGTTG
>DATGCS010000224.1:0-23570 GCA_035311685.1 Wenzhouxiangellaceae bacterium
TCGAAATCCGGAACCACCTGCAACTTCACCCCCCGTTCGATGAATTGTCCGAGGAACGTCTCAAGGGCATTTCGGAGCAAGTCGAGATTGCCTACTTCAAGACCGGTTCCCGGGTGCTGTCGGTGGGCAATTCGGTTTCCGATCTGCACTATATCCGCAGCGGCGCGGTGGAGATTTATCGCCGCGACGGCGAAATCTACAATCGTCTCGGCGAAGGCGATCTGTTCGGCCAGCTTGCGCTGATGACCGGCAAGCCGGCGCGTTTCTCGGTCCGCGCCATCGAAGATACCCTGATCTACTTCATCCCGGCAAAGATTTTTCGAACGCTGTTCGACGAAGAAGAGACGTTTGCCGAGTTCGTCGAGGTCGCGGATCGTACCCGTCTTCGGCACGCGGCATCCGAGCGGGCGACCGCCAGTCAGTTCATGACTACCAAGGTGTCGAGGCTGGTTCGCCTGCCGCCGCTTGCGATCAACGAATCTGCCGATATTCAGAAGGCCGCCGAAAAGATGGCGGAAAGAGCGGCGTCATCGCTGATCATACTCGCCGACCCTTCGGACGATGCAGACGAAAAGCACTCGTCCTCGGTGATCGAGGAAGCTGAAATGACCGGCATCGTCACCAGCGACGACCTGGTCGACCGCGTTCTGGCGAAGGGCCTGGATCATGGTCTGCCGATACGCGAGGTGATGACGCGTGATCCGATTTCGATCGATGCCGACGCCTTCCTGTTCGAAGCCTTGATCATCATGCTGCGCAACAACGTTCATTACGTGCCCGTACTCCAGCGCGGTCGACTTTACGGCGTCGTGGACCTGGCCGACGTGGTCAGCCTGGAAACCCAGAACAGCTTGTTCGTGGTGCGCAGCATTTTTCTTGAAAACAGCGTCCAGGATCTCAAGGCACTGCTGCCGAATGTCGGCGCAAGCTTCGTGCGGATGGTCAACGAGGATGCCAATTCGCAAATGATCGGCAGCGCCATTGCCGCCGTCGGACGAAGCTTCAAGCAGCGGCTTCTGGAACTGGGGCATGAAAAATTCGGACCGCCGCCGGTGCCTTACTGCTTTCTGGCACTGGGCTCCATGGCGCGTGACGAACAGATTCTGTACAGCGACCAGGACAATGCCATGGTGCTGCACGACGACTACGATCCGAAGCTTCACGGCAAGTACTTCGAGGATCTGGCCGGGTTCGTCTGTGACGGGCTGGCCGAGGTCGGGTATCGCTACTGCAAGGGCGGTTTCATGGCCAGCAACAAGCGCTGGCGAAAGCCGTTGCAGGCCTGGAAGGACGAATTCGGGAAATGGATCAGCCAGCCGAAACCCGAGGCGCTGCTCCACGGTTCGGTTTTTTTCGATCTCGACGGCGTGGCCGGCGAAACGCGCATGGCCGACGAACTCAAGGCTTTCGTGGCCGAGCAGGCCAGCCAGTCGCCGAGTTTCCTGGCTTGCCTGGCGCGCAACGCACAGAACCGGACGCCGCCGCTGGGCTTCTTCAAGGATTTCGTACTGGAAAAAAGCGGTCGTTACCAGCGGACCATCAATCTGAAGCGACGCGGCACCGCGCCGCTGGTCGACGTTGTTCGCGTGCATGCGCTGGCCAGCGCATCTCAGGCCCAGAACTCTTTCAGGCGACTGGAAGATACGGTCGCAGCAGGTTTTCTGACTGCCGGTATGGCGGCCGATCTGCGAGACGCGATGGAATTCATTTCCATCATCCGCATCCGCCACCAGGCCGCTGCCGTGGAGGCCGGCCGACCGCCCGACAACAACATCGACCCGGAGAACCTGCCGAGTCTCGAACGACGCAGCCTCAAGGACGCGTTCACGGTGCTGAGCAACGCGCAGAAATTCATCAAGTTCCGCTACCGCGGCTGAGGCCGGGTCCAATGTCAGCATTGAACCGCAGGCGGTCGCAAGCAGATCTCGGGCCGGACTGGCCGAAGATTTTCGAAAGACTGAAAGCCGAAGCTACCGTGCCTCTCCTCAAGCGCTTTTATGGCCGCGGCACCCCTTCCGGCGACACCGCCATGAAAGATGTCCCGTTCGTCGCCCTCGATCTGGAAACCACCGGTATGAACGCCGATCGCCACGGCATCGTCAGCATCGGCCTGGTGCCCTTCACCCTGGCGAGGGTTCGTTGCTCCGATTCACGCTACTGGCTGTTGCGGCCGCGCAGAGCGCTTTCGGATGAATCGATTGCGATTCATCGGATCACGCATGATGATCTGCGACGCGCTCCGGATCTGTCCGAGATCCTGCCGGAATTTCTCGATGCAATGGCCGGTCGGGTCGCCGTGGTTCATTACCGCGGGCTGGAGCGCCCGTTTCTTCGCCGCGCGGTACGCGAACGACTGGGCGAGGGCGTGGAATTCCCGATTGTCGACACCATGGAACTCGAGGCGCGCATTCATCGCGGGTGGAAAGTCAGCCCCCTCGTGCGCTTTCTCGCCGGCCTGGTCGGCCGGTACCCGCAATCGATTCGCCTGGCCCAGAGCCGCGCGCGCTACAACCTCCCGCTCTACGGCGCTCACCATGCGCTGACCGACGCGCTGGCCAGCGCCGAACTGCTGCAAGCCCAGATTGCGTGGCGCTTTTGCCCTGAAACGCCGCTGCGCGAGCTCTGGTGCTGAGTCCGGCAGCCTCGAACCTCTGTGTTGAACGCGCCTTGCCAAACTGACCCGGATCAAATTCCCACCCCCGGGCCGTCTCTATACTTGGTTGCGCGACAATTCCACGAGGATCGGTTCCCGTGAGCAAGACGCTTCTGCTTTATTACAGCGGCTACGGCCATACCCGAAAGATTGTCCAGCGTATCCGGTTGCGGCTCGAAGAGCTCGGCGAGGAAGTGCATTCGGCAGCGCTGACCGACGAGGGCGTTGATCCGGCCGATTACGACCGCATCATTCTCGGCGCCAGCATCCGCAACGGCAAGCACAAGCCGCCGGTGCACGACTTTATCCGGCGCCACCAGGCATTGCTGGAGCAGCGGGCCAGTGGCTTCTTCTCGGTCAACCTCGTGGCGCGCAAGCCGGGCAAGAACACGCCCGAGACCAATCCCTACGTGCAAGCCTTTCTCGAAAAATGCCCGTGGAAACCCGACCTGGTCGGCGTGTTTGCCGGCAATCTCGACTACCAGCGTTACAGCTTCACCGATCGCAACATCATCCGCTTCATCATGTGGCTGACCAAGGGCCCCACCGATCCGCAGACCAACGCCGAATTCACCGACTGGGATGAAGTGGACCGGTTCGCAAAGCGTGTGGCGGCGCTTGGAAACCCGGCGATGGCGGCCTGACGGTCAGTGAGCCGATAACGTGAAGAGACTGCTGGATCAGACCAGCTGGACCCAGCACTGGCTGGCCGCGGCTCTCTCCGTGTGGCTGATCGTCACCAGCCCCTGGATATCCATGCGCCGCATCGTGCCGGAGAACCCGGCCTTCTGGGACTGGACTCACATTATTTTCGGCCTGGCGCTTGTCGCGATCGGCATCATCTATCTGGCAACCAACCTGATCGACGGGCGCTGGCGAGAACGATTCCCGTGGGCGGCCGGCAATCTGTCGGAAGTCAAAAGCGATCTCAAGGCAATCGCGAAGCTGAAAGTCCCGTCGGCCGGCGGGGCCGGGCTGTTCTCGCTGATTCAGGGCTTGCTCCTCGTCCTGCTTCTGGCCACGGCAGCCACCGGCCTTGGCTGGATGTTGGCCGACGGCTCCCGCGCAGCGCTTGCCTGGCGCGAATGGCACATGCTGGTCGCCAACGTCTTCGCCTGGCTGCTCGCCCTTCATGTCGTAGCCAGCACGCTGCACCTGCTCGATTTCCTGCGCGACTGAGCAGGCCTGTCCCGTTCAGAACCGGGCCGTCGAGCGCGCACTGGATTTTAGGGAATCACGTTCTAGCGAGGTGGGCGTGGCCTTTTTATGCCGCTGACGATGAGGGCGCCGTTTCGGCTTGTTGCCCACCAGCGCCCCGAGGGCCAATCCGGCGCTGCCGAAGAGCGCCGGCGCAATCACGACGGCGAGGAATCGAACGTTTCCGGAACTCCACATTTCCGCCGGTGCGATGGTAGCCAGTCCCCAGACCAGTATTCCTGTCGCGTAGCCGATTACGCCGCCCCAGAAAGCGCCGCGCAGACGGCGTCCCAGGTGTCGGAACGGGTGACTTTTGGCCAGCAACAGCAGAGGAATCCCGAAGATTCCGAATAGCAAAAGCGCGCCTTCGACAACGCTCACCGGGTCATGTCCTCGCCTTTGGGTACAGCCATATCCAGGCGCCGGTGATCATGAGAATCAGCAGGCCGATCGCCAGCGCATCCGAAAGCAGAATCCAATTGTTGCCGAAGATCTCGCCGGAGTGCAGTTTTTCCAGGAAAACATCGTCGCGTGGCCCGATCGAAAGTACTTTGCCGGTATGGATCGCCAGCGTGACCTCGGTCGCCAGCCGATCTTCGAAGCGCACCTTCATGAAGCCCTTGTCGGGCCTCACGTCCAGCCGGTCGACCCCTGCAGCTGCGGTCTCATTCCCGACCGTCGCGCGGGCCGTCGAGACCAGGTCGATCATCGGCATCGCGCCTGAAAGTCCGATTTGGCCGGCATTCGGAGGATCCGGCTGAAAGCCGAAAAGCTGTTTGTGATTCAGCATCACACCCGTAATCGCGATGACGACAATCAAAGCCGTGGCGGCCACGCCGATCCAGAGGTGAATCTGGGCCATCCATCGGCCCAATGACCGGGTAAACGAGGACGATGTGCTCAAGAAAAGCTTCCAAGAAATATTGCAGGTACGATCATTATAGAAGGGCTGCGGCGAGGCCGGCGCAGCACCGGCCTGATCACGGCGGCGGTGCGGAACCGACAGGCGGGCACCTTCCGGGGTCGACCTCGGCCCGAGCGGCCAGACAATGGGCGGTAGCATGAGCACGATGGCCGACGAAATCTACCAGTCCATTCCGCATCCGGGCCTGTCGGCCGACCTGATCCTGCTGGTCCATGCCCTGGTCGTATGTTTCGTGATCGCCGGCCAGGTGATGGTCCTTGTCGGCGGGTGGCGGGACTGGTCTTGGGTTCGAAACGCCTGGTTTCGGCTGGCCCACCTCGCCACTATTGTCGTAGTCGCGTTGCAGGCTTGGCTCGGTCGGTTATGTCCGCCGACACGCTGGGAGCAAGGACTGCGGCGCGAGGCCGGCCTGGCAGACCACGCACAAAGCTTCATCGAGTACTGGCTGGCCCGATACATTTATCTGGACTTGCCGTGGTGGGTGTTTGTCGCTGCCTATACGCTGTTCGCGGCACTGGTGGTCTGGACCTGGTGGCGGTTGCCGCCCGACCGGTCACGAAAGCCGGCTTGAGAGACGATACCCGGTGAGCACGTGCGGAATGCCCGGCCACCCCGCTTTCCTGCCCTCAGGGCCAGCCGTTCGGCAAACTTTGGTAGGCTCGATTCAAGGGTGTCGATTGCAGGCAGTTGGAGAACTCCGGCAGCTATACCCGGTTGTACACGAAGGTCTAACGTGCATGGAGGATTCGACCATGAACAAACACGATCAACTCGAAGCCACGACCAACATCCCTCGAGGGGGCGGCTGGATGGTCACCATAGGCGTCATCTCGATCGTCCTCGGCATCGCGGCCCTGTTTTTCCCATGGTGGGCCACGCTGGGAATCGAACTGGTCTTCGGTATCTTCCTGTTGATCGTCGGGGTGCTGGAACTGGTTCGCCTGTTTTTCGATCGGTCGGCCGGCGGCATCGGTCTGAGCGTGATCTTCGGTATTCTTGCTATCGTTGCCGGCGGACTGCTGCTTGCGTATCCGCTGCAGGGCATGTTCACGCTTACCCTGGTGCTGGCGGTCTTCTTTCTGCTCGGCGGAGCGTTCAAGACCGCTGCCGCCTGGCTGCTGCGGCCTGCGCCTGGCTGGGGCTGGATGGTGACTTCGGGCGTCATCTCGATCGTACTCGGCGTCATCGTGCTGGTCGCGCTTCCCGAATCCGCCTTCTGGCTGTTGGGTGTACTGCTCGGCATCGACCTGATATTCTTCGGCGCTGCGCAGATTGCATTTGTGACCTCGTTTCGCGATATCCGACGCACCGGCCCGATCTGAAATCGCCTTTCGAACTGGATTTGCCCCGACAAGCTGAAATTCAGCCTGTCCAAGGAGACCGGTCCATGACCGTCAATGAACGCATTGAACATTCCCGCACGCGAATCACCAAGCTGGTGTTTCCGCAGGACACCAATCCGATCGGCACGCTGTACGGGGGCACGGCGATGAAGTGGATGGACGAAGTCGCATTCCTGACCGCCACGCGCTTCGCCCGCCGGCAGGTGGTCACGGTATCCATGGACCGGGTGGATTTCAAGGTACCGATCCCCAAGGGCAGCATCGTCGAACTGATCGGCGAGGTCACGCGGGTGGGCAACACCAGCATCACGGTGACCGTACAGATCCTGCGCGAAGATCCGCTGTCCGGGGGGCAGCAACTGGCCATCCAGGGCGAGTTGGTGATGGTGTCGGTCGACGCGAGCATGCGCCCGGTCAAGGTCATGCCGGAGGATTGAGTTTCGTCGCCCCGCACCTGATCAGCGACGCCAGTGGGTTTCGCTATCGAGAACAACCCGGCAATATACCGAGGTACGACGCCGATCAGGAAATACATAAATACCAACGACGCCCTGGCTGATCTTTCGCTGCAGCATCGCTTTTATTAAAAGGCTGCGCGCTTCGGGGGCGTCTATTTTTTTGAAGAGGTCGAAATTCGGCTATCGAGGTTCGCAAACCGAACGGCGAGCCGGCCGGCCACGATACCCGCTCCGCACAAGTTGATAATTCATTGAAATGCGTTGTATTTCAGGCTCTCAGGTCGTGTATCTTGGCAAGCCGTCGGTTCATGTTACAGGGGCTGACCTGATCCGGACCGAGATGCATCTGCAGTATATTGTTTGGCACGACACGAGTCTGGAGCGTGATGATGGGTGAAATCGTAATCGTAGGCTATAAGCCGAAACCGGGGAAAGAGGCGGAACTCGACGCGTTGATGCGAACGCATGTTCAGCGTCTCAGGGATGAAGGGCTCGCGACGGCGAGAGAACCGGTGCTGATGAAATCCCTGGACGGCACGATCGTCGAAGTCTTCGAGTGGGTATCCCAGGAAGCCATAGATTCCGCTCACCTGAATTCTAACGTGGTCGAAATGTGGGGAGAATATTCCGAAGTTTCCGATTATGTGTCGCTAGGCGAGTTGCCGGAGGCCCAATACCTGTTTGCGCAATTCGAAAGCTTTCGGCCGTAACTGCCTGACGATCTGTTATTGACTGTAATGTGTTGTTTCGGCAAAGCCTTGTGATAAATAACTGGCAGCCGGCTGATCCTTGCCGCAGGAATGGATCGACGTTTCGGCCGCCTTGGGTTTCGCATTGGCTGTGCGATTGGTCCATGTGACGCCGTTGGGAAAACTACCGGCAATTGAACGATGGGGGTGGGAAGAACGCCGCCGGCAAGGTCGCCGCGGCCTGCGGGGGCGCGGCCCGGCGTAAAATATCGGGCTTGCAGCCAGAAGTCGAATTCCAATGATCCCCAATCCGAGCACTCGAAAGCGCGTCCTGACCGGCATTACCACCACCGGCACACCGCATCTCGGCAATTACGTCGGCGCGATCAAGCCGGCGATCGAGGCCAGCCGCGACACGTCGTTCGATTCGTTTTACTTCCTGGCCGACTATCACGCGCTGGTCAAGTGCTTCGAGCCCGAGCGCATTCATCGCTCGACGCTTGAGATTGCCGCGACCTGGCTGGCGCTCGGGCTGGATACGTCTCGCTCGGTGTTCTACCGCCAGTCCGACATCGCCGAGATTCCGGAGCTGACATGGCTGCTGACTTGCGCGACGGCCAAGGGGCTGATGAACCGCTCGCACGCCTACAAGGCGCAGGTGGCCGAGAATGAAAGCGCCGGGGAGGATCCGGATTATGGTATCAACATGGGGTTGTTCTGCTACCCGATCCTGATGGCTGCCGACATTCTGCTGTTCAACGCGCATTCGGTGCCGGTGGGCAAGGATCAGATCCAGCACCTGGAGATGGCGCGCGATATCGCCGGGCGCTTCAACCACCGCTACGGCGAGCATTTCGTGATGCCCGAGGCGGCGACCGACGAGTTCGTCGCCACGCTGCCCGGCACCGACGGGCGCAAGATGTCGAAGAGCTACGACAACACCGTCCCGTTGTGGCTCCCGGAGAAGAAGCTGCGCAAGGCGATCATGAAGATCAAGACCAACTCGCAGGAACCCGGCGAACCCAAGGATCCGGACCAGGCCAGCGTGTATTCGGTCTACGCCGCGTTCGCCGACAAGGCCCGGCGCGCCGAGATGCGCCGGGCGTTTGCCGACGGGATTGCATGGGGCGAGGTCAAGCAGCAGTTGTTCGAGCTGGTGAATTCGGAACTGGCCGCACCGCGCGAACGCTACGAGGCACTGATCAACGATCCGGCAAAGATCGAGCACGAACTGGAGCAGGGCGCCGAGCGCGCGCGGGCCATCGCCACGCCGTTCATTGATCAACTGCGCGACGCGGTCGGCATCCGTCACCTGGCCTGATTTCATGGCCGTGCTTCCCGACTGGCGGCCCGCGTCGCTGAAGCTCGTCGACGGGCGGGATTTGCATGTCCGTCACGTCTGGTGCGTCGGGCGCAACTACGCCGAGCACGCGCGCGAGATGGGCTCGGATCCGGACAAGAGCGATCCGGTGTTCTTTTCCAAGCCGGCATCGGCGATCGTTCAGGCCGGGACCGTCGAGTGGCCGCCGGCCACCGAGGATCTGCACCACGAGGCCGAATTGGTGGTTTTTCTCGGCAAGGGCGGGCGCGATCTTGCGCCGGCGCAGGCCGCCGAGTGCGTGTTCGGCTATGCCGTCGGCTGCGACCTGACCCGGCGCGACGTGCAGGCGCGCGCCAAGGCCGGCGGCATGCCGTGGGCGCTGAGCAAGGGCTTCGACCAGTCCGGCCCGGTGGGCCTGATCGTGCCGGCCGACGAATGGCAGCCCGACGACAGCCGGCGAATCAGCCTTGAGGTCAACGGCGAGCGTCGCCAGCAAGCGGTGCTGGGCGACATAATCTGGCCGGTGGCCGAACTGCTGGCCCGGCTGTCGCGTGAGGTCACGCTCCATCCCGGCGACGCGGTGTTTACCGGCACCCCGGCCGGCGTTTCAGGACTGACCGTCGGCGATCGCGTGCATCTCGAGATCGACGGCCTTTCGACGCTTGATTTCGAGATCGTGCCGCGCCGGTGAATCCTGCCTTCGGCATCGCGACGTTTTTTGCAGTCGCGGCCGGCTGCGCGATCGGTGCGGCCTGGCTCGCGTTGGGCGGCAAGCCGCCCGCGATGCAGCGATAAATCTACCAGCCGCCGCCCCCACCGCCGCCACCGCCGCCCCCGGAAGATCCGCCCCCGCCGCCGCCCGATGAAGAACCGGGCGGCGAGGCCGAGCTGGAAATGCCGCTCGACAGGCCGCCGGCCAGCGAGTTCGAGATTGCCGCGCCGTTGAGTGCGCCGCCCGAAACCATCGACGGGCTGTACCAGTTGCGCGTCTGGATGGTGCCGTCGATCTCGGCCTGACGGATTGCGTCCTCGAAGCGAGCGCCCCAGGTCTCGGCGCTTTCGAGCGCGATGGCGTAAGGAAGCAGCCGCTCGAATTCCTCGATCGTAACCGGGTGATTGCCGCCGTGGCGACGCTCCAGGTCTTCACGCTCGGCGATGTTCAGATACAGCTGCAGGCCCTGGATCGCGTCCAGCAGGTCTCGACCGCGCTGCGTGGGTGCCTTCATCAATTGATAGAACGTTGCCGTGATCGCGATATGGGCGATCAGGACGAGCGCCGGCAGCGGTCCGATCTGCCAGGCCAGCCCGCCCAGCACGCCGACGCCGACCGCGACAAACGGAACGATGAACACGATCGCGATGAGCAGCGGCAGCATGGCCAGGCCTCGGGCCCGTTTCCAGAGCTTCAACATGCGCCATACGAACAGCCCGATGAAACCGCACCATATCGCTGCGAAAAATGCCAGCAAAAGTCCCAGACCCGGCTCGTCGGTGGGTGTGACCGCAACCATCGCGACAACGGACACGGCGCTCGCGATCAGCCCCGGCGCCCACAGACGTTTGTTGAGCTTGAAATAATCGTGATTCATGCGACTGCGCAGCGCTTTTTCGTGCGCCTTGACCGCCTTGCTCACCTGGGCGTGCTCGGACTGCTCGAACGTGAGCCAGTCGCCGCCGGCGAACAGCGCGTCGAACAGCTTGGCCTCAGTCCCGGATTCCGGGCGCCCTTCGGCGCGCGTGACTTCGTAGTGATTGCCGTGCTTGTCGATTTTCAGGTGATCGTTTACGGCCATGTGAACAATTGCGGCCGCAGTGGCCGTCTTATCGTATCCGTATTTCAGCACGTAGCGAAGCATGCCCGGCGAATAGCCCGGCGGCGCTTCGTAGCGCGGATAGATCCCGCCCGGCAGCGGGTCGCGACCCACCTGGCTCCAGGCCCAGGCCTGCCAGCCGATGACCACCAGCAGTCCGATCATGCCGATTATCGAGCCGCGATTGTCCGTCAGCAGGCGCGTGCCCCGGTCGAACATTGTTGGTTGCGGCACCAGGCCCTTGGGAAAGCCGACCACGACGGTCATGCCCTCGTACGGTCGCAGCGTTCGCTGGCTGCTGAACGTGACGACGCCCGCGGCCGGAACGTCGGAGGTCCAGGCCGTACCCCTGGCGCCAGTTTCGCCGAGATAGGCGTCGATGCGCAGTTCGTCGCGAGGCACGTCTGCCGGCAGTTGCACCGTGGCCTCGACCCGGTCGATGGGGAAAGCCCAGTCGTTGCCGGTCACGTTCCAATAAAGCTCGTCGTGTTCGGCGAAGTGGCCGAGCTGGCGGTCGGTGGTGTATTCAATGCGGTAGCTGTATTCGCCGGGGTCGAGGTAGGTATTCGCGTCGCCGATATACAGCCGGGTACCGCCGGTCACGTTCTCGGTGTGCCAGGGCTCGGCGTTGCCGTCCCGGGTCACGGCGGCGACCTCGAAAGGCACGGTGACGCGGTTGCCCAGCGCATCCCGGTAAACGGTCGGGAAGTCGCGGTAGATGCCGCGCTGGATGTCCTGTCCTTCGGCCTGAACGTCGATGGTCTCGACGACCACAAGGCTGCCGTCGGGCCTGATATCGATCTCGGATGCGAATCGGTTGATGCGCTCTTCAGCCAGCGCGCCGGTGGCCATCAGTAGCAGGGCGATTGCCCACAGGGTCGCCGACAGATTTTTCATGGAATTTCTCCCAGTCCTTCGCCGATCCGGGGGACCTGCCGGGTTTCGATGCCGGCCGAGAAGAAGGCTTCCGGCTCGAATCCGAAGGCGCCGGCCAGGAAGCGATCGGGTACATGCTGCACCCGGTCGTTGAGCTGGCGCACCGCGCCGTTAAAGAAGCGCCGCGCGTGGGCGATGTGGTCCTCGACCTCGGTCAGCTCCGCAACCAGCTGGCGAAAGTTTTCGCCGGCTTTCAGATCGGGGTAGGCCTCGGCCAGCAGCACCAGCTTGTCGAGTCCGCCGGCCAGCGCCTGCTCGGCCTCGTCGCGGTCGGTGATGTCTTCGGCATTGCGCGCGCTGCCACGCAGCCGCGTGACGTCCTCGAGCACGCTCTGCTCGTAGCCGGCATACGCGCGCACGGCTTCGACCAGTTGCGGCACAAGGTCGTGGCGCTTTTGCAATTGGACGTCGATGTCGGCGAAGCCGGCGCGGACCAGATTGCGGGCCCGGACCAGCCGGTTGAATATGACGACGCCCCAGATCAGGGCAGACAGCACCACAAACGCGGCAATGACGAAGGTGAGGGCATCGGCGAACCACATGTGCCGAGTCTAGCCGAAGCCGTCCCGGGTCGGCACGCCGCACGCGGAATGATGTATCGTCACCAGCCGTGCCTGGTTCTAGTGCATTTCAATGCGGGTTGAGCTTCTGATCCCGGCAAGGATGCCGCTGTTTCTGCGCCGGCTTTACCGGTTTTGCGCGCCCGCCCGCATTCCGAGGCCTGCGAGTCGAATCCCGAACTCCAGGTCCTGATTGGAATTATCGCTGCCGCTCGCAAAGTACGAGCCGGAGAAGGATGAATGTTCCGCTTTGTTTCATGCCTCGCGCTGGCCGTCCTGCTGGCCGGCTGTCAGCCTTCAGACGTGGGGGAATTGGATCCATCGCTGCAGGTCGAGGGTCCCGGAGAACCGGCCCCGGTCGCAGAAATGCCGGTCGGCCGGCTCGGCGACGCAGTGGTGCCTCAACACTACGAACTCGATCTCGTCATCGTGCCCGAGCGCGAGCGATTTTCCGGCCGTGTCTCGATCGCGATTGATATCCGAAAACCCTCGGAGCTGATCTGGCTGCACGGCAACCGGTTGGACGTCACGGAAGCGTGGCTGGAACAGGGTGAAGTGCGAATCGACATGCGATACAGCCAGGTCGACGACACCGGCGTTGCCCGCCTCGACCTGGTCGCGGTACCGCAGGCCGGCCCGGCCCAGCTGCATTTCGAATACGACGCGCCGTTCGACCAGGCGCTGGAGGGGCTTTACAAGGTGGTCGAGGAAGGTCGGGCCTACGCCTTCACCCAGTTCGAGGCCACCTCGGCGCGGCTGGCGTTTCCGGGCTTCGACGAGCCGGCGTTCAAGACCCCGTTCGAGATTCACGTCGCCGCACCCGCAAACCAGGTCGTGATCACGTCCACGCCCGAGGTCGCATCCCGGGCCATGGGCGACGGCCTGGTGCGGCGAAGCTATGCGGTGACGCCGCCGCTGCCCACCTATCTGATTGCCTTTGCCGTCGGTCCGCTGGACGTGGTGGAATGGGAACCGGTACCGGCGAATGAAATCCGCAATTGGCCGCTTCCGCTGCGCGGCGTGGCAGCGGCCGGCAAGGGCGGGCAGCTGACCTTCGCGCTGGCCAACACCGCGCGGCTGGTGCACGCGCTGGAGCGGTATTTCGACTACGAGATGCCATATCCCAAGCTCGACATCATTGCAGTGCCCGATTTCGCCGCCGGCGCAATGGAGAATGTTGGCGCGATCACCTACCGCGAGCAATTACTGCTGCTCGACGAAAACGACTCGGTGCGCCGCAAGCGCGCCTACGCGTCGGTGCACGGCCACGAACTGGCCCACCAGTGGTTTGGCAACCTGGTGACGCCGAAGTGGTGGGACGATATCTGGCTGAACGAGTCGTTCGCGACCTGGATGGCGGCCAAGGCGGCCCACCAGGCGTTTCCTGACCTCGGGTTCGAGGACCGGGTTCTCGGCCGCGCGATCGGCGTCATGAACGCCGACGCACTGGAGACCGCACGCCAGGTGCGCCAGCCGGTCGAGACCAACCATGATATCGCCAACGCGTTCGACGGCATCACCTACGCCAAGGGCGGCGCGGTGCTGTCGATGTTCGAGGCCTGGGTGGGCGAGGCCGCATTCCGCGCGGGCGTGCGGCTGCACTTGAAGCGTTTTGCCAATGACATTGCCGACTACGAGGATTTCCTGACCTCGCTGGCCGAAGGGTCGGGACGCCCCGAACTGGTCGATGCATTTTCCAGCTTCCTGTTCCAGCCCGGCGTGCCGCTGGTTTCGATCCGGCTGAGCTGCGAGGGCGAGCGGCCGGAAATGAGCGTGGCCCAGAGCCGCTACTTGCCGCTGGGCTCGAACGCGAGCCGTGACCGGAGTTGGGAATTCCCGCTTTGCGTGCGCTTCGGCCGCGACAATGATGCTGACGAGCCGGGCCGGCATCACTGCGTGCTGGTCGATGAGGCCGAAGCGGTGGTCGAACTGCCGACCGAATCCTGCCCCGAGTGGGTCATGCCCAACGCCGACGGCAAGGGTTATTACCGTTTTTCGCTGGACGACGCCGGCTGGGCGTCGCTGGCGGCCAACTTCGACCGGCTCAAGGATGCCGAGTCGCGCATGCTGCTGGACTCGATGTCAGCCGCCTGGCGCTCCGGCGGCATGAGCACCGGGGCGCTGCTGGAAGTTGCGCGTATGCTGGCGGCGGACGAGGACCGCGAAGTGGTCACCGCCCCCGTCGTGGACCTGAAGACCATGTATGCGCGCCTGGCCGGGACCGAAGAAGCCAGGGCCGGCATCGCGGCGATGCTGAGGGCAATGTATGCCGATCGCATGGAGGCGCTGGGCCTGGGGGCTCGTGATTCGGATTCCACCGATGATGCGCTGTTGCGCGCGTCGCTGGCTTCGGTGCTGTCGGACGAAGGCCGGCTGGCTACATTGCGCGAATCGCTGAATAGGCTGGCCGACGATTACCTGGAAGACCTGGAGATTGCCGCCGACGTGCTCGATCCGGGCCTGGTCGGCACGGCTCTGCGTGCGGCTGTCGAGATGCGCGATGCCGAATTCGCCGACGGCCTGTTTCAGCGCGCGCTGGACAGCACCGACGCCACCTTCCGCGGCCGGGCGCTGGGCGCACTGGGGGCATCGGAAAATTCTGAAACCGGGGCCATGCTGCGCGCCCACATCGCCGACCCGCGGCTGCGCGACAACGAGGCGATCGCGGTTGCCTTCGGCCAGGTCGGAAATAAGGCCCAGCGCGAGGCGATGTGGCAATGGGCGCAGGACGAGACCAACCTTCAGGCGCTGCTGGATCGGATCCCCACCTGGCGCAAGGGCAGTATTGTTGCCGTCGGCGGCGGCTTTTGCAGCAACGCGCGCGCCGACCAGGTCGAGGCCATGTTCGAAGACCGCGTCGACGACCTCGAAGGCGGGCCGCGAGCGCTGGCGCAAACGCTGGAACGCATCCGGCTTTGTGCGGCACTGAGTCGCAAATATACCGACGAGGTGACCGCATACTTTGGCGCCGACGGAGCGAATGATTGATACCCGCTCTTGCTGAACCCCGCCCCGGGCATTTCGGATAACCCGGTTAAGGCGGCAGGCCGCACCCGGGGAATTTGGTTGATAGATGATTCTTTCCCGGATGCGCTTCGCTTGGCCGGGCGACTTCAAACCACGAATCCTTCGCGGATGTCGGGTGTCAGAAAATGACGGGCGGCGTCCAAAGTCCGGCTCTCGAGGTGCCGTCTGCGGTTCGGCGTGTTGCCAGTGCGGCCGGAACGGCTGTGGTCATGCGCCAGATCTTGCGACCCTTGCCGGTGAACACACGATCGCCCAGCGCATCGGGGCCGCGACGTACGATCTTTTGACCGATATCCCTGTAGACCGCGCGCGCCGTGGCGATGGCCCAGGCCGCGCGCCGGGGCAGGGCGCGGATGCCGATCGCGGCCGATTGGTAGTAGGGTTCGGCTTCCCCGACCAGCCGTCGCACCAGCGGAAAGACTTTCTCCGCGCACTTCTCGTCGGACAGGTCCGGCACTGTCAAATCCGCCTCGTCAAGCCATTGTGCGGGCAGGTAACAGCGCCCGGCCAATGCATCCTCGGCCACGTCGCGGGCGATATTGGTCAACTGGAAAGCAAGACCGAGATCGCAGGCGCGATACAGTGTGATCTCGTCGCGTACATCCATGATCAGCGCCATCATGATGCCCACCGAGCCGGCCACGTGGTAGCTGTACTGCAGCGTGTCGTCAAGCGTATCCGGCTGCCAGCCTGCGACGTCGAGCTCGAAGCCCTTGACGTGAGCTTCGACAAGCATCGGGCTGATCGGATGCCTGGCGGCGACTTCGGCCAACGCCTGGTAAGGGAGCGCGCCCGACGGTGCGTTGCTGAGTGCGGCCAGGGAATCGGACCGCAGCCGTTCCAGCGATTCCAACGACGCGGTCTGGAGCCGGCCGCGCCCGAATTCCTGGCCGTCTGTCAAGTCGTCGCAGTGACGGCACCAGGTGTAGAGCAGCATGACGTCGCGGCGCGTTTCGGGCTTGAACAGTCGTGCAGCGGCCGCGAAACTCTTCGAGCCGCGGTCGATCGTGGCCTGGGCCTGTTGTTCGAGCATCGTGTCCATCTGCGTCTCTGGCTGGACGCCCCGTCAACGGGCCGGGACGGGCATGCCGAAATCCTCCAGCATCAGACCGGCCGTGGCGCGCGCCGATCCGACCACGCCGGGAATGCCTGCGCCAGGGTGGGTGCCGGCGCCGACCAGGTAGAGATTGGAGATCTTCGAATCGCGGTTGTGCGGCCGGAACCAGGCCGACTGGGTGAGCACCGGCTCGACCGAGAACGCCGAGCCGAGGTGCGAATTCAGTTCGTCGCGGAATCCGAACGGATGCAATGTTCGACAGGTCACCAGGTCTTCCTTCAGGCCTGGAATGTGATGCTGTTCCAGGTAGTCGAGGATGCGGTCGGTGTATTTCGGCCCCACCTCGTCCCAGTCGATGTCTGCCGTGCCCAGATGCGGTACCGGTGATAACACGTAGTAGGCGCTGCAGCCTTCGGGTGCCAGCGAAGGGTCGGTCAGCGTCGGGGCATGCAGGTACAGCGAGAAGTCTTCGGCCAGGTCGGGTGCGTTGAATATGTCGTTGATCAATTCCTTGTAGCGCGGTCCGAACAGCACCATGTGGTGCTTGAGATCCGGATGCACGCGCTTGAGGCCGAAGTAGATCACGAACAGCGACATGCTCCAGTCGCGTTTCTCGAGCACTTTCGCCTGCTTGCGACCGCGCTCGGTGTGGCCCAGCAGCTTGCCGTAGGTATGCAGCACGTCGGCGTTGCTGGCCACGGTGTCGAAATCGGCAGAGTAGCCGTCCTTGGTCGCAAGCCCGGTGATGCGGCCATCGGCGGTCCGGATCTCGGCCACTTCGCTGTCGAGCCGCAGGGTGCCGCCGAGGTCTTCGAACAATTTCACCAGGCCGCGCACCAGTGCGCCGGTGCCGCCCCGGGCGAACCATACGCCCCATTCGCGCTCCAGCGCGTGGATCAGGGCGTAGATCGACGAGGTCTTGAACGGGTTGCCGCCGACCAATAACGGATGAAACGAAAACGCCTGACGCAGGTGTTCATCGGTGATGAATTTCGACACCTGGGCGTAGACGCTTCGGTAGGCCTTGAGCTTCATCAGCGCCGGGGCGACCTTGATCATCGAGCCGAAGTTCAGGAACGGCACGTGGCCAAGCTCGAGATAACCTTTCTCGAATACCGCGCGGGAATATTCAAGGAATCGCCGGTAGCCGTCGACGTCGGCCGGATTGCGCCGCCGGATCTGCGCTTCGAGCCGCTCGACGTCGTTTGTGTAGTCGAACACGTCCCCGTCTTCCCAACACAATCGATACATCGGATCGACCGGCATCAGCTCGACGTAGTCCTTCATGTCCTTGCCGCCGATGGTGAACAGCGCCTCCAGCGCGGACGGATCGGTGATTACCGTCGGCCCGCCGTCGAAGATGAAGCCCTTGTCCTCGTAGACATATGCACGCCCGCCGGGCTTGTCGCGTTTTTCGAGGATAGTGGTATCGAAGCCGGCGGCCTGAAGTCGTATTGCGAGGCTGAGCCCGCCGAATCCCGAGCCGATGACGGCGGCGCGTTTGCTGGTTGTCATTGTTTTTCCCTTCGCATGAACGAGTCTTCGCGCACCAGCGGGATTGCCTCGGTGACCGGGACCGGCGGTTTGCCGATCAGGATGCGCGATTTCTGGGCAAGTGTGAGTTTAGCCGCGTAAAAATTCGTGATGATGTCTTCCGACAGCCCGTAGAAGCGCTCGAGTACCCGGTAGCGCTGGTCCGGACGGCCGGCCCGGAAAAGCATGCGGTTCAGCAGGCGGAAGAATCGCGTGCGCGTCCAGAACGCGGCGGTGAAGCTTCGCGTGAACGCGGCCAGGGTCTGACCATCCATCGGCCAGTTCGCGGCGATGGCATCGGCCAGCGCCATCGCCTGCGGCAGCGAGTAGCCGGTGGTCGGGTGAAACAGTCCGGCCCGCAGACCGGCGCGCGCGACCGGGTCGTCTGGCGGCCAGAAGCGGTCTAAGTCGCCGGCCATCATGATCGGCAGCACCCCGCGCTCGGTCCGGATCGTCTTCTCGATGACCCAGCCGTGGCTTGCGGCATAGTCGTCTATGGCTGAAGCCAGCTCCTGATCCGAAAGTTCGGCGCCGTCGCTGTAGCGCGTGTCTTCTATGAGTAAGGTCGTTTCATCGAACGGCAGCAGGTAGATGAAACGGTAGCCGTCGGCCTGCGAGACGGTTGCATCCATGATCACCGGGCATTCGACGCCGTGCGGCGTCCGGGTCTGGATCTCGCGTCCGAGAAACTTCTGGAATCCAAGCACCATCCCCTCGGCGCCTTCCGGGCCGCGGCCATCGAGAACGGCCGCGGCCCGCAGATCGACCTCATCACCGGCCGCGACCGACCGCGGTCTCAGGGCGGTGACCGGGGTGTCGGTATGGATCTCAATCCCGGGCCGGCGGCCCATGTACTGGCGCAATGCCTCGGAGGTGATGCTGAAATAGCCGGCCTGCAGCTCGCGTCGCAGGCGTGGAAAGCGAACCTGCTGGCTGGTCCAGGCGTATTGCACCAGCGGTTTCAGGAAGGCATGCTGGGCCGGGTCCAGATCGCCGCCATGGAAAGACCAGGTGTGGTTTCCGCCAAGGGCCGGCCCGGCTTCGACGATGACGATCCGGCTTTGCGGATGGCTCTGTGACACGCGAAGGGCGACGAGGCAATTGGCAAGGCCGCCGCCGGCCAGCAGCAGGTCTGGAATATTGGGGCGCATTGGCTTATTGTGCTGGATTGGAGTTCACGCACGATTCACAATGATCCAGCGTATAGTGATTTCAGAAAATTCGCCACTAAAAGAGACCGTGCTCGCCGCTTTTTTTCAATGTCGCCGCCGGGCCGAAGTCCACAAGCAGGGAGCTAATTGATGGCCGCGATAGTCGACGTCGCTTCGGTCGCCGAAAAGCAGCGCAGCGCTTTGTCCGAACCCGCCGCGCCAACGATTCGTCTTTGGCGGGATCGAGTGAACACAAGGCTGAAGGATCTCATCCGCGCCGATGAAGACGCCTGCCCGACGCTGGTCGAGGCCATGCGCTACAGCCTGCTCACGCCCGGCAAGCGCGTACGCCCGCTCCTGACGTTGCTGACAGCACTGGATTTCGATCGCGATCCGGCGCCGCTTGTCGACTTCGGCTGCGCCCTCGAGCTCGTTCACTGCGCGTCGTTGATGCTCGACGACCTGCCGTGCATGGACAATGCAAGAATGCGCCGCGGTCAGCCGGCTGCGCACATCCAGTTCGGCGAGGCCACCACCACCCTGGCGGCGATCGCATTGCTCAACCAGGCTTTCGGGGTAATCGCCTCGAGCGACAGCCTGCCCGAACGATTGCGCTGCCGACTGGTCGCCCGGGTCAGCCAGGCGGTCGGTACGGCGGGTCTGGTTTCGGGCCAGTCGCGCGATCTCGTCGAACGCAAGGGCGGTGTGGACAGCGACGGCCTGGCGCGCATCAATCAGCAGAAGACCGGCGTGCTGTTCGAGCTTGCCGTGGTGGGCGGTGGAATGATCGTCGACCTGCCGCACGAACGGTTCGACGCACTGAACCGTTACGCCGGCCACGTCGGCCAGGCATTTCAGAGTGCGGACGATCTTCTCGATTGTCGCAAGCACAGCAGGCGTTCGGGCAAGGACTGCGGCGCCGACGTCGACAAGGCCGGGTCGGTGCACCAGGTCGGCGAAAGCGCGCTGCGCGAACGGCTGCAGCGAGAACTGGCCGAGGCCGACGGACAGCTCGAACGAGTCGGTCTGGACCGGAGTCTGTTGCGCGCGTTCGTGCTTTCGTTGTTCCAGCGCCTGATCTAGACTTCCGACCGCATGAGCCAGGCCGGTAACGAACCGATCCTCGAGATCGAATCGATCGCGTTCGCCTACCGCGACAAACCGGTCTTGCGCGATATCAATCTCGATCTTGCGCCGGGCCGGATTCTGGCATTGCTGGGGCCCAACGGTGCCGGTAAATCGACGCTGATCCGCTGCATATGTGGCCGCCTGGAGCCCGACGCCGGCCAGGTGCTGGTGGTCGGAAAGGATCCGCTCAGGAATGCCGCAGCACGCGCCGCGACCGGCCTGGTGCCGCAGCAGATTGCCCTGTATCCGCACCTGACGGTAAGGGAAAACCTGGCGACATTTGCGCGTCTGGCGGGTATCGACAAGAAAGCTGTCGGTTCGGCGGTGGCCGAAACCATCAAGGTATGCGATCTGGATGCGGTGGCTGCGCGCCCGGCCGGCCGGCTTTCGGGCGGGTGGCAGCGGCGCGTGAACATAGGCTGCGCCATGAGCCACTCGCCGCGCCTGCTGATTCTCGACGAGCCTACCGTGGGCATTGATCCGCCGGCCCGTGAGGCGATCGAAAGTCTGCTGACCCGTTTGGCCGGGAATGGGCTGGCCGTGCTCATGACCAGTCACGACCTGGCCCAGCTCGAGACGCTGGCCGACAGCGTCGCGTTTCTGTCGGAAGGCGGGATCGCGGCCACCGGTACGCCGGCCGGATTGATTCGCGAATTCTTCGGCGCGCGCCGGGAATGTCGTGTTTCTCTGGCTGATTCGCCCGGCCCCGAATTGGCCGCACGGCTTGGCGAGCTGGGTCTTGCCAGCAGCGATCGCGATGCATTGCACTGGACCGGGCTCATCGACGAGCAGCCGGCCTGGAGCCTGCATTCGCAATTGTCGGTCGATGCACCCGTAACGGAACTTCGCGTACGCCGGCCCGGTCTCGATTCGCTATGGGCGCGTCTCTACGGCCGACATCCGGAGCCGGTGGCATGATTGCCACCGTCGCGCGGGTGATGTGGCTGGCGCTGCTGCGTGATCGCGGCGCGCTGATGCTGGCATTCGTGCTGCCGCCGCTGATGTTCCTGGTGTTCGCCGAGGTTTTTTCCGGCGCCGGCGAGAGCGACCTGGAAATGCGCGTACTGGTCCTCGACGAGGCCGGCACACCGCTGACCGGGCGCATTGCCCGCGCCATCGGCGAGCTGGACGGCATCGTGCCGATACCCGGGAAATCTGAAAGCGGTCCGTTGGGCGTTGCCGACCTCGAAGCGCTGGTCCGACAGGGTCAGGCCGATGCCGGGGTGTGGCTGCGTGCCCAACCCGACGCCAACCTGGACGCCGATCCGCCGCTAGTCGTGATCGGCGACGCCTCGCGCGCGCTGGCTGCGGCGGTAGTGACCGGTCGCGTGCAGCGCGTGCTGCAATCGGAATTCCCGACACTCGGCGTGGCGCGCGCCGCCTCACTGGTCGACGCGCTGGCGGGTCCGTATACCGACCAGCAGCAAGAGGCGCTGGATCTGGCGTTGTCCGAGCTCGATGCAGAGACACTGGAACAGGAAGGCGGTGATACATCGCAGGACGGACTGGTCGCGCAGCGCTTGCTGGGCGGCGGCCGCGAGATCGACGACGGTGTGAGCTACTACGCCGGCGCCGTGGCCATCCTGTTTCTCCTGTTCGCCGCCATGCAGGGGGCAATCTCCCTGATCGACGAGCGCAATTCCGGCATCGTCGACCGACTGGTCGCCGGGCCCGGCGGGTACACCGTGGTGGTCGTGGGCAAGGGGCTTTTCCTGACGTTGCAGGGCCTGGTCCAGGCAACGCTGATCTTCACCGTGGCCTGGTGGCTTTACGGCATCGATTGGTTCGGGCATTTCGGCCCGTGGCTGGTCACGGCATTGCTGGCCGCGGCCGTGGCAGCATGGCTAGGCCTGTTGCTTGCCTCGCTGTGCAGTTCGCGTCAACAGGCGCAGACGGCATCCGCATTCGTTGTGCTTATACTGTCGGCCATCGGCGGCAGCATGATGCCGCGCTTCCTGATGCCGGGCTGGCTGCGCGAACTGGGCTGGTTCACCCCCAACGCCTGGGTGATCGAAAGCTGGCACGGCATCTTCTGGCGCGGCGACGGGCCCGCTGAATTGGCAACGGCCTGGAGCGTGCTGCTGGCCACTGCGCTGGCCGCGATGCTGATCAGCATATGGCTGGCGCACCGGCTGGCGCGTGAAAAGTAGTCTGCACATCCTTCAGGCACTATTGACACAGGCGAAATCAGCAGAATTATCATCGAAAGATTCCGGTTTGAAATGAAATGACTATGTTCATCAATGCATTGCTGTTTTTCGGTACGGTCGTGGCCATGGAAGGCGTGGCGTGGTGGACGCACCGCTACGTGATGCACGGCTGGGGCTGGAGCTGGCACAAGTCGCACCATGAGCCGCGCACGGGCATCTTCGAGAAAAACGACCTGTTCGCCGTCGTCGGCACCGCGATATCGATGTCGCTGATCGCGCTGGGCGCCGAAAACCTCGGCCCGACATGGTGGATCGGCTGGGGCATGGCCGGGTATGGTTTCTGCTATTTCGTCTTCCACGACGGCCTGGTTCACCGCCGTTGGCCGCTGAAGTGGCATCCGAAAAGCGGGTATCTCAAGCGCCTGATTCAGGCCCACAAGATGCACCACGCCGTGCACGAGAAGGACGGTGCGTTTTCTTTCGGTTTCTTATACGCACGTCCGCTGCCGGAGCTCAAGCGGCAGTTTCAGGAACTGCACGAGCGCAAGCCCGGCTCAACCGGACCGTCGGGCAACGAATTCCGGAAGTGAGGTCACAATCCGGTCAGCGGCCTGGATGCCGGGCTCGTCGGGCTCGAACACCGACGGCACGGCGATAACGGTCATGCCGGCGGCCTTGCCCGCCGCGACGCCGGCCGGGGCGTCTTCGAAGACCAGGCATCGACCCGGTTCCACGCCCAGTTTTCGCGCCGTCGTCAGAAACACCGCGGGGTCGGGTTTGCCGCGAACCTCGTGCATGCCCGAATGGGTCATTTCCAGAAAATCGGCGAGTGCAAGTTTTGCGACTACCGCCTCGATCAGCGCCGGCGGCGATGAAGACGCGATGGCGAGTTTAAGGCCGGCACCGTGGAGCGCGCGCATGGTCCGGTGCACGCCCGGCAGCGCTTCGCCGCGATCCAGGATCAGTCGCGTGACCTCGGCCAGCACGCGCTCGACCATCTGTTCGACGGTCGGGCCCTGCCAGTCGAAGCGGTCGTGCCACAGCGAAAGCACTTCGTCGATCCGGCGCCCGGCCGTGGCCCGGCAGAGCCCGCGCGTGACCGGCACGTCGTACTGTGCGTAGGTCGCGATCTCGGCGTCCTGCCACAGCGGCTCGGAATCGATCAGCAGGCCGTCCATGTCGAAGATTGCGGCGGTGTAGTTGGACAGGTCGATCATCGGCTCGAGTTGCGCTTGGGGAAGGGGGATTCTGACGGATTTGGACGGCCGGGTTCAGGTGGATAAAAAAGCCCGGCGCGGAGGCCGGGCGAGACTGTTGGAGCATCAGGAGAGTGTCGTTGACCGGCCGTGAAGTTCGATTAACGCCGCCGATCAATCCAGGCATCAATATACACTGGGACTATGTAATTTGTGAAATGAATTGTTTGTATGGAAGCGATAGACAAACAAGATAATTCATCACTATAGTCCTCTTGATGGTGCTAAGGGGAACAGGTCAAAAATCTGCGCGTTTACCTGTTTCTGTCTTTTTCTGCGTCTGCGCGCCTCTGCGCGAAAATCAGCTTTGGCTTTTCGCCTTTCTTCGCGCCATGGCGCCTTCGCGAGAGCCGGGTTTGGTCCTGGTCAGTCAAT
>DATGCS010000225.1:0-10359 GCA_035311685.1 Wenzhouxiangellaceae bacterium
GGCACGTTGACCTTGCGGAACATCTGCAGGCCCTTGCGCGCATCCAGCGTCGCGATGTCCTGCGGCGTGGTCACGATTACGGCGCCGGCCACGGGCACGTGCTGCGAAAGCGTCAGCTGGATGTCGCCGGTGCCCGGCGGCATATCGACGATCAGATAATCCAGGTCGCTCCAGCGGGTATCGCCCAGCAACTGCTGCATGGCACGGGTCACCATCGGCCCGCGCCAGATCATGGGTTCGTCGTCGTCGATCAGGTAGCCCACCGATATCGACTCGATGTCGTAGCTTTTCATCGGTTCGATCGCATTGCCGTCGAGCGAATCCGGCCGACCACTGACGCCCAGCATTCGCGGCTGACTGGGGCCGTAGATATCGGCATCCAGCATCCCCACCGAAGCCCCTTCTGCAACCAGCGCCAGCGCAAGATTGCAGGCGACCGTCGACTTGCCGACACCACCCTTGGCCGAGGACACGGCAATGATGTTCTTGACCGACTTCAGCCGCTCCACATTCGGCTGTGTCTGGTGGGGCGCAACGCGGGTACTTGTGCGCACCTCGGCCCGATCGATGGCGTCGTCGGCCGCCAGCCGTCGCTCGAGTTCACGAGCCAGCCGACGGCCGTAGCGACGCGACGGGAATCCCAGCGTCAGCGAGACAGTGACACCACCGCCCTCGACCGAAATCTCCGGCTCGCCCAGTGCACCCTTGAGATCCGGCCCCAGCACCGGATCCTGGAATTCATCGAATATCGCTCTGGCGCGTGCTTTCGTTTCTGCGCTCATATCTCAACCCTTGGCTATACTGATTCGGCACAGACCGCATCCTATCCGAAATCATCCAACGCTGAGTCCATCATGAGTCAACCAGAAGTCGCGATTCTCATCGGCACGCGCAAGGGACTGTTCATTGCCCGCAGCGACGCATCGCGCCGGCAATTCGAGATCGAGGGCCCACACCTGGCCGGATACGAAATCCAGCGTGCCTTCCTCGATCCTCGCGACGGCGGCCGAACCGGTTACGCGGCCGCCCATCATCCGATCTGGGGCATACACATCTATCGCAGCGAGAATGCCGGGCGCGACTGGCAGCCGCTGGCCGATGTCCCCCGACACGGTGACGACGACGGGCCTGAAAGCCTGAAGGTCATCTGGAGCCTGGCGCCCGGGCCTGCCGCGCAGCCGGATACGATTTATGCGGGCATCGAGCCACCCGGGATGTTTGTCTCTCACGACCGCGGCCGGCACTGGGAATGCCTGGATGCGTTTCATCAACATCCCAGCGCGAGGCACTGGCATTCGGCCAAGGGCGGGTGTGCGGTGCATTCGCTTGCCGCCTGCAACGATCGCTTGTACGCGGCGCTGGCCGCCGGCGGCGTTTATCGCTCCGACGATGGCGGCACAAGCTTCCGACCCTGCAACCGCGGCGTGCGTGCGCCCTACCTGCCGCAGGCCGAACCCGAGGCCGGACACAACGATCACACCTTGCGGGTGCACCCGGCCGATCCCGACCGCCTGTATCGGCAAAGCCACACCGGAACATGGCGCTCGGATGACGGCGGCGAAAGCTGGGTCGAAATCACCTCGGGATTGCCCAGCGATTTCGGCTATGCCCTTGGCCTGGACCCGAAAGATCCGGACGTGCTGTTCACGATTCCCGAGGATTCGTCCCAGTTCCGCTCCACCGTGGACGGAAAGCTGCGGGTCTATCGCACCGAAAACGCCGGGTCCGACTGGGTCGCGCTCACCAATGGCCTGCCGCAGCGCAATTGCTACGTCACTGTTCTGCGCGACGGGCTGGATACCGACGATCTCGATCCGCTGGGGGTGTATTTCGGCACCTCCAATGGACAGCTGTATGCCAGTCGCGACCGTGGCGAACGGTTCGACGCGCTGCCAGCATTCCTGCCGCCGATTCTCAGCATCCAGGCCGGGCGCGTCGAATGACCGCCCTGCTCCAGGCGCTGGGAATAACGCGAGGGATCGTCGCGGCCATCGGCGCAGGCGGCAAGAAGAGCCTGCTGTACGCGATTGCAGCCGAAGCCCCGGGTCGGGTGGCATGGACTGCAACCGTGCATACCCCGAGGCCGCCGCGCTGGACCGACATGGAAATCAACGTCGAGTCGGCCGAAGCACTGATCCGGCAAGCGGCATCGGAAACCGGCGCCCGGGTTCGCGCCTTCCTGCAACCGTCTGCCAAGACCGGTCGCGTCGCGGGCCTTGGGCCGGAGGAGGTCGAAGCGCTGCATGACGCTGGGGATTTCGACCTCACGCTGGTCAAGGCCGACGGCGCGCGCATGCGCGGCATCAAGGCGCCCAAACCCGGCGAACCGGTGCTGCCGAAGTCCACCGCGAAGGTTCTGGTCGTCGTCTCCGCGGCCGTACTGGGCCAGTCGCTGGACGAGCGAATCGCGCATCGGCCTGATCGCATCGCCGAAATCACGGGACTCGAAATCGGGCAGCCGATCGGCCCCGAGCACTTTGCGCGCCTTTTCAGCGCCGACAACGGACTGCTCCAGGGCACGCGGCCATTTGACGTCTGCGCGGTCATCAACCAGGTCGACGACGACCGGCGTCAACGCGCGGCTGAAGCAGCGGCATCTGCCATGCTCGCCGCCAGCCCGGTGCTGGACCGGGTGGTATTGACCCGCCTTGGGCCCGCTTGCGAAGCAGATCCCGTGGTGGGAATCGTTCCTCGAGCAAACGCGTGATAGCATCGCAGTTCCTCGCGCGCGACCAACCATTTCAGGACCCGAAAGCAAAATCAAGATGATCAAGATCGAACTCCCCGATGCACTGCGCTCGCTGACCGGCGGCGCGCAGGAAATTGCAGTCGAAGCGGCCAGCGTGGCCGAGGCGCTGGACCAGCTGGGACGCCTCCATCCGGAGGCGCGCCTGCGCATCCTGACCCGAGGCGGCCGGGTGCGGCCACACGTGAACCTGTTCGTGCGCGAGCGCGACATACGCTCCGGCGACGGGCTCGACACCGTGCTCGAGGACGGGGATTCGCTGCTGGTCGTGCCATCCGTGGCCGGAGGCTGAACGCGATGGTGCTCGACAGGCGCCTGGCCGAATTACGCGCCCGGATTCAGCAGCTTACCCCGAGCGAGGCCCGCGAACGTCTGGCTGTCGGCGAAGTCATGATCGATGTGCGCGATCCCGGCGAGCTGGCCGGGGGTTTGCCCGAAGGTGCCCGGGCGCTGTCGCGCGGCGAACTTGAAACCCGGATCACCGAACTGGCAACGCCCGATTCGCCGGTCATGCTGATCTGCGCCAGCGGCCCCAGGTCGCTGCTCGCGGCCGACGATCTTGTGCGACTGGGCTACGAGCGGGTCGCCGTGGTCGCCGGCGGCGTGGATCGATGGAAGCACGAAGGGCTGCCTTGCGTGCGCCCCCGGGGCATCGATGCCGATGGTGCGGAACGCTACGCGCGTCAGATGAACCTGCCCGAATTCGGCATGCAAGGTCAGGCGAAACTGGCCGACGCGCGCGTGTTGCTGGTCGGCGCCGGCGGCCTGGGTTCCCCGGCGGCCCTTTATCTCGCGGCGGCCGGAATAGGTACGCTGGGACTGGTAGACGACGACCGGGTGGAACGAAGCAACCTGCACCGGCAGGTGCTGCATCGCGACGACCGGATCGGCTCGCCCAAGACCGATTCTGCGCGCGCCACGCTCGAGGCCCTCAACCCGAAAATCAAAGTCCGCACCCACCAGGTCCGGCTGGATTCGAGCAATGTCGAAGACGTATTCTCCGACTACCAAATTATTGTCGACGGCTCGGATAATTTTCCGACCCGCTACCTGGTCAACGACGCCTGCATCCGGCTGGGACTGCCCAACGTGTATGGCGCGGTGCAGCGCTTCGAAGGCCAGGTCTCGGTATTTGCCGCGGGCGGGCGGCCGTGCTATCGCTGCCTGTTCACCGAACCGCCCGACCCCGACATGGCGCCATCTTGCAGCGAGGCCGGCGTCCTTGGCGTGGTACCGGGCATCATCGGTTCGCTTCAGGCGCTGGAAGTCATCAAGCTGGCAACCGGCATCGGCGAACCGCTGATCGGTCGGCTGCTTTTGTTCGACGCGCGCACCACGCGCATGCGCGAGCTGGCGCTGGGCCCTGATCCGGAATGCCGCTACTGCGCCGACGAAAGCAAGTTTCCGGGCTATATCGATTACGCGGAATTCTGCAATGCCTCCAGTCTCGAGGAATCCGAAACGAATGATTGAACGCGAGCGCATCACCGGCGTGATTCTGGCCGGCGGACAGGCACGGCGCATGGGCGGGCTGGACAAGGGCCTGGTCGAGGTCGCCGGCAAGCCGATGATCGAATGGACGCTGCAGGCACTGCTGCCCCAGGTCGGATCGGTGGTCGTCAACGCCAATCGCTCGCTGGAAGCCTATCGCGATCTGGGCGTGCCGGTGGTAGAGGATCGACATGACGGGTTCCAGGGGCCGCTGGCCGGGCTGCACGCGGCGTTCGAGGCTGTCGGCACCGACTACCTGCTGTGTGTGCCCTGTGATGCGCCGCGTCTGCCTCCGGACCTGGTCGCGCGACTGGCCGGGGCGCTGACCCGCGAAGGGGCCGAAATCTCTGCGGCCGAAGCCGATGGCCGGCTGCATTCGCTGCATGCGCTTTTCGATGGTCGCCTCGCGCCGGACCTGGCCGAGAGACTGATCGAGGGCGAGCGCAAGCCCGACCGCTGGTACGCCAGTCGGAAGTTTGTCCGGGTCGCGTTCGACGACGCCCCCGAGGCCTTCATGAACGTCAACACACCCGACCAGCGCGATGCACTGGCGGAAATATTATGCACGGAGACACCATGAACCCATCCGCACTCAAGGCCGGCGGCGGTTGCGGCCACGACGGCCCGGCGTTGCCGCTGGAGCAGGCGCGCGAACGCATCCTCGAGCAAGTCGATGCCGTCGCCGGTCGGGAACGGCTGAATCTGCGCGATGCGCTGGGTCGCGTACTGGCCGAGCCGGTCAGCGCGGCCATAGACGTGCCCAACCATACCAACTCGGCCATGGACGGCTACGCCGTGCGCGCCGCCGACCTGGCCGAGCCGGGCGGGCAGCTGCACGAAGTCGGAGAGAGTTTCGCCGGGCATCCTTTCGACGGCGAGGTGGGTTCGGGCGAGTGCGTGCGGATCATGACCGGTGCGGTGCTGCCGGCCGGCGCCGACTCGGTGGTGATGCAGGAACGCACCGAGCGCGAAGGTGATCGGGTTCGCTTCACGGAAGCCTGCAAATCCGGCGCCAACGTCCGCGCCGCCGGCGAAGACGTGGCCTGCGGCCAGACGGTCTTTGAAGCCGGGCGGCGCATCGGCAGCGCCGATCTGGGTGTTCTGGCCTCGGTCGGCGCAGCCGAGGTCGCGGTATTCTCCCGGGCACGCGTGGCGTTCTTCTCTACCGGCGATGAAATCGTTCCGGTCGGAGAGCCCCTGCCGCCGGGCAAGATCCACGACTCCAACCGTCACACCCTGTTCGGTCTGCTGTCCGAGCTCGGCGTGGAAATTCACGATCTGGGTATCGTGCCGGACGTTCCCGAAGCGCTGGACGATGCATTTCGGCGCGCCTGCGAATTCGACGCGGTATTGACGACCGGCGGTGTGTCCGTGGGCGCGGCCGACTATGTGCTCGAAGCGCTTGAAAAGGTCGGTAGCGTGGGGTTCTGGCAAGTCGCCATGAAACCGGGCCGCCCGCTGGCGTTCGGTCGCCTGGGTAAAGCGCTGTTCTTCGGCCTGCCCGGCAACCCGGTCTCGGCCATGGTCACGTTCATCCAGCTTGTACGCCCTGCGCTGGTCAAGCTGGCCGGCGCCCGCCCCGCAGCGGCGCTTGCCTTCGAAATACCGACCCGCCGGCCCATACGCAAGAAAGCCGGCCGACGTGAATTTCAGCGCGGACGGCTGGTTTCAAATGAGCACGGCCTGGCGGTCGAACCCTTCGGCCACCAGGGTTCCGGCGTACTCCGATCCATGAGCGAGGCCAATTGCCTGATCAATCTTTCGCCGGATCAGGGCAATGTCGAGGCTGGCGCACCAGTCACCGTGGAACCGTTTGCCCAGCCCGTCTGGAACGGCGACTGAACATCACGATCCCTTGTCGACGGCCCCCGCTGACGGCACGCGAGGATGCCGAACAAGCCGGCTCAGTCGGTCTCGAGATGGCCATCGATTTCATGGCTGAGGTCCAGCGCTGGGCATTCGAGCCGCACAGAAACCTCGAGACCGCCGGGCGGAAGCTTGCCCTGCTCCGCCGCCGTGCGTACGGCTTTTTCGATTTCGCGCTGTGAAGTCACGCCGACCTGCTTGAGAAACTTGCGCAGGCTGATATTCAGTTTTTCTTCGTTCATGTTGATGCTCCTGTGAGAATTGAAGTCGCAAGGCCGGGTCCGAGACGGGTCTCAACCCGGATCATCATTCAGACGCGGAATCAATGTAGCGAAATTGCAAGGCCGGGTGCGCACATCCAGCTGGTGTCGCAGGATGCGGTTCCATGCGGTACGACAGGCTCCGGTAGAGCCCGGAAGCCCGAACACCAGCGTGGCGTTGGCCACCCCGGCAAACGCCCGGGACTGGATCGTCGACGGGCCGATTTCTTCCAGCGAATATTGTCTGAACAATTCCCCGAACCCGCCGATCATGCGAATCAGCAACGGGGTGATCGCTTCCGGCGTTCCATCGCGTCCGGTAACCCCGGTGCCGCCGGTCGTCAGGATGCATTCGACTTCGGGATCGGCAATCCAGCGCGAGACGACGGCGCGAATCTGGAACACATCATCGGGTACCAGTTCACGTTCCGCCAGAACATGGCCGGCCGCTTCCAGGCCGTCGCGCAGTGCATCGCCGGAACGGTCGCTGGAAAAATCGCGGGAATCGGAAATGGTAAGCACAGCAATCCTGAGCGGTTGCGGCGTCGGGCTGTCGGGCGCGATATGCGGCATAAAGAAATTCCTGGCAGTAGCCGCCTGATTCTAATGTAACCCGCCGCTGTTCGGTTGGCATTCAGCGCCGCCGGTACGAGAACCATGCCCATGTCAAAGTCGCAGAAAGGACGACGGGCCGGAAGTCAGGCTCTCGAGTTGGCGCGCGCAATGGATGCCTGTATCCTCGTCGACCGCGGCACCTGGCTGAGCTTCGGCAATCGTGGCGACCCGGATCCGCTGGTCGAACGCGATCCGGATTTTTTCAGTCGGTATGCCGTGATTGCCGACAATCCAGAATTCTGCCCGGTGTGCGTCACGAGGCAGCGAAGACCTTCATCAAGTGGGTGATTTCCGAACCCGGCCAGGAAGCGATCGGGCGCTTCCGCCTCGCCGGCCAACCCGTGTTCATCCCCGACTGACCGCAACGCTGAGTCGCAATATTTGATCATGATCAATCCCAGTCAGCCCGGGCTATCGTTCGCAGCGGACCTAAATACGATTTCTGTCTGAATTTCTGGCAATGCAAGGCCTGTTCAGGTTATCGTATGCGCTGGTATACACACAGCGCACTCCGAGCGCTTGCCGCCTAAAGTGATCGATGACCACGGCGCTGGCGCCGCTCGATGGAAAGCTGCGTCGAGCCGGGTGAAGACGGGAAACCTCGGCACCTACCGTGTTCGTAAAGGAGGCCACATTGACGACGCTTCAGGACGGCTTCGGCCGCCGGTTCGCATATCTCCGCCTGTCGGTCACCGACGTCTGCAACTTCCGTTGCGAATACTGCCTGCCCAACGGTTACCAGGGCAAGCCGACCGGATTCATGAGCGTGGACGAGATTCGCCGGCTGGTCGCCGGCTTTGCCGAGTTGGGGACCACCAAGGTGCGACTGACGGGGGGTGAGCCCATGGTGCGCAAGGATTTCATGGATATCGTGCGTGTCGTGCGCGAAACCCCGGGCATAGAGAAACTGGCAATGACGACCAACGGCTACAGGCTGCGCGAGACTGCCGCAGATCTCAAGGCGGCCGGCGTGGACGCAATCAACATCAGCATAGACAGCCTGGAATCGGATCGCTTCGAGGAAATTACCGGCGACCGGCGCTTCGAGAAGGTGTTCGAAAGCATCGACTCCTGCCTGGAAACGGGATTCGGCTCGGTCAAGCTCAACACGGTATTGCTCAAGGGATTGAACGATCACGAACTGCCTGATTTTTTCGAGTACGTGCGAAACCGGCCGATTGCCTTGCGCTTCATCGAACTGATGCAGACCGGCGACAACCAGGACTATTTCGAAAAGCGGCACGTCAGTGGTGACGTGGTGCGCCGAAAGCTTGAAAAAGAAGGCTGGCAGCCCGTCGACCGCGGTCCGGTAGACGGTCCAGCGGTGGAGTACGGCCACCCGGAACATGCCGGTCGCATCGGACTGATCGCCCCCTATGCCCCGGGATTCTGCGATACCTGCAACAGGCTGCGGGTCACGGCGCGTGGTGGCTTGCGACTTTGCCTGTTCGGCCAGGGGAGTCAGGATCTGAGACCGTTTCTGCAGCACGACGAGGACCGTGAACAACTCAAGGCCTGCCTGCTGACCGCGCTTCTGGGCAAGAAGGTGTCGCACTTCCTGCACCAGGGTGATTTCGGCGATACACCGAATCTCGCCTATACCGGGGGTTGAGGTGACCGATACCGCCAAGCGGCCCAGCCATCAATACAGGATGATCGACGTCGGCGGCAAGAACGTCACTCGCCGTCGCGCGATTGCCACCGGGCGCATCCGACTGGGACCGGTGGCCTATCCGATGGTGCGCGACCGCAGTCTGCCCAAGGGCGACCCGCTGGTCCTGGCCGAAACGGCCGGAATTCTCGCTGCAAAGAAGACTGCCGATCTCATCCCGCTCTGCCACCCGCTGGGTCTCGATCACGTTGTCGTGGCGTTCGAGCTCGATCCGGCTTCCGAAGCGGTCATCGCGTTCTGCCAGGCCGCGACATCGGCGCGCACCGGGGTCGAAATGGAAGCACTGGCAGGTGTCCAGATTGCATTGCTGACGATCTGGGACCTGGCCAAGCAGGTCGAAGCGGACCTTGCCATCGACGGTGTGCGGCTGCTGCTCAAGGAAGGCGGGAAGTCCGGCCGCTGGCTGAACCCCGAGGGCCTGCCCGCCTTGCCGGAAGGATTTGAAGATCAGGAGTCTCCAGCATGACAACGATGAACGCACCCACCGACTCGCTTGAAGTGCAGTTGTTCGGTGGCTTTCGCCAATTTATTCCGAACGGCACGTTGCTCGTCGAACCCGGCGAAGCCAAAACGGTCGCAGATCTCCGACGGCAGGTCGAGCGAGCCTTCGGCGACGATGAAAATGCACTGATGCTGCTCAAGGCCTCGGCCTTCGCCACCGATCGCCGCGTGCTGGACGACGAATCCGAACGCCTCCCGAGCGACGAGCCCTTGTCCGTGCTGCCGCCGGTGTGCGGCGGATGAGCACGACCAACATGCACCTGGCGGTAACGGACCGGCCTCTGGACGGCAATTCGGCGCTGGAGTTCTGCAGCGCACCCGGTCACGGCGCCGTCGATCTGTTCATCGGGCGCGTGCGCGACTTCAATCAGGGCAGGTCGGTAGTGGGCGTGAGTTACGACCTGCACGCCGCGCTGTGTCGCAATGTGTTTGCCGAGATCGCGGCGGAGGCGCTGGATCGATGGGGCCGCGAAACCCGCCTCTGGCTGACCCACCGCAGCGGCCGGCTGGATGTTGGCGAGGCCAGCGTCGTCGCCGCGGCCAGCTCGCGTCATCGGGACGAGGCGTTCAAGGCATGCCGCTATCTGGTCGAGCAAATGAAACACCGCGCCCCGATCTGGAAGCAGGAACACTATGTCGACGGCGACAGCGAATGGGTCAAGGGGCACGCCCTGTGCGGTCACGGCTGAAGTACTCCGTGCGTACCCATGAGCCCTGACGAAATCGATACACGCTACCTCAAACAGACACTGGTGCCCGAGATCGGTGACGCCGGCCAGACACGCCTGGCCCGGTCCCGTGTGCTTTGCATCGGTGCCGGTGGACTCGGCTGTGCCAGCCTGCCCTACCTTGCCGGGGCGGGCGTCGGGCATATCACGATCGTCGACGACGACCGGGTCGAGCGCAGCAACCTGCAACGCCAGGTGCTGTTCGGCGAATCCGATCTCGGTCTTCCCAAGGCCCAGGCGGCGCTTCGGCGACTAAGCGATCTCAATCCACAGATCGAACTGCAGGCGCTGGACGAGCGCCTCTCGATCGAGAATGTCGAATCGCTGTTTCGTGATCACGACCTGGTGCTGGACGGTAGCGACAATTATGCGACCAAGTTCCTGTGCGGCGATGCTTCGGTAAAATTCGGCGTGCCGCTGATCTATGCGAGCGCGACCGGCATGGAGGCCATGGTGACGCTGTTCGATGCTGCCGACGGC
>DATGCS010000226.1:0-2151 GCA_035311685.1 Wenzhouxiangellaceae bacterium
CTGAAAACTGAAAACTGAAACCTGCCTTTCAGGCTATCAACCCATCCCCCCGCTCCAGCCTTCGCCGCAGCACGACGTTGCGCGGAAAATGCCGGACCAGGAAATCCATCTGATCGGCCAGGATGCGTCTGCCCTGCAGGTAGACGTATTCGGCATGGGTGGGCACGAACGGGATGGCGAGCAACTGCATGCCGGCCTGCTCGGGCGTCAGCGAGCCCTTGTGGTTGTTGCAGCGCTTGCACGCGGTGACGACATTGGCCCAGGTGTCCTGGCCCTTCTGCGCCAGCGGTTTGACGTGGTCGCGCGACAGGTCGCGGTCCAGAAAGTGGCCGCCGCAGTACAGGCACAGGTTCTGGTCGCGCCGGAACAGCGCGCGATTGGAAAGCGGCGGGGTGTAGCCCTGGTAGAAGTTGCGGCCGGCCGGGTGCGAGCCGTGCGTGGCCAGGATGGCGTTGACCGAGACCTCGGTGCGATGGCCGGAAATGGCGTTGATGCCGCCGTGCAGCTTGTACAGCACCGAGCCCAGCGCGTAGCTCACCTGTTCGAGCACGATCAGGCGCACCGCGTGCTGGTAACCGATCCACTCGATCGGCATGCCCGAGACGTCGGTTCGCAACACCTGTTGATTTACTAAGACATGCATAAATATTGCCTCATTCAGAGCCTCGGACGCGTTCGCTCGCAAGGCGCGCTGGCGAAGGCATAGTTTGCCCTACGTCGAGTCAGCGGAACGCAGCGAGCGAGCGCGTCCGAGGCTCCCTTCGGGCTTGCCTCTCGGCGTCCGTGGACTGCGTTCCCGGTGCTCGATGTAGGCCCGGCTACAGACTTCGCACCGACGCCTTGCCACGAACGCCGAGAGACAAGCTGAATGCGGCAATATCTATGCATGTCTTAGTGATGTCAACATATTGGGCATCAGTTGGTTCGAGACCACTATATCTGGTGGTCGGACTTCGTACCTGACGCCTATCTTTGCCCCAAACCGGTGTGCAATGCAAGTGCTTTTCGATGAATTTTCGTTGAAACTTGAGCCGGCCGAGGCCATCCAATCCCCGTCGAGACTAATTTCTGCTTCGAACACCCGAGGAAAAGAACACGATGAATCGAATTCCGGTCACCTTTGTGCTCGCACTCGCCGCGCTGTTGTGCGCCCACCCGGCCCGCGCCGCGTTGCCGGCCGCGGTCGACGGCGAACCGCTGCCGTCGCTTGCCCCGGTGCTGGAGCGGGTCACCCCGGCGGTGGTCAACGTTTTCTCGTCCACCCGGGTGCAGGTGCGCACAAGTCCGTTCGCCAACGATCCGTTCTTCCGACGTTTCTTCGATATCCCCAGCGTGCCGCGTGAACGCGTGCAGCGGTCGCTGGGCTCCGGCGTCATCGTCGACGCCGAAGCCGGGCTCATCCTCACCAACAACCACGTCATCGAGGACGCCGACGAAATTGCGGTCACGCTGCAGGACGGCCGCGAGTTGCAGGCCGAGTTCATCGGCGCCGACCGCGACACCGACCTTGCCGTGGTCCGGATCGACGCCGACGACCTGGCCGCGCTTCCGATCTACGATTCCGACCAGCTCAAGGTCGGCGATTTCGTGGTCGCCGTGGGCAACCCGTTCGGCCTGGGCCAGACGGTGACCTCGGGCATCGTCTCGGCGCTGGGCCGGGCCGGCCTGCGTGGCCTGGAATATCAGAACTTCATCCAGACCGATGCCTCTATCAACCCCGGCAATTCCGGCGGCGCGCTGGTGAATCTCAGAGGTGAGCTCGTCGGCATCAACACGGCCATCTTCACGCCGTCGGGCGGCAACGTCGGCATCGGCTTCGCCATCCCCATTTCCACGGCCACCTACGTCATGGAGCAATTAGTCGAGTACGGTGAAGTCCGCCGCGGCAGTCTCGGCGTCGACGTGCAGGATCTGGACGGTGAACTGCGCAGCGCGCTGGACGTGGCCCAACTCGACGGCGCCGTAGTGACCCGGGTCGAGCCCGACAGCGCCGCCGATGAAGCCGGGCTGAAGCCCGGCGACGTCATCGTCAGGCTCGACCGCCGCGTGGTGAAGGGCGGTCAGCAGCTGCGCAACATAGAGGGCCTGCTTGCGGTCGGTCGCAAGGTGGTCATCGAATACCTGAGAAACGGCAAGACGCGCGAAACCAGC
>DATGCS010000227.1:0-6655 GCA_035311685.1 Wenzhouxiangellaceae bacterium
ATGGCAGAAACCGATTCGAACCGATCGAGCTGATGGAGGCCGTCGAATACGGCCTTGAGGCGCTCGGGTCGTTCCGGATGGCCGGGCACGGGATTGTGCAGCGCGCAGTCCGGATGCGAGACCAGCAGCAGTTCAGTCATGTCTTCGGAACCAACCGTCCGAGATCGCTGAAAAGCGTAGCGAGCGGGTGGCTGGCGGTGGCCGCCGGACGCCGTCGCGCCCGCGCAGTAGCTTCAAGGAAGCTCTGATTGAATCCGCACGGCGCGCGTTTGAGTCGCACAAGCCGCAGATTGACCGGGGCGGCCCGAGCGACAGTAGCCGTCGCTACGGCCGAGGGGCGCAACGGTCGAGATGCGGCTTGTGCGGCCAAACCCGTATGGGACGGGTCCTTGCGGGCGCTCCGACACGTTTTCGCTTTCTTATTTGGAACAACCAAACCGCGCTCGCCAAAGCCGCGCCGGAGCATCCCGCAAGGACGCCGTCGCGCCCGCGCGGATTCAATCAGAGCTTCCTTAACGATCTCGGTCATGGTCCCAGAGTATCTCGCCCACACCCGAGGCGCGGGCAATCGTGCGTGATACGACGAACAGGAAATCGGACAACCGGTTCAGATAGCGGATCACCGGCTCGTTGACCGCCTCGTGCCGCGCAAGCGCGATCACGCGGCGTTCCGAACGTCGGCAGATGGTTCGTGCAAGGTGCGCCTGGGCGGCGGCTGTGCTGCCGCCGGGCAGGATGAAGTCCTTGAGCGGCGGCAGGTCGGCATTCAACCGATCCAGTTCCTTCTCCAGCCGTTCGGTGTGGCGATCGCCGATCATTTCCATGCCCGGGATGCACAGCTCCCCGCCCAGGTCGAACAGGTCGTGCTGCACGTCGAGGAGAATCGACTTCAGATCGGCGTCTTCGAGTTGTGCTATCAACACGCCCAGAGCGCTGTTGAGTTCATCGACCGTTCCATAGGCTTCGACCCGCAGGCTGTCCTTCTGGGTGCGAGAACCGTCGCCCAGACCGGTGGTGCCGTCGTCGCCGGTACGGGTATATATTTTTGAAAGTCTGTTACCCATGACAATCGTCCATGATTTATTCCGGTAGTGTCGGGCCGGCAAGTTTAGCGAACCGGCGCCGTGATTGTGGTGAGCGCAGCGGGAAATGGGTAGCCGGAAACCGGAAACCGGAAACCGTCCGTCCTGTTATCCTTTACAGACTGTTGATTCAAATCCGAAATCCGGTGGTGAACCATGGGCATGAAATCCGCGTATCCCTATTACCTGGCCAACAAGGCCGTTTTCGCCAACCAAGAGCTCGAGGTGATCGACAAGCACACCGGGCAGGTGGCCTGCCGCGTGGCGCAGGCCGACGATGCGGTTGTGGACGATGCGGTGGCGGCCGCGGAGCGCGCGGCGCCGGCAATGGCCCGCCTGCCGTCGCACAAACGTCGGGACGCGCTGCACCATTGCGCCGACCGGTTCGAGGCGCGTTACGACGAACTGGCCGAGATTCTGGTGGTCGAGGGCGGCAAGGTGATCAAGGACGCCCGGGGTGAAGTCCAGCGGCTGATCGACACGTTCCGGATCGCCGCCGAAGAGGCGACCCGCATCGGCGGCGAAGTGCTGCCCATGGATATCGCACCGCGCTCGGAGTCGTTCATCGGCATGTGGAAGCGCGTGCCGATTGGGCCGGTTTCGTTCATCACGCCGTTCAATTTCCCGTACAACCTGGTCGCGCACAAGATCGCGCCGGCCATCGCGGCCGGCTGCCCGTTCGTGCTCAAGCCTGCCGAAAAAACACCCGTAGGTGCGCTGGTGCTGGGTGAGATCCTGGCCGAGTGCGACCTGCCCAAAGGCGCGTTCTCGATCCTTACCGTGCCGCGCGACGCGGCCGAGCGCTTTACCGAGGACGAGCGGCTGAAGCTGTTGAGCTTCACCGGGTCCGACAAGGTCGGCTGGATGCTGAAGTCGAAGGCCGGCAAGAAACCGGTCGTCATGGAACTGGGCGGGAACGCGGCCTGCCTGGTCGATGCCGACGCCGATATCGACGACGCCGTGGACCGGCTGGTATTCGGCGGTTTCTACCAGTCGGGCCAGAGCTGCATCTCGGTGCAACGCGTGCAGATTCATCGCGACGTCTACGACGAGGTCAAGCAGAAACTGACCGACAAGGTCGGGGCGCTCAAGGGCGGCGATCCGCGCGACCCGGAGACCTTCATCGGACCGATGATCAGCGAAGACGACGCGAAGCGCGTGGTCGAGTGGATGGCGGAAGCCGAGGGCAAGGGCGCGACCTGCCTGGTGGGCGGCGAACGCGAGGGTCCGGTGGTGCGCCCGGCGGTGCTGGAGAACGTTCCCCGGGATTGCCGCATCTACGAAAACGAGCTGTTCGGCCCGGCTATGGTGATCGAGCCGTTCGACGATTTCGACGAAGCGCTGCGGATCATCAACCGGTCGCGCTACGGGCTGCAGGCCGGGCTGTTCATACGCGACATCGGCAAGATCCGCAAGGCCTGGGATCTGCTGGAGGTCGGCGGCGTGATCATCAACGACGTGCCGAGCTTCCGGGTCGACCACATGCCTTACGGCGGGGTCAAGGATTCCGGCCTGGGGCGCGAGGGCATCCGCTACGCGATCGAGGACATGACCGAAATCCGGCTGCTGGCGATTCGGGAACCCTGAAAGGCACAGGCAAAAGAAAAGGTTTCGGGGTTCGGGTTTCCGGTTTCCGGAAAGTCAAAGGCAAAGGCATGGTCGAACGTTGTAAATCAGAAAGTGTCGCCGGGTTTTTCGAACACCGGCTACCGTATCTTCGGAAACCGGAAACCGGAAACCGGAAACCGGAAACCGGAAACCGGAAACCGGAAACCTTTCCACGCCGCCCCGTTAAACTATGCGTTCGACGCAATCAGGACAGCAGAATGTCGCAAAAAACGCCGTTGTACGACGAGCACGTTGAAGCCGGCGCCCGCATGGTCGAATTCGCCGGCTGGCAATTGCCGATACGCTACGGATCGCTGGTCGAAGAGCACCACGCGGTGCGCAGGCACGCCGGCATGTTCGACGTTTCGCACATGACGGTGGTCGATATCCAGGGCGCCGGCGCGCGGGAAGGGCTGCGCCGTCTTCTGGCCAACGACGTCGACAAGATCCGCGAGGCCGGCCAGGCCATCTACGGCTGCATGCTCGACGAGTCCGGCGGCATCATCGACGACCTGATCACCTACCGGCTGGAAGACGACTTCTATCGCATGGTGGTCAACGCGGCAACGCGCGCGGGGGATCTTGAATGGATCGAGCGTCAGCTGGCCGATTTCGACGTATGCGTGACCGAACGCGACGACCTGGCGATGATTGCCGTGCAGGGACCCGAAGCGATCGACCACGTGGTCGAGCTGCTCGGGGCGCCGGACGTGGCCGCCCTCAAGCCGTTCCGCTCGCTGGTACACGGCGATTGCTTCATCGCGCGCACCGGTTACACCGGCGAGGACGGCTGCGAGATCATTCTGCCGAACCAGATCGCCCCGGAAATGTGGCGCAAGCTGGTCGCGCGCGGCGTGGTGCCGTGCGGTCTGGGCGCGCGCGATTCGCTGCGACTGGAGGCCGGGCTGAACCTCTACGGCCAGGACATGGATCGCGACACCACGCCGCTGGAATCCAACCTGGCCTGGACCGTGGCGTTCGAGCCGGCAGAGCGTGATTTCATTGGCAGACAGGCCCTGGAAAAACAGAAGTCCGAAGGCGTTTCGCGCAAGCTGACGGGCCTGGTGCTGGGCGCCGGCGGAATCCCCCGCCAGGGCGCACGCGTGCTGACCGACGCCGGTGACGGCGTGGTGACCAGCGGCGGATTCAGCCCGACGCTGGAGCGCCCGGTAGCCATGGCCAGGATTCCGCGGTCGGCGGGCGACGAGGCGATCGTCGAACTGCGCGGGCGCGAGTTGCCGGCCCAGACGGTCAAACTGCCTTTCGTGCGGAATGGAAAAGCCCGCCACGGTCTGGTGACAGACGTCACGCGCAACGGCTAGAATTCATTCTGCAAACACCGGAATCCGAGCACGAGGACAAACAACATGAGCAATATCCCGTCTGAACTTCGTTTTGCCGAGACCCATGAATGGGCCGAACTGCTCGAAGACGGCGTGGTTCGCGTCGGCGTCAGCGATCATGCCCAGGAGCAGCTCGGCGATCTGGTGTTTGTCGAATTGCCCGAACAGGGCGAGACAATCACGCGCGGCGAGGCCTGTGCCGTGGTCGAATCGGTCAAGGCTGCGTCCGATATCTATGCCCCCGTCACCGGCGAAGTCGTCAGCGTCAACGAAGCACTCAACGATGCCCCGGAAACGGTCAACAACGATCCCTACGGCGATGGCTGGCTGTTCACGGTCAAGCCCGGCGACGAGAACGAAATCGACGAGCTGATGGACGCCGACGCGTACGGCGAGCACACGGACGAGTAAAGCCCGGATTTGAGTTTTCGCGAACTTCCGATTCAATTGCGGGGAAAACCTCTTGAAAACGTAGCGAGCGAGTGGCTGGCGGTGATCGCCGGAGCGCAGTAACCGGAGTGTACGTATTGTGTACACGAGGATTGCGAGTACCGCCGAGCGCCGCCAGCCGCGCGCGCAGTAGTTCTCGAGAGGTTTTCAGTAGCGCCAGCCCATCTTGCGGTAGATAAACCCCATCAGCCAGGCAGGACCGACCAGCAGGAACTGCAGATCCTTGAAGAAGCTGGGCTTCTTGCCCTCGATGTTGTGGCCTATGAACTGGCCGATCCACGCGGCGACGAACACCACGACCGCGATCAGCCATAGGGGTGCGGCGAAGGTCGATTCCACCCAGGCGCTCACGGCCAGGCACAGCGCCAGGAACAGACCGATACCGATCGCGAGCCTGGGCGAAAGCGCGATGTACCAGACCATCGCCGCAACGGCCATCAGTACCGCCCAGTTCAGCCATTCGACCGGCGACGGGATGGCCCAGATCAGGGCCGTGACGGTCCAGACGATCAGCGGCACGCAAATCCAGTGAATCATCTTGTTGGTCGGGTTGCGGTGGCTTTCGCCGTATTCATTCAGCCACGAGTCGGCGCTGCGCATGGGGGTACTCCTGCAAATTGAATCACGCCGCCAAGCTGAGCAGAAATAATCGGGCATGTCAACTTCGGCAATCCTCGCCTCGCGGTTCGGCCCGGTGCGCGGTGGCGTAAAATACCGGGCATGACTTTCAGATATTTTGGTACCGACGGCATCCGCGGTCGGGTCGGGCAGGGTGCGATCACCGCTGAATTCACGCTGCGTCTGGGCTGGGCCGCGGGCCGGGTGCTGTCCGAGCAGCGGGGAACACGCGCCTCGGTGGTGATCGGCAAGGACACCCGCATTTCGGGTTACATGTTCGAATCCGCCCTGGAATCCGGGCTGTCGGCCGCCGGTGTCGACGTGATGCTGCTTGGCCCCATGCCCACGCCGGCCATCGCGCACATGACGCGTTCGCTGGGCGCGGCTGCCGGCGTCGTGATCTCGGCCTCGCACAATCCGTTCGAGGACAACGGCATCAAGTTCTTCTCCGATTCCGGACAGAAGCTTCCGGACGAACTGCAACGACGCATCGAGCAACGCCTGGACGATTGTCGAGAGAACGGCATGACCCACGTGGCGCCCGACGAACTGGGCAAGGCCAGCCGCATCGATGATGCGACCGGGCGCTACGTCGAGTATTGCAAGGGCACGGTCACCTACGGCACTCGCCTGGACGGATTGAAGATCGTGCTCGACTGCGCCAACGGCGCGACCTACCGCATTGCGCCGGACGTATTCAGCGAACTGGGCGCAGACGTTATCGCGCTGAATCACAAGCCCGACGGCCTGAACATCAACCTGGACTGCGGTTCGACCCATCCGGAAGGCCTGTGCCGGGCTGTGGTTGCCCACGGCGCCGATCTTGGCGTGGCATTCGACGGCGACGGCGACCGGGTTTTGATGGTCGACCACGAAGGTCGATTGATCGACGGCGACCAGATCCTGTTCATACTTGCCAGTGCCCGGGCCACACGCGGTGATCTCAAGGGCGGCGTTGTCGGCACCGTCATGAGCAATTTCGGGCTGGAAGAGGCGTTCGCGCGGCAGGATATAGATTTTCTGCGCGCGCGGGTGGGTGACCGTTACGTTCACGAGCAACTGGTGCAAAAGAACTGGGTGCTGGGCGGCGAAGCGTCCGGGCATATTCTCTGCCTCGATCGGGCGACGACCGGATGCGGCATCGTCAGCGCCCTCCACGTGCTGGAGGTGCTGGTCGAAAGCGGCCGCTCGCTGGCAGCGCTGGCGGCCGACATGTTCAAGTATCCGCAGGTCATGATCAACGTTCCGCTCGACGGGGCCGCGTCCGGCGCTATCGATCGGCAGCCGGAGATCGCCGCCGCGATCAACGACGTCGAGCGGCGGCTGGCCGGACAGGGCCGCGTGGTGCTCAGGCCGTCGGGCACGGAGCCGGTGGTACGGGTGATGGTCGAAGGACGCGACCATCAAACGACCCAGGCGCTGGCCGAGGAACTGGCCGATGTCGTCCGCAATGGAGCAGTCATTGAACACTGAAGACGCGATCCAGAAATTCGGGATACCGGTACTCGACCTTGGGGACTTTACCGGTAGGCGCGATGAATTCACGGCCGCGCT
>DATGCS010000228.1:0-4325 GCA_035311685.1 Wenzhouxiangellaceae bacterium
AGTCGGCTCGTCGACCATGCCGCACAAGGTCAACCCGATAGATTTCGAAAACGGCGAGGGCAACCTGGGTCTCGCCAACGCTTTGCTCGGGCACCTGGCCGAGAAGCTGCCGGTCTCGCGCTGGCAGCGCGACCTGACCGACTCCACGGTGCAGCGCTCGATTGGATCGTCATTCGGCTACTGCCTGCTGGCCTGGAAATCCATCCAGCGCGGGCTCGGCCGGATCGAGCCGAACCACGAACGGATCGCGGCCGACATCGACAGCGCATGGGAAGTGCTGGCCGAGGCCATCCAGACCGTGATGCGGGTTCACGGCATTGCCGAGCCCTACGAAAAGCTCAAGCAGCTCACCCGCGGCCGCACCATAGACGCCGACGGTGTACGCGAATTCCTGGAGCAACTCGAGCTTCCGGCAGCCGAAAAACAACGCCTGATGGCACTGACGCCGGCCGGCTACACCGGCAACGCGGCCGACATGGCGCGCGCCATCGGACGATACGTATGAAGACGATTCAGCTCGCGGAATGGGACGGTTTCGACGCGCGACGCTTCCTCGACGAACATTGGCAACACACGCCGCTGCTGATCCGGGGCTGGTTGAAGCCCGCTGCGCTGGGTATCGACCAGGTCGTCGCTGCCGCCGGCGACGACGACCTGGGCTCCAGGCTGGTGGTCGGCTCGTTCGAAAATCTGGACTGGACCCTGGAGTACGGACCGTTCTCCGAAGATGACCTGCCGTCGCTGGATCGTCCCTATCAGTCGCTGCTGGTCCAGGACATGGACAAGAAATACTCACAGGTTGCCGAACTGCTGGCTGCGTTCAGCTTTCTGCCGAACTGGCTGCTCGACGACGTCATGGTCAGCCAGGCCGGCCCCGGCGGTTCGGTCGGTCCCCACGTGGACGCCTACGATGTGTTCCTGGTCCAGGCCGCCGGCGCGCGTCGATGGGAACTGGCCAGCAGCTTCCAGCCGGACCTCAACGAGGATTTCGAACTGGCCGTCCTGCGCAACTTCAAGGCGGAAGTCAGTTGCGTGGCCGAGCCCGGCGACGTGCTGTACGTGCCGCCCGGGGTCGCGCATCACGGCATTGCCCAGCAGAACAGTCAGACCTGGTCGGTCGGGCTGCGCGCGCCGTCATCGGCCGAACTGCTGTCGGAGCTGGCCGCGTTCCTGGGCGAACACGAGGCACGCCTCCCGCGGCTGAATCCGCTCAAGTACGACACCGAACGCGCCGAGCGCATAGACCAGACCCTGCTGCAGCACGCCCGTCGACTCCTGGCGCAGGCGGTGCAGCTCGACGACGAAGCCCTGGTCAGCTGGCTCGGCCAGACGCTCACCGCGTATCGACAGTGGTCGCCGGGCAGCGACGACGACAGCGCAGCGGAGATGGACATCGAACCGCCGCTGGTGTTCGCTCCGGGGACGCGTCTGGCCTGGAGCGACTCGGGTCTGCTGTTCGTCAACGGACAGCAGTGGCCGTGCCCGCCGGAATTCGCCCAGACGCTTTGCCGCACCTGCCGTATCGACGCCTGGCCCGAAGACGAAGAGGCGCGCAAGCTGGTCGAGAACCTGATCGAGCAAGACGAGTTGATACGGCCGTGATGCCTGTGGCAGCCTAAGCGGCGCCGCGAGGAAACGCCTTCCCCCTGCAACGCTTATCCAGCTGTGGCTTAGCAGTTATAATCAAGGATTGGCCAGCGGCAACCCCAGCTCTTGCATTTTCAATGACCGAAGACCTAGAAAGAAAATACCGGACCTCGCACTTGTCCGGCCTCAATGCTGCATTTGTCGAACAGCTCTACGAAGAGTATCTGGACGACCCCGACTCGGTGCCCGAATATTGGCGCGACGCCTTTCGCGGGCTGCTCGACGGCGCGAATGATGACACCCGTCACCGCGCCATCGCGGCGCATTTCGAGGCGCTGGGACGACAGCCGGCGGCGCAGCACGTCGGATCGGGCGCCGAGGATTTCAAGCAAGCCGGCGTTCTGCGGCTGATCAATGCCTACCGGGTGCGCGGGCATCAGCGTGCCAGGCTCGATCCGCTGAACCTCAGCGAGCGGCCCCAGGTGCCCGATCTGGATCTCGATTTCCACGCCCTGAACGAGTCCGATCTCGATACCGAGTTCCATACCGGAAGTCTGGCTGCGCCTGATCACCTGAAGCTGTCCGAGATCATCGAGATCTGCAAGCGGACCTACTGCGGCAGCGTCGGTGTTGAATACATGCATATCGCCGATACCAACCAGCGCCGATGGTTGCAGCAGCGGCTGGAACGCGGAAGCGGCTCGTTCGAGCTTCCGGCAGAGGACCGAAAGCGCCTGCTGGAGAAGCTGGGTGCTGCCGAAGGTCTCGAGAAATACCTGCATTCGCGCTATGTCGGCCAGAAACGCTTCTCGCTGGAAGGCGGCGAAAGCCTGATTCCGCTGTTCGATACACTGATTCGCCATTCGGGCAGCCAGGGCATCCGCGAGATGGTCATCGGCATGGCCCACCGCGGCCGGCTCAACGTGCTGGTCAACATCCTGGGCAAGTCTCCACGCGATCTGTTTGCCGAATTCGAAGGCAAGATTCAGCACGACGACCCGGCGCGCTCGGGCGACGTCAAGTATCACCTTGGCTTCAGCTCCGATGTGCTGACACCGGGCGGCGTGATGCATCTGGCGCTGGCGTTCAACCCGTCGCACCTGGAAATCGTCAACCCGGTGGTGGCCGGCTCGGCGCGTGCGCGGCAGAACCGGCTTGCCGATTACGACCATGAACAAGTATTGCCGGTGCTGGTGCACGGCGATGCCGCCTTGGCCGGCCAGGGCGTGGGCATGGAACTGTTCAACATGTCCCAGGCGCGCGGATTCAAGGTTGGCGGCACGTTCCACATCGTAGTCAACAACCAGATCGGCTTCACTACCTCCAACCCGCTGGATGCGCGCTCGACGCTTTACTGTACCGAGGTGGCCAAGATGGTCCAGGCGCCGATCTTCCACGTCAACGCCGACGATCCGGAAGCGGTGCTGTTCATCACCCGGGTGGCGGCCGACTTCAGGCGCGAATTCAAGAAGGACGTGGTCATCGATTTGGTCTGCTACCGGCGGCTGGGTCACAACGAAGCCGATGAACCGGCCGCGACGCAGCCGCGCATGTACGAGGCCATCCGCAAGCTGGATTCAGTCTACAAGCAGTATTCGAAAGAGCTGATCGACGATGGACTGGTCGAACCCGATCAGTTGGACAAGTGGCACAGCGGATTCCGCGACCGCCTGGACGACGGCGAGACGGTTGTGGAGTTGGCCGATGCAGACGATGCGCTGACCACGGTGGACTGGACGCCTTACCTGGATTCGGACTGGCGCACCGGCGCCGATACCGCGATGCCGGTCGACGACATCAAGGCGCTTTCGGAACGACTGACAACGCTGCCCGACGATTTCGAACTGCACAAGCAGGTGTCTCGACTGATCGATCAACGGCGCAAGATGGCCGACGGCGACGCGCCGCTGGACTGGGGCTTCGCCGAGACCATGGCTTATGCCGGCCTTATCGATTCAGGCTACGGATTACGTCTGGTCGGCCAGGATTCGGGCCGCGGCACGTTCTTTCATCGCCACGCCGTATTGTTCAACCAGAACGACGGCCGTTACATCACGCCGTTGAGCGAGCTCGCCGACAACCGCCACAAGGTGGCCATCATCGACTCGCTGCTCAGCGAGGAAGCCGTGCTCGGGTTCGAATACGGCTACGCCACCGGAGAGCCCGGCTCGCTGGTGATCTGGGAAGCCCAGTTCGGCGATTTCGTCAATGGCGCCCAGGTGGTCATCGACCAGTTCATCACCTCGGGCGAAACCAAGTGGGGCCGGCTGTGCGGCCTGGTCATGTACCTGCCTCACGGCTACGAGGGCCAGGGTCCCGAGCACTCCTCGGCACGCCTGGAGCGCTTCATGCAGTTGTGCTCGGACAATAATATCCAGGTCTGCGTACCCACGCTGCCAAGCCAGATGTTCCACATGATCCGGCGCCAGATGCTCAGGCCGTACCGCAAGCCGCTGGTGGTGTTTACGCCCAAGAGTCTGCTCCGGCACCGGGATTCCGTGTCAAGCCTCGAGGACCTCGCCAACGGCGGTTTTCAGGTCGTCATAGACGATCCGTCCGGGCCCGAACCGGACAAGGTCGAGCGGGTCGTGTTCTGCGCCGGCAAGGTCTTTTTCGATCTTGCCAAGAAGCGTGACGACGAAGACGATTCCTTTGACAACATCGCTGTGGTGCGCGTCGAGCAGCTTTATCCGTTCCCGCGCGAGGAGCTGACGGAAATCATCGAACGCTACTCGAAC
>DATGCS010000229.1:0-4861 GCA_035311685.1 Wenzhouxiangellaceae bacterium
CGGTCGAGATCGTCGATGCCGTAGGTCGTGATGTCGTAGTCGACATCCTGTTCCTTTGCCTCGGTTTCGTTCAGGCCCACCCGTGCGACTTCGGGGTCGGTGAAGGTGGCCCATGGAATCACGCGGTAATCGACGCGAAAAGACCAGAACGGCGCGAGCAAGGCATTCACCGATGCGAACCACGCCTGGTGCGCGGCAACGTGCGTGAACTGGTAGGGCCCGGCAGCGTCGCCGCAGACATAGATGTTCGGGAAATTGGTGCGAAGCCAGGGATCGGTTTCTATCGTGCCCCGGTTGGCGACCCGCACGCCCAGTGCCTCAAGTCCGAATCCCCGGGTGCGTGCCTTGCGTCCCAGCGCGACCAGCACGCGGTCGAATTCGAGCGTGACTTCCTCGCCATCGTGCTCGCACACGACACGTCCGGCGCCGTGGTCGTCGCCCTGAAATCGGCTCGCCTTGTGGCCGGTTGCAATCGTTACGCCCTCGACTTCGAGTCGCTGCATCAGCGTTTCGCTGGCGTCGGAATCCTCGCGCGGCACCAGGCGGTCGGCCATCTCGATGATGGTCACCTTCGAGCCCAGCCGAGCGAAGGCCTGGGCAAGCTCGCAGCCGATCGGCCCGCCACCGAGCACGGCGAACCGCTCGGGCAGTTCGTTCAGTTCCCAGATGGTGTCGCTGGTGACATATTCGACGTCCTCGAGTCCGTCGATCGGGGGCACCAGCGGCTCTGCGCCGGTGGCCAGGATGATGCTTCGCGCGGTAATCGTGCGGCCGTCGACTTGCACGGCCCACGGCGAGACCAGCTTGCCGGCGCCCTCGATGACGTCGACGCCCATGCCACGATAGCGCTCGGGCGAGTCGTTCGGCTCGATCTTCGTAATGACCTTGCGCACCCGCTGCATCACCTCGGCGAGCGAGAAATCGGCGCTCATGGAACGGATGCCGAAACGCTCGGAATCGCGAGACTCCTGGACCAGACGAGCGGTTCTCAACAGCGCCTTGGACGGTACGCAGCCGGTATTGAGGCAGTCACCGCCCATCTTGTTCTTCTCGATCAGCGCCACCTTTGCGTTGACCGTGGCGCCGATATAGGCCGAGACGAGACCTGCCGACCCGGCACCGAGCACGATGACGTTGTAGTCGAACGATTTCGGCTTGTCGTGTCCGGCATAGACCTTGCGATGCTCGAGCAGGCGCAGCATCCAGCGCAGGATCAGCGGCAGCAGTCCAAGAAGCGCGAAGGCGCCGATCAGTTCCAGCGAAAGAATGTCGCCGGTGGATTCGACCTGGCCAAGCTGCGTCCCGGCGTTGACGTAGACAATGGTCGCCGGAAGCATGCCGAGCTGGCTGACCCAGTAGTAGGTCCAGGTCCGGATCGGCGTCAGCGCCATGACCAGGTTGATCACCCAGAACGGAAACACCGGCACCAGGCGCAGCGCCAGCAGGTAGAACGCGCCGTCCTTTTCGACACCTTCGTTGATCGTCTTGAGGCGTTTTTTGAACCTCTTCTGGATCGCATCCCGAAATAGAAAACGCGCGGCCAGAAAAACCAGGGTCGCGCCGATGGATGAGGCGAAGGAGACCGCGATGGTACCGGCCGCCAGCCCGAACAGCGCGCCGCCGGCAATGGTGAGAACGGCTGCACCCGGCAGCGATAGCGCCGCCATCACGATATAGACGGCCATGTACAGCGCCAGCATGCCGAAGAAGTTGCGATCGATGAACGTCAGCAACTGATCACGGCGCTCGCGCAACTCGGCCAGGCTGAAGTACTGGCCGAGATCGAACCAGAAGTAGGCGCCCAACAGCAAGGCAATCAGCGCGAGAATCGCGAGTCGGGTCGTGGTCTTGCTCATCGGGTGCTACTCCTCGGACACGGAACGGCCGCTTTGGATCATACAGCGAGGTATGGACCGGGAAAGCCGGGACTGAATTGCTTTTTCGTATCCCGGTAGCTTGAGCCGATGCCGTTGCGTCAGCGCGCGAGTAAAGTTTCGTCGTGTCTGGCGGTGCTTTCGCCCAGCGCGCCGAGCTTGCGCAGGTCGTCGATGCTGATCAGGCCCCTGCGGACCTTGCGCATCCCGTCGTCCAGCAAGAATGAATGGCCGCGCTCGGCGAGTGCGGCGCGCAATGCGTGCACATGTTCGTGTTTGACGATACGGTCGTAGTCATCCTCTCCAGGCCGCCAGATTTCGAAGATTCCGATTCGCCCCCGGTAACCGACACCGCCGCAGGCGTCGCATCCCTCCGGGCAATGAACGGCGTCGGGAACCTCCAGGTCCAGTGATTCCATCCAGGCTCGGGTGCGCTCGCTCGGCGCACGTTCCACGCTGCACGCCTGACAAAGCCGCCGGACCAGCCGCTGCGCCACGACCAGGTCCAGGTTGGACGCAATCTCGAAGTCGTCGAGCCCGTAGTTTCGTAACACGGTGACGGTGTCTACAGCATCGCGAGCGTGCAGCGAGGCCATCGTGGCCCGCCCGCCGGCCGCGGCATTGATGGCCGCTTCGGCCGATGCCTCGTCCCTGAGTTCACCGATGACAAGGTAGTCCGGGTCAAGGCGCAGCATACCCTTGGCGCCGGTTGCAAAATCCAGTCCCTGCGCGATGTTGACGGAAATCTGGTTGATACCCGGAATCTCGTATTCGACCGGCTGCTCCAGGGTAATCACCTGGGCATCGGTCATCTTCAGGCGATGCAGCAGCGCGTAAAGCGTAGTGGTCTTGCCGCTGCCGGTTGGACCCGCCGTCAACATCATGCCGCCGACCGTCTCCAGCCACTCGGCCAGGTAAGAAGCGCCTTCCTCGTCGAGCCCGAGGTCGCCGATATCCTCCAGCACACGGTCCGGCGCCAGCAGGCGAATCGAGAGCTTGTCGCCTCCAATGCAGGGTGCTTCGGTGACACGCAGATCCAGCACCTGCTCATCGAGCGTGTAACTGAATCGTCCCGACTCGGGGTAGAGCGCGCGAATCGGGTCCAGACGCGCAAGCGCGCGAAACTGGTTGACGATCTTCAAACCCTGCTCTGCGCTCAATTCGGTGATCTCGGCGATGGCGCCGTCGATTCGATAGCGCAACCGGTAGCCGTCCTCGACCGGGTCGATGTGGATGTCGCTGGCGCGGGCCTCGGCCGCGTCCGACATCAAGGCTTCGGCTTCGAGAGACTCGTCCTCCTCACTCCTATCCTTCTCCTCGCCGTCGCTTTCGAGGAGTTGCTTCAGTCGGGAGGCAAAGCGTTCAAGTCCTCGGCGGGTCTTGCTGGTTGCGGATTGGTCGTCACGATCAGTCATCACAATCTCCTGAAAATGTCCTTCAGTCGAGCCTTGTCAGACAACCGTACCGAAATAACGGCTGAAAATCAGGGGTATGTAGACGCGAGGAGCCGACTCCGAAGCGGCCCGGATGAACCGGGCCGCGAAGATCAAAACGGATCGGGCGGCGATATTGCCACCGAGATCATTGTTGCCAGGGATTGCAGTCGTAGCCGGCGACGCGCGCAAAACGCACGATTTCCATCGTGTCGGAGCCCTTGCCCAGAGGCGAAAAATCGTAATTCACGCGGAGCCGGTTGCAGTCGATCACCTCGATCTCGATGCTGCCGACCGATTCCTCGGACACCTCACCGGGACTTGGCTGATTGGGATCGGTGATGAAGCCGCCGTTCGCGTTTCTCAACATCGGAATGGTCACGGGCCCGGGTTGCGTCAATCGGGCCGGCGTGTTTCCGACGAACCAGAACGGCTCACCATCGAGGTAGGTAAAGAAGGCCGCGAAGACGAAGTTCGTGTCGATCTGCTCGGCAACGGTCAGAAAAAGCCCCTGGCGCGGCGCGCCTTCCCGCACCCACTGACCCGAATACCGGCCGTTGAGCACCGGCTGATCGAACTGGGGCAGGTCAAGGGTGGGTTCGAACTGGTCGAGCACGAAACGCGTGCCTTCGGGTTGCGCGGTCGCAAAGCTTCCCCAGTTGAATTCGACGGTAAAGGTTGCGTTGTAGTCCTGCGGTAGAAAGTTCGTCAAACCATCTATGGAGATCGGATCCACCGCGAGCATCCAGGTCGTGCCGGCCTCGGTGATGATGCCGCCGGTTGCGCCGACATTGCCGGCGCCCGGAAGCAGCAGCAGTTGTCCCTCGTGAAACGGCAGATTCACGTCGCCCGCATCGGCAAAAACCTGCGGCACGACGATCGGATCGGCGCCGGCGTTCTGGCTCATGCGCACCAGCACGACCGAGAAATCCTCGTCGTCGCACGCTACCCGCCAGATTTGCATTTGCACTGAACCGTCTCTGGAGTTGCTGTTGAGGGTTGGTGCCGGCACATCGTCGTCCACCAGCAGGGCGGCTTCGGAAGGCGGTTGCTCGGGCAAATCGATCGAAAGGCAGCCGGGTGGGAAAGGCGTGCCGAGATCGGTCAGGAGATTGAGTTCACCGGTCTGTGCCTGGGTGCTGGCGACCGGGACGGCCAGGACTGCTGCTGCAAGAATCCTTCGAACAAGTGTGCTGCTGAAAATCATGCCAAACCTCTGATTTGTATGAACGCCGACTTTGATTGTAAAGCCAAAACCTGACCGGAAGCTGAACCGGCAAGGTGATAAAATCAGAAAATACAAATTACCGGAATGCACAATTCATGGCAGGTCACAGCAAATGGGCCAACATCCAGCACAGAAAAAAGGCCCAGGACGCCAAGCGCGGCAAGGTTTTCACGCGCCTGGTGCGCGAAATCACGGTCGCCGCGCGCGAGGGCGGGGGCGATCCTGAAGCCAATCCGCGGCTGCGGCTTGCCTGGGACAAGGCCAACGCGGCCAACGTGCCCAAGGACAATATCGAACGCGCCATCAAGAAGGCCACCGGCGAGCTC
>DATGCS010000230.1:0-15176 GCA_035311685.1 Wenzhouxiangellaceae bacterium
GATGAGCCGATTACCCTGGAACGGCTGGGCCGGCGAGTCGGCCTGAGTCGTTACGCGCTGCAGCGCCGATTCTCCGCAGCGCTCGGGGTGACGCCCAGCCAGTATCAGCGTGCCGCACGCGTGCGCAGGGTCAAGCGTGAGTTGCGGGCCGGTCGCGACGTGGCAGGCGCGGTGTTCGAGGCCGGGTTTGGCGCACTGAGCCGTTTTTATGATTTGTCCCCCGCTGCTCTCGGCATGACGCCGCTGAAGTACCGGCGGTTCGGCGCGGGTGAGCAAATCCGGTACGCCAGCCGTCGGACGAGGCTGGGTTGGCTCACAATGGCGGCGACGCACAAGGGTGTATGCTACGCGCAGTTCGGCGACAGCCGGGCGCAGGCCGAATCAGCCCTGTTCGAGGAGTTTGGCCAGGCCGAAATCCAGCGCTCCGAGGCTGAGCGAAGCCCGGCACTGGACGGCTGGATGGATGCTCTGGAGACGACCATCGATCTTGCTGTCCCCGAACCCGATATTCCACTTCACGTGTTCGGCACCGCGCTGCAGATCCGGACCTGGCGATTCCTGTCCGGCTTGGCGCGCGGTACTACTGCGAGCTACAGCGAAGTCGCCGCAGGGGTCGGGCGGCCCAAAGCGGTGCGTGCCGTGGCCGGGGCGTGCGCGGTCAACCGGATTGCGCTGTTGATTCCCTGTCACCGCGTACTCAGAAGCGACGGCAGGCTGGGCGGTTATCGCTGGGGCCTCGAGCGCAAGCAAACTCTGTTGGCTGCGGAGCGCTGAGGCTTAGAAATTCGCCCCGGGTTCGGCTTGCAAAACGCGAAACTGCGCCTGGTGGTGTAGACTTCCAATGCTGCCAACCGAAGCGGACAGGCGACTCGCGTTCTGCGCGGCGCGCTTAATGGTAAGAGGATTTAAATTGAGCTATCAAGTACTTGCGCGAAAGTGGCGGCCCCGGGACTTTGCCGGCCTGGTCGGACAGCAACACGTCGTCCGGGCATTGACCAACGGTCTCAACGAAGGTCGCCTGCACCATGCATTTCTTTTCACCGGCACGCGCGGCGTCGGCAAGACGACGATCGCCCGGATCCTGGCAAAGTCGCTTAACTGCAAGGAAGGCGTGTCGGCCACACCGTGCGGTGAATGCGAGCACTGCGTCGCGATCGACGAAGGCCGCTTTGTCGATCTGCTCGAGATCGATGCCGCGTCGCGCACCAAGGTCGACGATACGCGCGAAATCCTCGATAACGTGCAGTATGCGCCGGCGCGCGGTCGTTTCAAGGTGTACCTGATCGATGAGGTGCACATGCTGTCCACTCACAGCTTCAACGCGCTGTTGAAGACGCTGGAGGAGCCCCCGGAACATGTCAAGTTCGTGTTGGCCACGACCGACCCGCAGAAGATTCCGGTCACGATTCTGTCGCGCTGCATGCAGTTCAATCTGCGACGTCTGAGCGTCGAGGAAATCTCGGACCAGATCGAGTTCATCCTGGGCCAGGAGCGACTGGAATACGAGCACGCTGCGCTGGCGCTTCTGGCGCGTGCCGCGGACGGCAGCATGCGCGACGGGCTCAGCCTGCTCGATCAGGCACTCGCGGCAGGCAGCGGGAAACTCGAATACGCCCCGGTAGAAGACATGCTGGGCACTGTGGAACAGCGGCACCTGGATGCCATCATCGAGGCGTTGATCGCAAAAAATGCCGCCGCTGCGCTTTCTGCGGTGACCGAAGTGTTCGGGCTTGCCCGCGATTTGTCCAGGTTGCTGGCGGACCTGGCCGAGATGCTGCACCGCATCGCGCTGATCCAGCAGGTGCCGGACTATCGCGACGACAGTCGAACCGATTGGGAGAATCTGATCGACTACGCCGGCCGAATGGACCCCGAAGACGTTCAGCTTTACTACCAGATCGTGGTCACCGGGCGCCGTGACCTCGGGCTGGCGCCATCGGACCGCAGCGGCTGCGAGATGACGATTCTGCGGATGTTCGCGTTCCAGCCCGCCACCGTTTCCGGCAGCTCACCGGAGCAGCATTCGGATGCCGCCGCGACTGCCGAAAGATCGGCCGCGACGGCATACTCCGCGAGCGAAACCGAGCCGACCGGCGCAGTCTGCGAGGCGCCGGCCGCAACCCGCCCATCGCCAACATCGGCCGCGGGCAGCTCTGCCTCCGGCGCGCCGGAGGCACTCAGTCGGGAATCATGGCCGCGCGTACTTCGCGCGTTGAATCTCAATGGGTCGGTAAAGGCGGTTGCCGGCATGCTTGCAGTTGGTGAAATAGACGACAAGCGGGTTGAATTCCGGTTGGGTCGAGACGATCTGATTCTGGTAAGCGACCGGTTCAAGGCAAGTCTGGCCAAGGCGCTGCAGGACTATTCGGGGCTTGAGCGCAAGCTCGATTTCAAGCCGATCAGCGATGATGCCGATTTGTTGACGCCGGCCCGAATGGATAACGACGAGCGCGTCAGAGCTCAGGCCGACGCCGAGACAGCTGTGGCCGAAGATCCGGTCGTCAAGCGGATGCAGGAAAAGTTCGACGCCGAAATCGTGCCCGGCTCGGTTCGGCCCGCCAATTCACGGAGTGATCAATGAAAGGCAATATCGCGCAATTGATGCAGCAGGCGCAGAAGATGCAGGAAGGCCTCAAGCAGGCCCAGGCCGAGCTTGCGAATCTGGAAGTCACCGGCCAGTCCGGAGGCGGCATGGTGGAGGTCACATTGAGCGGCCGCCACGAAGTACGCAAGATTCATATCGACCCAAGCGTCGGCGATGATATGGAAATGCTCGAGGATCTTATTGCGGCCGCGTTCAACGATGCGGTCAACCGGGTCCAGGAGGTCAGCCAGGAAAAAATGTCCGGGCTGACCGGGGGCATGCCCATGCCGCCGGGATTCACGCTGCCTTGAAACGGCTGGAACCGGTAGCGAGAAGGGCGGCGTGAACGATCCGCTGATTGATGAACTCCTGCAGGCCTTGAGATGCTTGCCAGGCGTGGGTTCGAGAACCGCACAGCGCATGGCGCTGCATCTTCTCGAGCGGGACCGGCGAGGCGGGCAGCAACTGGCGGAGGTGCTGGGTACGGCGATGCGCGAGATTAGGCGCTGTGATCGCTGTCGGAATTTCACATCGGCCGAAATCTGCGAAATCTGCGCCAGCACGCGACGGTCGGATCGACTGCTTTGCGTCGTCGAAACGCCGGGCGACGTGCTTGCGATCGAGCAGGCCACTGGCTTCGACGGGCGTTATTTTGTCCTTTTGGGGCGGCTGTCGCCGCTGGACGGCGTGGGACCGGACGACATCGGGCTGGACCAGCTCGCGGTGCGGTTTGCCGATGAACCGATCGAAGAGGTGATCGTGGCGACCAATTCAACCGTGGAAGGCGAAGCCACCGCGCACTACATTGCCGGCCTGGCCGCACGCCATGGCATTCGCCTGTCGCGTCTCGCGCAGGGTGTGCCCCTCGGTGGAGAATTGGAGCACACCGACCAGACCACGCTGGCGCATGCATTCGCGTCCAGGCTGCCGGTTTCGGAGTAATTCACTGCCCGCTTTCAATCGTTCACGTTTCGGTACGGGCGGTGCAGCCTGCGAGATCGAGATGGCTTCTCAGGTTTTGAGAAATCGCTGTGGTTCAATCATCCCGAACCGAATCACAGGACACCAGAATGAATACCGCTCAGACTCGTACCAGCCGCGCCGTGCGCAACGAAATCGTCGGCAAATGCATCAGCGGCGTCATCGCTCGCCCCGGTCGCAACGGCGAACCGCCGATGGTGATGATGCTCCAGTTTGAAGACGGCAGCGTTGTCGAGTTCGTTTCGCCGCGCAGTGATCGCGTGCTCAAGAGCGCAATCGATCAGACTCGTCACCAGGGCCGGGACAGGGCCGGCCCCCGGTGTCCCGACCAGTTGGCGCTTGCCGTCCTGTGAGGTGCGCCGGCCGCGGTTGAGGCTCAAGAGAAGCTGCGGAAATGCCCGGGGACCGCTTATCCACAGTGGCTGTGGAAAACTCTGTGTGCAACGTGATCCACGGCCCGGTCCAGTCTGACCGTCACAGAAATGAACAAATTTTGACCAAATCAAAAATAATCAATTAAAACAGCAACCTGAGTGTATGTTTTTGTTAACACTGATGAAAATATAGCGTAAAGAAAATGTCAATCGACAAATCAAGGGATTGTGTATAAGACTCGGATGCAGATTCTTGGAAGTAGCTGCAAGTGATTGATTTTCAGTTTTAGCTATAGACTGTCGATTCCGATACGCGAAGGCCATGCGGCCAGTTCGTCCAGCAGGCCGGTGCAGTCCGGGCGTTCCTGTCTGAGCTGCTCGATTCTTGCCAGGTAATCGGCCAATTGCACGCTCCCGAGCTCCGGGTCGTCGATCAGCCGGCGGCGCCGGTACGCCGACCATGCCTCCTGGTGCGGGACGTCCAGCGTGGAGGCCGCGTGCCGCGCTACATAATGCAGCAGAAGCTCGGCCATGCGTTCGTCCGAAAACGGGCCTGGAGAGCCGGACAGAAACGCTGAGACCTCTTCCGGCGGCTGACTGCGAATCCGCTCGGCAAGGCGCCTGTCATTGGCGGGCACGAAGCCGTCATAGAGCGCCGTTTCGGCGTCGTAGGACAGGCGGGGTTCGGGGCTCGAAAACATTTCCAGCAGGCTCGCGACGAATGCCGGCGCATCCGCCAGCCGCAGGGCGTGGCGCGCGGCCTGGTCGAGATCGATCTTCGTCCGGTCGGCCGCGTCCGCATCCAGCACCCCGGTCGGCGACAGCATGGGGCTGCGATTGGTCCGGATCCACTTGACCGGCAGCCGTTCAAGCCCTTCGGGCAAGTCGGCATTCGAGGTCCAGAACAGATCGGCCAGCATGTCGGCGTCGAAGTCGAAAAACGCCGCCGGGTCTTCGCGCAGGTTCCAGACCAGCCACTGGCTCTTGATGACCGGGTGCCGGAACAGCGGCAGCACCGGCGCGATGCAGCCCAGTGTCGCTGGAAACCGGCTCGAGGCGTGCAGCAGCACTTCGCGTTTTTCCACCAGTTGCTCGACCCGGTGCCGGGCGCGCAGGCCCAGCCCCCAGTCCCACAGTTTGGGCTGATGTTGCCGGACCAGCCTCGCCATGCCGAGGGTGTTTTCCACGTCGGCCAGCGCGTCGTGCGCATTTTCGGTGGAAAACCCGTTCGCCCGGGACAGGTCTTCGAGGCGAAAGCTCGGGCTGCCGTCGTCGCGTACCGGCCACTGGATGCCTTCGGGCCGCAGAGCGGCGGTCATGCGCAGCAGGTCGATCAGGTCGAAGCGGCTGTTGCCGTTTCTGAATTCCCGCGCATAGGGGTCGATGAAGTTGCGCCAGAACATGAAACGCGAAACCTCGTCGTCGAACCTGAAGTTGTTGTAACCCACCGCACAGGTGCCGGGCTCGCTCATCAGTTCGAAGACCCGGTTGGCGAACTCGGGTTCCGGGATACCCAGTCGATCGGCCGTCTGCGGGGTAATGCCGGTGATCATGCAGGCGTCCGGCGAGGGCAGCATGTCGTCGGTGGGCTTGCAATACCAGACGATCGGATCACCGACGGGGTTCAGATCGGCGTCGGTCCTGAGGGCCGCGAACTGGCAGGGTCGATCGCGCCGTGGATCGGCGCCGAAGGTCTCGTAGTCGTGCCAGAGAAAGATTTCGGAAGTCATTGAGCCATTGTCGCGCGCATCGGGAATGAATGCCAGTCGAGCATTGATTCACGGGACCGGCGTATATTTATATTTGTCGAAAAAGCAGAGTGCAGTCCGAGTCGTGGCTGCGCTTCGAATCTCCCAGACAGGACCGAATAATCATGAGCGAGAAAACCGCAACCTTTGCCGCCGGCTGCTTCTGGGGCCCGGAAGCGCGTTTCCGCGCACTCGACGGCGTGCTGGATGCTGAAGTGGGTTACACCGGCGGCCATGTCGAAAACCCCGACTATCAGTCGGTCTGCGCCGGCGACACCGGTCACGCCGAGGCCGTTCGATTGACCTACGACCCGGGCAGGATCAGCTACGAGAACCTGTTGAACGCCTTCTGGGACATGCACGATCCGACCCAGCGAAATCGTCAGGGCGTGGACGTGGGCTCCCAGTACCGCAGCGCGATCTTCGCCCACGATCACGAGCAGATCGCCGCGGCCGAGCGCTCCCGAAGCGAACTCGAGTCTTCGGCACGCATCAGCGGACCGATTGCCACCGAGATCAAGCCGGCCGGGCGGTTCTGGCGCGCCGAGGAATACCATCAGCGCTACCTGGAAAAGCACGGGCGCGTGTGTTCGGCCTGAACCCGGCTTGTGGTTGAACCTTCGTTCCGAGCCGGACGTGACGCTTGACGCGCCACGTTTTTGCAATGCTAATTCGTCACAATCCCGGCGATGATCTCCAGCGCTTGCGCGATCTGATCCTCGGGGGTGTAGAAATTCGGCGACAGCCGCACCGACCGACCTCGCCGGGCGGCGAAAATGGATTTTGCGGCCAGTTGCTTCAGCACCGTGTCGGGTTCCCGGTCTCCCGGTACAAAGCAAACGATGCCGGCCCTGCGGCTGCGCTCTGCGGGTGTGATGATTTCGACGCCCGGAATCTTTCCGAGCCCGTCGATCAGCCAGCCGGTGCGATCCAGCAGCTGACCGGCCCGAATCTGCGGATCGATGCGTTGAAGAAGCGCCAGCGACGCTTCAAGACCGTGGATGCCGGCCATGTTCATGGTCCCGGGCTCGAAGCGAAGCGCGCTATCGGGCCGGGTCCAGTCGGCCCTTTCGAAATTGAACATGTCCGGCCACATCCGCCAGCCGGTTTGCAGGGTGCGCAAATGTCGGCGAGCCGAGGGTCGGGACCAGAACAGCGCCAGGCCCTCCGGCGCCAGCAGCCACTTGTGACTGCCGCCGACCACGAAATCCACCGGCGTATTCGCCACGTCCAGCGGCAACGCGCCAAGATGCTGGATCGCATCGACCACCAACAGTGCGCCGACGCGATGAGCGGCTCGGCCGAGCCGGTCCAGATCCAGCCGCACGCCCGTGTCGTAGCGCACCGAGCTGACGGCGAGCAGGCGCACCTCGTCGCTCATTGCCTCCAGCAGACCCGTCTCGGGGTCCCGGTCATCGAACGGCACTTCGCGGACGTCGACAAATTCGGGAACGAGTTGATGCCACGGCAGCAGATTGCTGGGAAAATCGCCGGCACAGCAGACCAGGGCGTCGCCGGGTTGCCAGTCGAGCCCGGCGGCGATCAGACTCAGGCCCTCTGAGGTATTCTTGAGCAGTGCAAGGTCGTCCTGCGCGGCACCGAGAAGCTCGGCGGCGCGTTTTTTAAGGCTTTGTTCGGTGTCCAGCCACTTCGCATAGCCCAGTGGCCCTTGGGCGATATTTTCGTCCACGAATCCCCGCATCGCGACGCCGACTGCGGCCGGCCACGGCGAAATCGCGGCATGATTCAACCAGGTGTGACGATCGATGACGGGAAACAGTTCGCGGTAGTTCATGAGCCAGGATTCCGATTTACTAAGCGCCGGGCGCGTCGTTTTTCACTGCGATATGGACGCTTTCTTCGCCAGCGTCGAACAGCGCGACCGCCCGGAACTGCGTGGTAAAGCGGTCATTGTAGGCGGCGACGGACGGCGCGGGGTGGTGGCCGCCGCCAGCTACGAGGCGCGTCGCTACGGGGTGTACTCGGCGATGCCGGCCGGCAGGGCGAGGCGGCTGTGCCCGCATGCGGTATTCGTTCGTCCAAGGCATGCGCTTTATCGCGAGGTCTCGCGGGCAATCTTCGAGATCTTTGCCGATTTCTCGTCCCTGGTCGAAGGCCTGAGTCTGGACGAGGCCTTCATCGACATGACCGAAGCCTCGCGCGAAGGAGATGTGCTGGAACTGGCGCGCCGGCTCAAGCGTCGAATTTCGGTCGACGTGAGTCTGACGGCATCCATAGGAATAGGCAACAGCAAGCTGGTAGCCAAGCTGGCCTCGGCCTACGACAAGCCCGATGGGTTGACCTGGATTCGTCCCGGGCAGGTTCAGCAATTTCTCGACCCGCAGCCGGTCCGCAGGTTGCCCGGCGTCGGTCCCAGCACCGGCGCGCGCCTGCAGGATGCCGGGATCCTTACCATCGGCCAGTTGCGCCGGGCGCCTCTGGACTGGCTCGTCCCGGTGCTCGGACGCCAAGCGCTGGGCTTCCGCCAGCGTTCGGCCGGCATCGACGAGCGCGCCGTGAGCGCCGAGCGCACGCGCCGCTCGATCAGCCAGGAATCGACCTTCGAACGCGATCTGCACGATATGAGCGAGATCGAGGAAGTCATCGGACAGCAGGCGTCACGGTGCGCCGCGGGTCTTTCGGAGCGCGGACTGTACGCCCGCTCGGTGCATCTCAAGTTGAGGTCGGGCGGATTTTCAACCCTGACGCGCAGCCGTACCTTGCCCGGTTATACGCGCTCGCCGGCTCGCATCGCAGAGGCCGCCGTAGCATTGGCGAACGAATGGGCACGATACCAGGCGCGGGTGGGGGTCAGGCTGATCGGCGTCGGTGTCGCCGCGCTGGAGTCGCGCCCGGACCCCGGACAATTGTTGCCCGGGGATGCTTGAAGAAGCGGGCTTTCAGCTGCTTTTTGCCTGGCCGTAAAGGTCGCGCAACTCGCGTCGGAGAATCTTGCCGACGTTGGTCTTGGGCAGTTCATCGACGAACTCGATGTAGCGGGGCACCTTGTAGCCGGTCAGTTCCTTCTTGCAGTGCTCACGCAGTTCGTCGACCGTCAACGAGTCGTCCTTGCGAACGACTACGGCCTTGACCAGTTCGCCGGATTTTTCATCCTCAACACCGATAGCGCCGACTTCCAGCACCTTGGGGTGTCCGGCGATGATGTCCTCGATCTCGTTGGGGTAGACGTTGAATCCCGAAACCAGGATCATGTCCTTCTTGCGGTCGACGATGAAAAAGTATCCTTTCTCGTCGCGGCAGGCCATGTCGCCGGTCTTCAGCCAGCCTTCGCCGTCGAGGACCTTGGAGGTCTCATCGGGGCGGTTCCAGTAACCCTTCATGACCTGCGGACCGCGGATGCACAACTCGCCGGGCTCGCCGGTCGACATCTCGTTGCCCTCGGCATCGATGACCTTGCATTCGGTCGACGGGATCGGCAGTCCGATGGCGCCGTTGTAGTCCTCCAGGTCCATCGGGTTGATGCAGGCAGCAGGCGAGGTCTCGGTGAGGCCGTAGGCCTCGATCAGCGGTACCCCGGTGGCCGCCTTCCATCGTTCTGCGACCGCGCGTTGCACGGCCATGCCGCCGCCCAGCGTCAGGCGCAGCGGGCTGAAATCGAGACGTTCGAAGGACGGCGTGTTGAGCAGGCCGTTGAACAGCGTGTTGACCCCGGTGATCGCCGTGAATTTTTCCTTTCCCAGTTCCTTGACGAAGCCGTTCATGTCGCGCGGGTTGGTGATCAGGAGATTTCTCCCGCCGAACTTGATGAATACAAGACAATTGGCCGTCAGCGCGAAGATATGGTAGAGCGGCAAAGCGGTGACGATGATTTCACGACCGTATTCGATCAGCTGATTCATCCAGGCCGAGGATTGCTGCACGTTGGCCACGATATTGCCGTGGGTCAGCATGGCGCCCTTCGATACCCCGGTCGTGCCGCCGGTATATTGCAGAAATGCGATGTCTTCGTGAGTTAATTTCGGCCGTTCCAGGCGGTCCGGGTGGCCGGCCTTGAGGACATCGTTGAAGGGGATAGCGCCGGGCAGGTCGTAGGCCGGGACCTCCTTTTTGATGTAGCGTAATGCGAAGTTGATTACCGTGCCCTTGGGAAAGCCGAGCATGTCGCCGACGCCGGTGACGAAAACGTGCTCCACTGGACTGTCGTCGATGACGCTGGCCAGTGTGTGGGCAAAGTTTTCCAGCACAAGAATGGCCTTTGCGCCTGAGTCGTTGAGCTGATGCTTCAACTCTCGCGCGGTGTAGAGCGGGTTGGTGTTGACGACTACCATGCCGGCACGCAGGATGCCGAACAGCGCGATCGGGTACTGCAACAGGTTGGGGAGCATGATGGCGACCCGGTCGCCTCGTTTCAGCCCCAGCGACTGCAGGCGGGCGCCGAACGCGCGGCTTTGGCGGTCGAGTTCGGCGTAGCTCAGTTCGCGGCCAAAATTGACGAACGCGGTCTGGTCGGCGTACTTCTCGCAGCTCTGCTCGAGGATATCGATCACCGAATCGAACTCATTCATGTCGATCTCGGGCGGTACCCCCTCGGAATATTGATTTAGCCAGGTTTTTTCAGTCATTGTGTTTTAAGTCTCTTGATTTACTCTACCCTTCGACTAGATTCTCACAGGTCAACAACACATACAAGTGTTTGAGATCATGCTGCGCCGGATATGGAATCCAGACTGAGTGTTTGCCGCCGACGGCCGTGGCGTATATCATCCGGAGACGGGCCGGGTTTGTTGCATTGCGCGCGAGCGAGGCCAGGGCCAGCCGATCCATTCATTCGGGAATCGCCATGGGTGAGCAGAACGTAGAGCAGAGCAGCGACGAGGCCACACGCCGGGCGTTCATGAAGGCGCTGCTGAACGAAGTCCGGGCGATGGAGGCAATGCTCGATGCCGGGATGTTTGAGCGCGATATCAGAAGAATCGGGGCCGAACAGGAAATGTTTCTGGTCGACCGCGCGTTCCGGCCTGCGATGACGGCGATGCAGATGCTGGAAGGCATGGACGATCCACGGTTCACGCACGAACTGGGGCTCTTCAATCTCGAGGCTAACCTGTCGCCGCTGGAACTGGGCGGCGACTGCCTGAGACGCCTGGAGGCCGAAACCGACGAGGTGCTCACGCTTGCGCGCGATCGCGCCGATAAAGTGGATTCCCAGGTCGCGCTGGTCGGCATTCTGCCCACCCTGACGCGCGACCACCTCAGCCTGAATGCAATGGTGCCCACGGCGCGTTACTTTGCGCTCAATGAAGCGCTCAGGCGTTTGCGCGGTTCGGATTTCCAGTTTGCAATCAAGGGTATCGACCAGCTCAACTTTCAGCACGACAACCTGATGCTGGAAGCCTGCAACACAAGCTACCAGGTACATTTTCAGGTGGGTGCGGAAGAATTCGCGTCGCTTTACAACGTCGCCCAGGCCGTAACGGGTCCGTTGCTGGCGGCGTGCGTGAATTCCCCCATTCTGCTGGGCAAGCGCCTCTGGCATGAAAGCCGCATCGCGGTTTTCGAGAATTCAATCGATGCGCGGTCCGAGGCGCTGGCCGCGCGCGGTCTTCAGCCGCGCGTGCATTTCGGCGATCACTGGATCGACCAGTCCGTAATCGAGATATTCAAGGAAGATATCGCACGTTTCCGGGTCATCCTGACGACCGAATTCGAAGCGGACCCGCTCGGCATGGTCGAGCGCGGCGAGATTCCAAAGCTCAACGCGCTGCGCCTGCATAACGGCACGGTATATCGCTGGAATCGGGCCTGCTACGGGATATCGGACAATGGCAAGCCACATCTTCGAATCGAAAACCGGGTCATCCCGTCGGGCCCCACGGTACTCGACGAGATCGCCAACGCCGCGTTCTTCTTCGGCATGATGTCGCACCTCTCGCACAGCATCGAGGATATCCGCGAACATTTCAATTTTTCCGACATCAAGAGCAATTTCATGTCGGCCGCGCGCGACGGCCTGCGAGCCCAGCAGGTCTGGTTCGACGAACGCCAGATGCCGGCCCAGGAACTGATACTCAAGGAATTGCTGCCGCTGGCCGAGCAGGGGCTTCGCGAGGCCTCGATCGATTCGGCCGACATCGAGCGTTACCTGGGTGTGATCGAGAGGCGCGTCGAGTCGCGGCGCACCGGCGCGCGCTGGCAGCTTGATTCGCTGGAGCACATGAAGTCCACCGGCAGCCTTCACGAGCGGCTGCGTGCGCTGACCGCAAGCATGGTTCAGCAGCAGCAGACAGGCAAACCGGTGGCCGAATGGACGCTGGCTGAATTCTGCGGGACCCAGGACTGGCGCGAGAGTTACCGGACGGTCGGACAGTTCATGGCGACCGACCTGTTCACGGTCCGGCCCGACGACATCGTCGACTTCGCCGCCAGCCTGATGGAGTGGCGTTACGTCCGGCACGTACCGGTAGAGGACGATGCCGGCCGGCTTCTGGGGCTGATCAGCCATCGCCAACTGCTGCGGCTGATCGCGCGCGGCCTCGATCGGGAAACCGGTCCGGTCATGGTGCGCGACATCATGCGTCCGGATCCGAAATCCATTGGCCCGGAAACCACTACCGTGGAGGCGATTCGGCTGATGCGGGAGAACAAGCTCAGTTGTCTGCCGGTGACCGAGGACGGTAAACTCGTGGGGCTGGTGACCGAGTACGATCTCATCGTGGTCGCCTCCCGGTTGCTCGAATCCGTGCTCGATGGCGAGTGAAGCGTTACGATTGTCAATCGTTTTCTGGCTGGTCCTGGCGCTGTCCGCCTGCGGGTCGGAGCTCGACAACGAGACGCGCATCGAGCGAACGCTGGTCGTGATGACCGAAGCGCTGGAACAGGGCGACATTTCCGATTTCATGGCACCCGTGGCCGACGATTTCGTCGCGGTCAACGGTCGGCTGGACCGACGGGCGCTGGGACTGCTCGTTCGCCGCGAAAGACTGGCGCGCGAAGCGATCGGTATTCAGCGACTGGATACCCGGGTGGAGATATTCTCGAATGACGGCGAAAATGCTCGGGCGGTCGCCTCCTTCCGCGCGCTTGCCACTGGCGGCACCGGTCTTTTGCCCGACGAGGGAAGATTCTGGAAGGTCGAAACGGGCTGGCGGCTGGACGAGGGGGACTGGCGGCTGATCTCGGCCGAGTGGGAGTAGCGGTCGTCGGCTACAACGTCCCGGGCCTGTGAAGGGTCGTTCCGTTATTCTCTCGCCGCGGACATGCCGAAAACCTGCGCCGGCACGCGCGACGGGATACAATTGCCGGCTTGCCCGAACCGAATATTGCCGTCGTGCGGTCGTCGTGCGCGATGACGGGTCCGGCGGGCAGTCAGAATGCCGCAAGTTTTCAGACATGTATCTCACGAATCTGCAATTTCAGGAGTGATCCCCAATGCAGCGAACGCTTTCCATCATCAAGCCGGATGCCGTGGCCAAGAACGTCATCGGTGAAATCTACACACGCTTCGAACGCGCCGGTCTCAAGATTGTCGCGGCACGCATGGTGCACCTTTCCCGCGAGCAGGCCGAAGGCTTCTATGCGGTGCATCGCGAGCGACCGTTCTTCAAGGACCTGGTCGAATTCATGATGTCCGGGCCGGTGATGATCCAGGTGCTTGAAGGCGAAGATGCGATCGCCCGGAATCGTGAGCTGATGGGGGCCACTGATCCGCGCCAGGCCGCCCCCGGCACTATCCGCGCCGACTTCGCTTCCAGCATTGACGCCAACGCCGTTCATGGGTCAGACGGCGAGGACACCGCCAGCCAGGAGATCGGCTTTTTCTTCAATGCGGATGAGATATACTCGCGTTGATCGAAAGGCTTGGAGCCCATGGCTGAACTTGCCCCGAAGACAAACCTGCTCGGCATGAGCCGGCAAGATCTCGAGTCGTATTTTTCCTCGTTGGGGGAAAAATCGTTCCGTGCCCGGCAGCTTCTGCAGTGGATCTACCAGCGCGGCGTCACTGACTTCGCGCTGATGACCGACCTGAGCCAGAAGCTGCGCGAGCGCCTTGGCGAGGCCGCCGAGATTCGACCACCCGAAATCCTCAGCGAGCAGAAGTCGGCCGACGGCACAATCAAATGGCTGCTTTCGCTGCCCGGCGGCAACGCGGTCGAAACCGTCTTCATTCCCGAGCCGGCGCGTGGGACGTTGTGCATCTCATCGCAGGTCGGCTGCATGCTCAACTGCACCTTCTGTTCCACGGCGATGCAGGGCTTCAGCCGCAACCTCTCGGCCGCCGAGATCATTGGCCAGGTCTGGCTCGCCGATCGCCGAACCGGTGACCGACGAATCAGCAACGTGGTTTTCATGGGTATGGGCGAACCGTTGCTCAACCTCGACCAGGTCGGGCCGGCGCTGGAGCTTCTGCGCGAGGATCTTGCCTACGGTCTGGCCGCCCGGCGTGTGACTGTCTCGACCGCCGGGGTCGTGCCCGGGATCGATGCGCTGCACGATTTACCCCCGATCGCGCTGGCCGTTTCGCTACATGCGCCGAGCGACGAGTTGCGCGGCCGGCTGGTGCCGCTCAACCGCAAGTATCCGATTGCCGAACTCATGGCGGCCTGCAGGCGCTATCTGAAACGCTGCCACAGCAAACAGTCCGTTACCTTCGAATACACGATGATCGACGGAGTCAACGACAGCCCGGAAGTGGCCCGGCAGCTTCGCCGGTTGCTTTCGGACCTGCCGGCCAAGGTCAACCTCATCCCTTTCAACCCGTATCCCGGCACCCCTTTTCGTTGCAGCAGCAGCGAGAACATGCTGAAATTTCAGGAAATTCTTCGTGCTGGCGGCCTGATAGCAACGGTCAGGCGCACGCGCGGAGACGACATCGATGCCGCCTGCGGGCAACTTGTCGGCAAAGTGCTCTCCAGCAGCCAGCGGCGGGTATTGGTGCAGCAGCAACTCGCCCGGCAGGCACTGGCATGAATTTTCGCGGCGCGGCCGTGACGATTGTCGAGACCGGCGTCGCGGCCTTCGTCGCGGCCGTCGTCGCGGCCGCGCTGGCCGGCTGTGCCACGACGAACTCGTCGGAAACCGATCCCAGGCGCAGTGGTTCCGCAGTCGATCGCGTCAGCCCCGTGAGGGCGGCCGAAGTCAATACCCGCCTTGGCGTTGGTTATCTGGAGCGTGGAGAAGTCCAGGTAGCCATGGAAAAACTCGAGCTTGCGGTGAAGCAGGATCCCAAACATGTTCCCGCCCATATTGCATTGGGCATCGTCTACCAGTCGATCGACCGCAACGAGCGAGCCTTGCGCCACTTCAAAACCGCCGTTGAGCTTGCGCCGGACGACGGGGGAGCGCAAAATAGTTATGCTGTATTATTGTGTCAGTTAGGCCGATTCAAGGAAGCCGACCGGCATTTTCGTAAAGCGTTGAGCGATCCGTTTTACGCAACGCCCGGCGTGGCGCTGGCCAATGCCGGTTCGTGCGCTCGTCGCGATGGCCGCAATGAGGAGGCCGAGCGCTATTTGAGAGAAGCGCTGGAGT
>DATGCS010000231.1:0-9669 GCA_035311685.1 Wenzhouxiangellaceae bacterium
TGCCGGTTCAGCTGACGCCCAACATCGACCGCCCCACCATTTCGATTTCCACCGGGTGGCGGGCGGCCGCGCCGGCCGAGATCGAATCGGAAATCGTCGAGCCGCAGGAAGAGCAGCTGCGCGACGTGCCCGGGCTCAAACGCATGAACTCCACCGCCAGCCAGGGCCGGGGTTCGATATCGCTGGAGTTCGATGTCGGCGCCGACCTCAATCGCGCGCTCATCGCCGTCATCACGCGACTCAACCAGGTTTCGAGTTATCCGGCCGACGTGACCGAGCCCAGCGTTCGCGTGGGTTCGGACCGGTTCGGCGACACCATGGCCTGGTTTGGCATCATTCCCCAGGAAGGCAACAACCGGCCCATCATCGAATATCAGGACTTCGTCGAAGACGTTGTCCAGGAGCGTCTCGAGCGAATCACAGGCGTTGCTTCGGCCACGCCGCGCGGCGGGCGGCCGTTCGAGGTGCGTATCGAGTTCGATCCGTTCCAGGCCGCCTCGATCGGTGTCGACCTTGCCCGAATCGGCCGCCAGCTCGGCCAGAACGCCGACGTCTCGGCCGGCTTCGAAGAGGTGGGCAAGCGGCGCTATACGCTGCGGTTCGCCGGCCAGTACGAGATTCCGGACCTTGAAAGCCTGGTGCTGGAATGGCGCGACGGACGGCCCGTGTTCCTGGGCGACGTCGCGACCATCGAGCGGGTCATGCGTGATTCGTCCGGCGGCATGACGCAGAATACCGAGCCGGCGATCATGCTGAACGTCGTTTCCGAGCCGGGTGTGAACATCTTGAGCGTCATGAATGAGGTCAAGGCGGCCGTTGCCGAGCTGCAGCAAACGCACCTGGATCCGGCCGGCCTGCAGATGAACCAGTCCTCCGACGACACGATTTACATCAAGCAGTCGGTGCGCATGGTCGTGACCAATCTCATGATCGGCATGTTGCTGGCCGTCGGCGTTCTGTGGTGGTTCTTCCGACGCTACCGCGCGACCATGATGGTGGCTCTGTCGATTCCGCTGTGCCTGTGCTTTTCGTTCATGGTGCTCAACGCGCTCGGCATGTCGCTGAACGTGATTTCGATGGCGGGACTGGCGTTTGCCACCGGCATGGTGCTGGATGCAGCCATCGTCGTGCTCGAAAACATCGTGCGCCAGCGCGAGCAGGGCCGCGACGGATTCGAGGCCGCGGATCGGGGCGCCGGCCAGGTCTGGGGGGCGCTGGTGGCATCGACGGCCACCACGGTCGCGATCTTCCTGCCGGTGTTCTTCCTCCAGGACGAGGCCGGCCAGCTTTTCGGCGATCTGGCAGTGGTGATCTCGGCGGCCATCATCTGCTCGCTTTTCGTCGCCATCATCGTGCTGCCGGCGGCCAGCTGGCGGTTACTCGGTGAGCGCGCCATGGACGACCGGCACGTGCACTGGTGGCGAAACGCCGCCGATTATGTAATGAAACTGACCGAAACGCGCAAGCGCCGAATCAGCTGGATCGCGGGCCTGATCGGCGTGCCGCTGGCCATCGGCGCATTTCTGCTGCCGCCGGCCGACTATCTGCCCGAGGGCCAGCGCAACCTGGTTTCGGCGTTCGTGCTGGCGCCGCCGGGCATGGGGCCGGATACGATTCAGGAAGAGCTCGTCGACGTGATCAACGCGCGTCTGAAGCCTTATCTGGACGGCGAGAAGGAGCCCAGGCTCAAGAACACGTTTCTGGGCCAGTTTGGCTCCGGCGCATTCATCGGCGTGCGCACCGAAGACGAATCACGGTCCAGCGAGATGATCCAGATCCTCAATCGCGAAATCCTGGCCGGGTTCCCCGATACGTTCGGCCGGGCAACCCGGCGCGCGATCTTCGGCGGCCGCGGCGGACGGCGTATCGACGTCGACCTCCAGGCCGGTGATTTCGAAGGCCTGCTGGAAGCCGGCCGCGCCGGATACGGCACCATTTCCCAGCTGATGCCCGACGCCAACGTGCGGCCCCAGCCCAGCCTGGAACTGGCCGAACCCGAACTGCGCATGAAGCCCGACGACCGGCGCATCGCCGAGCTCGGCTGGACGCGCGGCGATGTCGCGACCATGATCCGGGCGATGGGCAGCGGCGCGTTCCTGGGCGAATATTTCGACGGCGACAAGCGTCTGGACGTGATCCTCCGGGGCGAGCGCTGGGAAAATCCTGAACAGCTCATGGCCACGCCGCTGGCCTCGCCCACCGGCGAAATCGTGACGCTCGGAGAACTGGTGACGCTGGAGCGCACGGCCGGGCCCAACGAGATCCGGCGCGTCGACCGCAGTCGCACGCTGACGCTGCAGGTCACGCCGCCGTCGGGCATGCCCATGGAAACCGCCATCGAACTTCTGCGCACCGAGGCCGAGCCGGCCATGCGTGCAGTCCTTCCGCCCGACGGCGTAATTGCCTACCGCGGCACGGCCGAAGCGCTCGGCGAAACGCTCAGGAGCCTGGCCGGAAGCTTCGTGCTGGCGATCGTGATCCTCTACCTGCTGATCTCGGCGCTGTTCCGCTCTTTCAAGGATTCGCTGCTGGTCATCCTGACGCTGCCGATGGCGACCGTGGGCGGCGTACTGGGCCTGCGCGCGGTCGACCTGCTATACGGCCAGGCGATGGACATGCTCACGATGATCGGGTTCGTGATCCTGCTCGGTCTGGTCGTCAACAACGCGATCCTGCTGGTCTACCGCGCCCGTGACGAAGAGCGGGCGGGCAGAGGCCGTCGGGAAGCGGTGCGCCAGGCCGTCGGGCTCAGGCTGCGGCCGATTCTGATGAGTACCTTCACCAGCCTGTTCGGCATGCTGCCGTTGCTGCTGCTGCCGGGTGCGGGCACCGAGCTGTATCGCGGACTGGCCGCGGTCATCGTCGGCGGCATGGCGGTCAGTACGTTATTCACTTTGATTCTGCTGCCGAGTCTGCTGAGAATGAACGAAGAAAAAGTGGCGTCGCAAGCGTCGGCATCGAGCACTGGACGGGAACAATACGCATGAACAGGATTGTTATTTCGCTGCTGGCCATTGCACTTCTGGCCGCAACATTTTTGCTGCCCGCGCCGGCCCGCGGCCAGTTCGGCCAGGCCGCGGCGGTTGAAGTGGACCAGGCGCGCCTGATGGCGATGGCGCCGACCATGCAGGTCGCCGGGACCGTGCTGTCGCGTTCCGACGCCCAGCTTTCGGCCGAGGTCGACGGCCGCGTGATCGAAATCTCCGAGGTCGGCGAGCGCTTCGCGGCCGGCGACGTGCTGGCGCGCATCGAGGACACCCAGCTTCAGTTGCGGGCCGAAGAACTGGAAGCCGAAATTTCCAGCGTCCAGGCACGGCTGCAGTTTCTCGATGCCGAACTTACGCGCTACCAGAGCCTGGCCCAGAGCAATCTTGCCTCGCGTACCCGGATCGACCAGACCCGATCCGAGCGCGACGTGGCGCAGAGCGACCTGCGGGTCGCGCGCAGCCGGCTCGAACAGGTCACCGACCAGATCGAGCGCACCCGGATTCGGGCACCGTTCGACGGCGTGGTCGCCCGGCGTCTGGTGCAGGCCGGCGAGCGCGTATCGGTGGGTGCCCGGATGATGCGCGTCTACAACCCGAACGATCTCGAAGTGATCGCCCGCGCGCCGCTGTCCTTCTATCGCTACCTGCAGCCCGGCGACGAGCTGGCCGTGCGCGTCAATGACGAGGTGATCGCCGCGCCGCTGCGCACCCTGGTCAGCCAGGGCACCGAGCAGACCCACGTATTCGAGCTTCGCCTGAATCTGGAAGAAAATCTGCCGGTCGGCCAGACGGTGCGCGTGACCATCCCCACCGCCGACGTGCGCGAAGTGCTGGCCGTGCCGCGCGACGCGCTGGTCCTGCGCGGTACGGGCACCTCGGTGTTTGTCGTCGACGCCGAAAACAACGCGCGAAGAGTCAACGTCGCGGTCGGTATCGGCTCGGCGAACATGATCGAAGTGAAGGGCCCCATCCAGCCCGGCGACCGGGTCGTCACCCGCGGCAACGAACGCCTGCGGGAAGGGCAGTCCATCGAGGTCATCCGGGATGCCGGCGCGACCGAGTCGGCTTAGATTGGATAAGGTAGATTCGGGACGGGGTTTCAACCGCGAAAATTCCAAACAGCGACTTTTTTCTGTCGGAGCGACGTCCCCGCCGCACCAACCCTTCAATAGCCTCCGGCCACAGTTCTTGGCTCGCAAGGCGCGGTCGAGATTGTCCCGGGCGGGCATCCGAAGGGTGTTGGACGTTGCTGACGAAAGCATTTCCAGAATGTGGTCTTGGTGCCCGTTCCGTGAATATCGTGGCAAAAATCGGAGTTGATTTTTTGCGCAAGGTGGGGCTACGCTAAGAACGTCGTTTGGCGTCCGGGGGGACGTAATTGACCAGAGAGCACCGAATGCTGGACCGCATTTGTCAATTACCCGGGAGAAAAATGAAATGACTTGCGTAGCGATTTACCCTGAGCCGGAACCCGGAACCCGGAAGCTTTAAGCCGCTGAAGTATCTCGGTGGCGCTGCCCGATGCTCCAGCCATCAATTAAAGCCGCCTCGTACCGTTTCGTGCGGGCGGCTTTTGGTTTTGGCGTTTTGCTTTCCATTATTTGTCTTATGTTCGAGCGTATCGGCGACCGATAAGCTTTTCGTGGATTGCGACGACTGTTCAAGCACTGAAATGCAGGCATCCGCCATAGCCGCCGCGCCGACGAACTCCGGATATACGGATGTTTATGTTTACAACTTCACGGTTGACAGCATTTCAAAATATAGCGTTCTGAAGGAAACAGAGCCGGGACATGAGTGGACCCATGTGATTAATGGAGACGTCGAGCAGGATATTCAGGGCGATTTCGACAAGGCGGTGTTTACAATTCAAACGTTCGAAATTCCAGCTACCTTGCGTCCGATTGAAGTATTGAGTCCAAATTACCCTACAGCTTTTAACGTCGTCAACGACACAAATGCACAGAGAAATTTGGTTAGCTGGCTTCCTGAATGCTACGGGCTATCTTGGGTTGGTGGATGGCTAGGAGGAGCGTTTATTTCTGTCTCTAACAGGCTCAGTAACGCTAAACCGGTAGTCCACTTTGAGTTTTCAGATGGATCAGTGCTTGTGTTCGAGGCGACTAATTTCGATCCCTTATCGCTAACCTTTACTCTAGTGTTTTTTGCGCGGAACGGATGCTGATGGAAATGCGATCCATCAGACTGCAGGCGGTTACACTGGAGACTCGGGAACTACCGTCGGGGACCAATCACGCGATGCGCATAGAGAATTCCTGGATGGTCTAGGCCTCGGAACTTCGGTGGAATTTGTTGATGGCGCTTGCCGCACAACGCCGATCTGCACGTGGACATGCGGTCCTTCCCATTGCACTTATGCATGCACACGCGCCTGTTAGCGACGGATTCTGATATCTGCGATGGAGAAAATTTATGATTTGGATGATCGTTTTTGTAATCTCGGCCTTGATATGGGTGCTCCCAGCCGTCCTGGTTGCGTTTTCCGCGGATGTTCAGGGATCCGAGAAGGTTCTCTGGATGTTAGGCGTTCTTTTCACTTCCTGGCTGGGGTTTGTCGTATTCCTGATATCGAAGCGCGGGAAAGTCGTTACATCCCAGGATTCCTGTTAGCGGTGCAGTCGCGCACGAATCGGCTGTCCTTGAATTATTAGATGGAGTTTGAAGATGGGCCCGCTTTCAATATTGGTTTTCACAGTTCTACTGCTGTGGTTGTTACCCTCGGCGATTGTTGCCTTTTCAGATCGAGAACAGGGCTCCAGGAAAGGCCTTTGGGTGTTGGGCGTGATATTTACTTCATGGCTGAGCTTTCTTGCGTTCATGCTCGCGACGAGTCGGAGAAATGATCAAGCCCAGGCGAATACCAGCTAGGGCAGACCCGGCGGCACTTCATGTTCGGGCCTTGGAAACGGGCGCAGATCCCTGCGCCCGTTTCATTCTGGTACGCCGGAGCCGGTTCGGCGAAGCACAATCCTCCGGCCCCGGCAAGCGGCAAACCTCCTTCGGGCTCGGCCTAAAGTCCAGTTGGCGCCGAGCCGCCCAAAGGGTAGGCTTGGCTTCATCGTGGATCATGATCGAGGCATGCTGAAATGACGCTCAAGGGCAGAACCGCCGTGATTACCGGCTCCAATTCCGGCGTTGGGCTGGGCGTGGCCGAGGAACTGGCGAAGGCCGGCGCCGATGTGGCAATGAAATGCCTGCCGGTTTCATGCCTGGTGCTTCTTCTGTTAAGTAACGCCCTGTAGGCGACGACTCAGGCGTAATCCGTTCTGAGGATTTCCAGATTCACCTTGCGGGAGTCCATGAGCGTGAGGCTGAGGTTGCCGAAAACCTTGTTGCCATATCACAGAAGTATGATCTAAGGCCCTGGCTGTTCACCCCTAGAATCCATATTGAGTCTGGTGTGATCCCCCATAGTCATCCCATCCTTACGCTGCATACCCGTCATGTCGCCAACCCTAATCAGCTATTGGCGGTCTTCTTACACGAGCAGATTCATTGGTTCCTTGCGAGCCCAGCGAACAGAGATGCTCAGGAGGCTGCGCTTTATCAGTTGCGGGAAATTTATCCTAGAGTGCCGCATTCCAGAGATGGTGGGGCGGCTGACGAAGATAGCACCTATCTACACTTGCTGGTCAACTGGCTGGAGTTCGATGCTCTGAGCCAACTCTTGGGGATTGATAAAGCACGGGAAGTAGTACAGGGAAAGGACGTTTACGAGTGGATATATGGCGAGGTTATAAAAGATAATCAGGAATTAGAATCCATCGTTAACAGACATGGTCTTAAAATTGCCAATGAGCACCGCTAAAATCGTATAACAAGGCACTCAAGTTCGTTGCGCCCTGACGGCCCTCCATCGGACGCGCCAAAGGCGCACCGCTTAGCTCAGACATTAGCCTAGAGGAACCCATGAAGCGACCCTTAATTCTTGCCGGGCTGACCTCCATGTTGCTATTCGTCCCAGCCGCTAATGCGGAAGAGACTGCCGACCTTCGTGTGCTTTTCGTGGGAAATAGCCTGACCTACTACAATGATGTGCCTGAGATGGTGCGGCAACTATCGCGTTCAGATGACAAATCAGCACGATTTGAAGTTGAGATGCTCGCAGCCGGAGGTGCATCTGTTGCGCAGCATCTTACTGGCGGATATCTGATGCAATATATGAGTGATGGTTATTTCGATTTTGTGGTCTTTCAGGATATTGGGGGATGGCCCATTTGCCCTCCAGAATTCCCCGGATGTGCCGACTCTGTTGCATCGATTGCGCAAGTCGTTGAACTAATACGAAGCAAGGGCGCCGAACCGATCTGGTGTTCCACCTATCAGCGGATACCGGCTATCCAGACGGCGCTGAGCGACAAGGCGCGGCAAATTGCAGGCAGCCTGGATATCCGGCTTGCCGACGTAGGCGCTGCATGGTCCTACTACGAAACAATTGCCGGCGAAGGCGCTCCATTTCTGGATGACGGTCATCCGAATCAGGTTGGCTCGTTTATAGCAGCCGCTACCATACTCCAGGCAATGTCGAGTCATACTGCACCCTTGAAGCTTGATGTTCAAGAACTATGCTTTCGAGAATGGCAGGGAACCGGTCTCAGCAAAGCAAGTCTTTCATCAGAGCAGAAGCTGCCTAATCTGCGCTGTGTGAGCATTACACCTGAAATCCAACAGCGTGTGTTTGAGGCGGCTAACAAAGGGTTCAACTCGGACGCCGGCGAAGTCGGCGCCGGTTCAAGCCGTTGCGAAGTCGTGTCTGTAGGCCTGATTGCGTAGGTAGTCAGTAATGAGACGGTGCATCCGGTGCACCGTTCTGTCCAATTCAAACGTAAAGAGGCTCCTATGAGGTTTCCTTCCGCGCTCTTGTGCGCAATCATTCTGTTCGCACCCCCGATCATCGCGCAGTCGGAGGCGGCGACCAGCCGCAGTTATCCCGACGGACACGGCGGGGAGGTTCTGTTTCCGATGGGCGACGTGTCGTTCGCCGACATGGTCGAATCCTACAGCGACGGGGATCCTTCGCCTATCGAGCGGGCCGCCGATCCGCAGGCTGCACTCGGGGTACCTGATTTCTCCGGCGACGACAATAGCGGCTACGTCACGCTGGGCTGCGCCGGTGAACTGGTACTGGCCTTCGAGGACAACGCGCTGGTCGATGTCGCCGGTCCCGACCTTTATGTCTTCGAGATCGGGCCCGATACCGAACCCACCGCCCTGGCGGTCTCGCCGGATGGCAGCGACTGGACGCGGGTCGGGCGCATCTCCGGCGGCAAGGCCGAAATCGATCTGGCGCCCTACGTTGCCGCCGATGCCGGGTTCCGCTACGTCAAGCTGGTCGACCTCATGAGCGCATGCGGCAGCGGCGAGACCCCTGGTGCGGATATCGACGCCGTCGGCGCGATTGGATCGGCGCAGCGAATCGCGCTGGACAGCGCCGTGCTGTTCGATACCGGTGAATACACGCTCAAGCCCGAGGCATTCGCCGCCATCGACGAAGTGCTGGCGGCGATCGGCAATCGGGCCGAGACCTCGGTGGTCGTCGCCGGTCACACCGATGCCGTGGGCGCCGAGTCGGACAACGAAACGCTGTCGCGCAACCGCGCGCGCGCCGTGGCCGACTATCTGGTCGATGATGCCGGGTTCTCGCAGGATCGCGTGACGCTGAAGGCGTTTGGAGAATCGCGGCCCGTGGCCGGCAACGACACGGCCGCAGGCCGGGCCAGGAACCGGCGCGTCGAGCTGACCGTGCGCATGCCGCGAACCGACACGCCCGGCGAAGCGTCGAGCGTCGAAATCCTCGGTGTCTGGAACGCGAAAGACCACGGCATCCTGGAAATGCGCCGTGTCGCCGGCAAGTTCGAAGGTGAATACACCTCCGACGGCGGCCGGCTGCTGGGCGAGTTCGTCAGCGATACGGTGTTCGAGGGATGGTGGGTCGAAGACAACTCGAGAAGGTCGTGCGACAGCGAGAAAGCCGGCAGCGACCACTGGGGCCCGCTGCGGATCGAGTTCGAATCGTCGGATCGAGACGCGTTCACCGCGCAATGGCGTTACTGCGGCGAGGACGAATGGCGCGGCGCCTGGAAGCGAGCCGAGCGCTTGCTTTAGGCATTCTCCTGCACAACGAGTGCGATGCGGCGCGTTCTTCTGCCCGACGCCATGACCGAAAGTCCAGTTGGCGCGGGGCGGCGTCCGGGGTAGTCTTGGCGGCATAGTCGATCTCGATTCGAGGAATGTTGCGATGTCGCTGAAGGGCAGAACCGCCGTCATCACGGGCTCAAACTCCGGTATCGGGCTGGGCGTGGCCGAGGAACTGGGGAAGGCCGGCGCCGATGTGGTGCTGAATTCGTTTACCGATTCGACGGAAGACCATGCACTGGCCGAACGCATCGCCGCCGAGCACGGCGTCGGGGCCCGCTACATCGCGGCCGACATGTCCGACCCGGAGGCCTGCCGGCGGCTGATCGAACAGGCCGGCGTGGTCGATATCCTGGTCAACAACGCCGGCATCCAGCACGTGGCTCCGGTCGATGAATTTCCGCGCGAGAAATGGGACGCGATCATTGCGATCATGTTGTCCTCGGCGTTCCACACGACGGCCGCGGCGCTGCCCGGCATGCGGGAACGGGGCTGGGGCCGCATCGTCAACATCGCCTCGGCGCAC
>DATGCS010000232.1:0-5468 GCA_035311685.1 Wenzhouxiangellaceae bacterium
TTGAAAACCGGAAAAAGACACGACCCACCAGACCAGTCAGGTAACATCATCTCCACCGGCAGACTTGGAAAAACGGATGACGCGAGAAAAACTGAAACCCCTGGTGGTCGCGCTGACCGGCGGCGTGGCCAGCGGCAAGACCGCGGTTTCCGACCGCTTCGCCGAACTCGGCGTGCCGATTGTCGATACCGACGTGATCGCTCGCGAGGTCGTTGCAGCGGGTTCGGGCGGGCTGGCCGCGATCGAGAGGGCTTTCGGGGCCGAGATGATCACCGCAGACGGCACGCTGGACCGGGCGGCGCTGCGCCGGAAGATTTTCGAGGAACCCGGAGCACGGACCCGCCTGGAAGACATCCTCCACCCGCGCATTGCCGAGGAGGCGCGCCGGCAGCTGGCGGAACTCCAGGCGCCCTACGCGGTCCTGGTGGTGCCGCTGCTGGTCGAGTCCGGGCTTTTTTCCGATGCCGATCGGGTGCTGGTGATCGACGTGCCCGAGGCGCTCCAGATCGAGCGCCTGATGCAGCGAGACGGGAATACCCGCCAGCAGGCCGAGGCCATGCTGGCGGCGCAGGCGAGCCGTGAGCAACGCCTTGCGCGCGCCGACGACACGATCGAGAACACCGGTACGCTGGCCGAGCTCAACGCCCGCGTCGACGAGTTGGATCGAATGTATCGTGAACTCGGCACGAACTGACCGAATCTCGGGCGGTGGACCACGCCAAGCACTCCGTAATTTTCAGAGCGTCGACAGCACTTTTCGAATCGGTTGCGGCAGACCGGCGGCCAGCGCGCGATCGAGCACGAACCATTCCAGGCTTGCCCCCTCGCCCACACCCGTCGGCGTCGCGGCGACGCGCGCGTGATCGAACGACATGTGCAGCGCGAAGTGCGTGAACACATGCCTCAGCCCGCGCGGCGTCGGCAGTGATTCGACCATCTCGAATGCAATCTCGCCGCTCTCGGGCAGGCACCACAGCCCGCCCCAGACACCGCTGGGCGGACGCCGCATCAGCAGCACCCGGTTCGATTCGTCGCGCGCGATCACGAAGCGCGAAGCGCGCTCCGGAAGCTCGCGCCTAGGCCTTGGGGTGGGCAACTCGTGCTGGAGATTGCGCGCCGCCGCGACGCAGTCGGCTGCAACCGGGCAGGCGTCGCAGGCCGGCGAACGCCTGCGACAGACGGTCGCGCCGAGATCCATGATCGCCTGGGTGTAGTCGGCCGCGCGACGGTCTGGTGTCCTGAGATCGGCTTCGCGCCAGAGCTCGCGCTCCACCGCCGGCGCGCCCGGCCAGCCGCTGATTCCGGCATGGCGCGCGAGCACGCGCTTGACGTTGCCGTCCAGGATCACGGCGCGGCTGTCGAACGCCTGGGCAGAGATTGCAGCCGCGGTCGAACGGCCAATGCCGGGCAACTGAACCAGCACGTCCGGGTCGGCCGGAAGTACGCCGTCAAGGCTTTCCGTTACTTCGCGGGCCGCCGAATGCAGGTTGCGGGCCCGTGCGTAATAGCCGAGCCCCGACCACAGCGAGAGCACGTCGTCGAGTTCGGCCAAGGCCAGCGATTGAAGATCCGGAAAGCGCTGGATGAAGCGCTCGAAATAACCGACCACCGTTTCGACCTGCGTCTGCTGCAGCATGATCTCCGAAACCCAGACGCGATAAGCCTCGCGCGGATGCTGCCACGGAAGATCGTGGCGGCCGTTTTCCTGCCACCAGGTCAGAAGTCGATCGGCGAAAGGCGGGGACGTTGGGGACATCGAAGATCAGGGGGCCAGGGCTAAGACTTGGGGTTTAGGGTTTAGGGTTTAGGGTTTAGGGTTTAGGGTTTAGGGTTTAGGGTTTAGGGTTTAGGGTTTAGGGAAAAGCTGAAAACCAACGCGAATCAAATCCAATGCCTCTTCACCATGATCTTTCAACTTTAAACCTTAAACCTGAACCCTGAAACCGGTGGATTATTCCACCGGCAACACAGCGTGCACGAACGTACCGGCGTCGAACGGCCGAAGATCGACGGCTCGTTCGCCGACGCCTATGAAGCGGATCGGGAGTTGCATGGCTTCGGCGATGGCGAACACGATGCCGCCGCGTGCGGTGCCGTCTAGCTTGGTCACGGTAATACCGGTCAGCTGGACGGCCTTGTTGAACTGCTGGGCCTGAATCAGGGCATTCTGGCCGGTGCCGGCGTCGACGACCAGCATGACCTCGTGCGGCGCATCCGGATCGATTCTGGACATGACGCGGCGAATCTTGCCGAGTTCGGCCATCAGATGCTCCTGGGTATGCAGGCGTCCGGCAGTATCGGCGATCAGCACGTCGGTTCCGCGGGCCTTGGCCGACTGCAGCGCGTCGAACACGACAGCGGCCGAATCCGCGCCCTGCCCCTGCGCCATCACCGGCACATCGTTGCGCTCGCCCCAGGCCTTGAGCTGCTCGACCGCGGCGGCGCGAAACGTGTCGCCGGCGGCCAGCATTACGCTCAGACCGTCGTCCAGGTAACGGCGCGCCAGCTTGCCGATGGTGGTGGTCTTGCCCACGCCGTTGACACCGACCATCAGGATGACGAATGGTTTTCTGGCCGGGTCGACGGCCAGGAACTGCTCGCACGGTTCGACCAGCGCGTACAGCTCGGCCTGCACGGCCGGCAGCACGTCGGCCGGTGCCTTGACCACGCCGGCTTTGATGCCTTCGGCCAGCTTGTCCATGATCCGCGTGGTCGCGGCCACGCCCAGGTCGGCGGTCAACAGCGTGGTCTCGATGTCTTCGAGCAGGGCGTCGTCGATGCTGCTCGACGAGCGAACCATGCCGAACAGGTCGGCCAGATGCGCCCGGGTACGACCCAGCCGCGCCTCCAGCGGATCCTGGCCGGTCTGCGGCTTTTCGACGACTTCGGCCTTCTCCAGGCCACCTGTTTTCTTGCGGCGAAAGATCGAGAACATCGGTGTCCAGCACGAATCAGAAAGCAGGTTGGTAGTGTAACCCGCAGCCGTCCGACTGCCTGTGCAACGAAAGGCGCAAGCCGTGGGAACGGGTAAACTCGCGGCATGACTGGAAAGCTGCGAATCATCAGCGGCAGCTGGCGCGGACGCAGACTGTCGGTGCCGGACCTGCCGGGCCTGCGTCCCAGCGGCGACCGGGTCCGCGAAGTACTGTTCAACTGGCTTCAGGGACATTTGACGGGAGCGCGCTGCCTCGACCTGTTCGCCGGCACCGGCGCGCTGGGTCTGGAAGCGGCTTCGCGCGGCGCGGCGGCGGTGGTGCTGGTGGAACACGACCGCCGGCTCTGCCGACAGTTGACCGGGGTCGCCGGCGATTGGCCCGGCGGCGATGTGCTCACCATCGTTCAGGCTGACGCCGTACACTGGCTGGCGCGCGCCGAAGGTCCGTTCGACATGGTTTTCGTCGATCCGCCCTTCGACGCCGGCCTGTATGCGGCAGCTCTTGAAGCACTGGCCCGCCCGGGCGTGCTCGCCCCCGGCGCCCTGGTTTACGTCGAAAGCGCGGCCCGATCGCCGGCCCCGTTCCAGTCGTCGGAGGAAAGCTCGACGCCGCTGGCGTCCAGCCCCTGCCGGGACGACAAGCCCGCCCCTTCTCCCGCAAACTGGTCGATTCTTCGAGAAAAACGGCTGGGCGACGTTCGAATGCAGCTGCTCCAGGCGGCCGCCTGATGCCGCGCCGTGCCCGCGAGCCGGCGCAGCGGGCTCTTTCGACGATGCTTCGTTATAATTGCCGCTCGTTTTCACGACACTCGTCACGGCGGATTCAATGAATGACTCGCTCGATTACGGTATCGCGATCTATCCCGGCACCTTCGATCCGGTGACCAACGGGCATACCGACCTGATCGAGCGCGCCGCCCGCATGTTCGACAAGGTCGTCGTCGCCATCGCCGAGAGCCCGCACAAGAAGCCTGCTTTTCCCCTGGCCGAACGCATTTCACTCGCGCAGAGTGTGCTGGACGAGTCCGGTTGCCGAAATATCGAAATCATCGGTTTCGACAACCTGCTGGCCAATTTTGTCGCGGAACAAGGTGCTGGGGTCATCCTGCGCGGCCTGCGCGCCGTATCGGATTTCGAGTACGAGTTCCAGCTCGCATCGATGAACCGTCACCTTGCGCGTAAAGTGGAAACGGTATTCCTGACCCCGGCTGAGGAATACAGCTTCATTTCGTCCAGTCTGGTCAAGGAAATCGCGCGCCTGGACGGCGACGTCTCGCAGTTCGTCGACCGGCGGGTCGTCGAAGCGTTGCGCAAGCGCTACGGACTCCGGGGCTGAATCCTTATCGGTGACAGCTCGGACATCCGCTGGAAAAAAGGCGCAAGCACGAAAGACACGAAGAGAAGCAGGAAACGCGAAAGGAAGAATCGACAACATGACAGTCCCGACATTTGAGCAATCGACAAAGCGGGCTTTTCTTCGTGCTCCTTGTGGCCAGCTTTCAATTCCAGCTTTTTAAGTTCATCCCAGCTTTTGACGTTCATTCGCGATAACCTGCCCCGTCGAGAGATTTTCCAGGAACACAACATGCTTTCAAGATTCAGATTCGCTTTCCTCGCCCTTTTCGTTGCGCTGGCCGCCCCGTCACTGGCCGAGGGTCCTGGCAAGGCCGCCATTTCCTCGGCACACGAACTCGCCACCGAAGCCGGGTTCGAGGTGCTCGAAAAAGGCGGCAACGCATTCGATGCGGCGGTTGCGGTGTCTGCCGCACTGGCGGTCGTGGAGCCGTCTTCTTCGGGCATCGGCGGCGGCGGTTTCTGGCTGCTGCACCGAGAATCCGACGGGTTCTCGACCATGGTCGACGGTCGCGAGGAAGCGCCGGGTGCCGCTTCACGCGATATGTACCTTGACAAAAACGGCGAAGTGGATCGCGATCTGGCCGTCAATGGTCCGCTCGCCGCCGGCATCCCGGGCGCAGCCGCGGCGTGGGTGCACATGAGCAATACCTATGGCAAGCTGACGCTGGCCGAAGTGCTGGCCCCGGCCGTCCGGCTGGCGCGCGAAGGGTTTCCGGTCGACGTCAAATACCAGCAGCTGCTGAACTGGCGCGCCCACATCATGCTGCAATGGCCGTATACCGCCGAAATTTTCATGCCCGGCGACGAGCTGCCGGAAATCGGGGACGTCATCGTCCAGACCGACCTGGCCGCGACGCTCACGCGCCTGGCGGAGGGTGGTCACGACGGTTTTTATGCCGGCGAAACGGCGCAACTGCTGGTCGAGGGATCGCGCGCCGCCGGCGGCATCTGGGCGCTGGAAGACTTTGCGAAATACGAAGCCCACGAGCGCGAGCCCATCACGATCGAGCACGGCGACTACACGCTGCTGACCGCCGCGCCGCCGTCTTCGGGCGGCGTCGCGATCGCCCAGGTGTTGAACCTGATCGAACCTTTCGGCTGGAAGGAGATGGGCCGCGTCGACCGGGTGCATTTGCTCGCCGAAGCCATGCGCCGGGCCTACCGCGACCGCGCCCTG
>DATGCS010000233.1:0-3219 GCA_035311685.1 Wenzhouxiangellaceae bacterium
GTGCCCAGCCCCGAGAACATCATGATGCCCATGATGCCGGCGTAGAACGGGTACTGGAACACGATGCCGTAGACGTTGCCGCAGGCGCGCTTCATCGCCAGGCCGTAGCGCATCGGCGTGCGATGGGCGATGAGCCCGAGCGCGATGAAGATGAAGATCATGATGTTCAGGTCGATATCGAAGCCGTTGGCGGCAAAATGGCCGAAGATGAACCACAGTGCTGCGGCCGCCACCAGTAACTGAATGACGCTGCCGTTGTTGAGACGATCCGAAACACTCTTGCCGTCAAGCGTCTGCGCGCGGGCCTCGTCTGCCACGGTCGCGGTTTCACGCTCTTCAGGGTCGCGCAGTTCGTCCAGCGTGCGGCTCCGGCGCGCGCTCGGCCGCATCCACCACATCAGCGGCGGCAGGGTGGCGAAATACATCGCGATATAGGCCAGGTTGAGCCGGCTCCCGATGGTTTGCGAAGTGGCGATGGTTGAATCGAGCACGCCCGACTCGATCAGGAAATTGCCCGGCGTGTTGAGCAGCAGCGGAATCGAGCTCGACAGCCCGCCCACCCAGGGCTGGCCCGAAATATAGACGCAGGCGATCAGGTAGGCGTAATCGACGCCCTTGACCCGCCGGGCCAGCTCGCGGCCCAGCACCGCGGCCAGCACGGTCCAACCCCAGCTGACCAGGTTGAACAAGCCGCCGGCCACCAGCACCACCAGGTAAACCGCGCCCGGCGTTCGAGCGAACTTCGCCAATGCGTCGATCGCACGCGAGGCCGGCGGTGAGAGCGCGATGGCGAAGCCCGTCGCCAGGATCAGCACCATCTGCATGCCGAATTCGAGCAGCATCCAGAACCCGCGGTACCAGTGGCCGGTCAGTTCATCGAACGTCGAATCGGTAAATACGAGCGTCAGCGCACCGATCGCCAGCGTCAGGACCAGCGCGAACACGAACGGATCGGGAATCCACCGGCGAAGGTGATGCGAAAACAGGCTGCCCAGCGATGAAATCAATTCAGTCTCGCAAGTTGCGATGCACAACTGCTGAGTATATTTCGATCGAGCCGAAGGATACGGACCTGCTAGAGTCCAGTCAATGTTGCGGGACCAAAAACGCAATGCCCATGCGTGCTTGTTATCCTCCGTGGCGCGTCAAATTTACCAAACGAGAGGACCTGGCCAAATGCCGAGACTCATGACAATCCTGTTCGCCGCGTTGCTGAGCAACGCCGCAACTGCTTCCGAAGAGAGCGAAGACCACAACCTGATCGGCCTGATGGGTCAGATGCAGTACTTCTCGCACAAGCTCGATCTTTCGATCCGCCACCAGAACCGCGAACTCGTTGATTTCTATGCCCACGAGATCGAGGAGACGCTGGAGGCGACCACCGAAATAGAGGAATACCACGGCAAACCGGTCGGTGAACTGACCGAGGGCATGCTCGCGCCGGCGTTCGAGCGCTTCGAGCAGGCTGTCGATGCCGAGAACGGTGACTGGGATGCAATCGACGCAAGCTTCGGCGAGCTGGTCGATACCTGCAACGCCTGCCACCAGGCGACCGAGTACGGTTTCATCAACATCCAGCGCACCGACGCCAATCCGTACATGCAGTCGTTCAACCCGGACAAGTCATAGCCCAGCTTGTTGACCACCCCACGGTCACGCGGTGCCCGGCGGTGCCGAAGTCGCTGGAGTGGTGAATAAGGCGGCCTTGGGGAACGTCCCCGCACCCTGCCCCGCCGCCGGCGCAAGGGTTTGGAAGCGGCGTGGCCGATACAAGCAATGCGCCTGAGGGGACGTGCCCTTCGTGCCCCGCTTTCAGCCCGGTCGCTTTTTGCTCAAACCAGCGATCTTCGCACCAGCTTGATGTCGGTTTCATCGGGGCTCATGCGAATTTCGAAGCCCAGCCGCTGCATCAGGCCCAACATATGGGAATTTGCGGCCAGCACCTCGCCGTGGATCGTGTCCATGCCACGGGTGCGCGCGACCTCCATCAGCTTTTCCATCAGGTGATAGCCGACGCCGCGGCCCTGCCATTCGTCGGCAACGGTCAGCGCGAATTCGCACGCGGTGCGGTCCGGATCCATGGTGTAACGGGCCACGGCTACCTGCAGTTCGCTACCGTCGGGTTGCTCGTGCACGGCGATCAGCGCCATCTCGCGGTCGTAGTCGATCTGGGTGAAGCGCACCAGCATCTGCGGTGTGAGTTCCGAGACAGCCTGCATGAATCGGAAATACTTCGATTCTTCGGACAGCCGACGCACGAATTCCTGCTCGATCTTCGCATCTTCGGGCCGAATCGGCCGCACCGTCAATTCTGTGCCGTCGCTCAGCGTGTGGGTATCGACCAGGTGCGCCGGATACGGATGGATCGCCATGTGCGCGTAACGATCCGTGACGCAGGCACCGGCTTCGTCCGAGGCATCCTGGTCCACGGTGATGCGCGCATCCACCGCCACCAGCCCGCGCTCGTCGACGATAAGCGGGTTGATATCCATCTCGCGAATCGCAGGCAACTCGCACACCATTTCCGATACGCGTAGCAGTACCTGTTCCAGCGCCTGCTCGTCGATCGGCGGCATGTTGCGGAATCGTTTGAGCATTCTGGCCACGCGGGTCCTGGCGATCATGCCCTCGATGATGATTTCGTTGAGCGGGGGCAGCGCGACGGCGCGGTCGCGCAGCACCTCAACCGACGTACCGCCGGAACCGAAACTGATCACGGGCCCGAACACCGGATCGCGCATGACGCCGATCATCAGCTCGCGACCGTAGTGGCTGGTGTGCATGCGCTCGACCGTAATCCCGACAATCCGGGCTTCGGGTTTCAGGCGTTCGGCATCGGCGCGCAACTGATTCCAGGTCTCGCGCACTGCCGCATCGGAGTCGATGTTCAGACGCACGCCGTTGACGTCGGACTTGTGGGTGATATCGGGCGAGTCGATCTTCATGACCACCGGGTAGCCCAGCACCTCGGTCATCGCCAGCGCTTCGATCAGCGTCCTGGCGCGAGCGGTCTGCGTGACCGGAATGCGAAACGCCTTGAGCACGGCCTTGGATTCCATCGTGTTCAGCACCTTGCGCCCGTCATCCAGTACCGATTCGATGACGCCGCGCGCCGCCTCGAGGTCGGTCCCGGAACTGTCGGACAACGGATCGGGCACCTGCAATAGAAGCCGCTGGTTGCGCCGGTAGGCGGCCAGGTAGGAAAACGCCTCCACCGCG
>DATGCS010000234.1:0-6328 GCA_035311685.1 Wenzhouxiangellaceae bacterium
TACCACCCGCACTGGGCCGATGAAAGCGCGCCCGAGCCGATCAACGCCAAGGCCGAGAACCTGGAAAGCAGCCGCTACTTTCGCAGCGCGTTCCACAAGCACCGCTGCCTGATACCCGCCGACGGCTGGTACGAGTGGGAAGCCCGGGCCGGCGGCAAGCAGCCCTGGTTGTTCGCCCGGAAGGACAGGGAGCCGATATTCATGGCCGGCATCTGGACCGTCGATCCTGACGACCGGGTCAGCTGCGCGATCATCACCGAGCCGGCCCGGGGGTCGTCGGCCGACATCCACCCCAGAATGCCGCTGGTGCTGGACGACTCCAGCCTGCAGGCCTGGCTGGATCCGCAAGTTCAGGGCCGGGATACCCTGCGTCAATCCGTCGAGAGGCTCGAACCCGAATGCCTGACATGCTGGCCGGTCTCCACCGCGGTCAACCGCGCCGGCAACGACGATCCTCGGATGGTCGAGCCATTGAAGCAGTAGCCGTCAACTTCTTTATATACATAGAGTCGCAATGCAGGACACGGCTATGTAACGTCACGAAGTTCTTTCATGACCCAGCAAGTCCAAGATATCCAGCCCGGCAACAAGAAAACCGTCAGCCTCACCGGGGTCGCGGCGACGGCGATCCTGCTTTTTCTGATGCCAACTAGTCGCGATGCAGTTCACCAGCGAAATGAACTGGGACGATACCGATTTCATCGTCTGGGGCCTGCTTCTTTTCTTCGCCGGCAGCGTCTGCCTGTTGGCGACCCGCAAGCTGCCGCACAGTAAATGGCGCGGCATCTGGCGAATGATCGCTCCGATGGCCGATAGGCCTGCAGGCATAAGCGAAAACCCGAAAATGCAACTGCTTGACACGGCAGACATGCTGGAGCATCAGATCGAGCGCTATTTTTTATTCGTCGTCGCCAAGCCATTCATTCGACATTGCGCAGTTGGTTGTGGTGGCGAGCGCGCTGCTGGTCGATGCTGTGGCGCTATGGGCGACTACACCCGGACCATCGGGTTGGGCTTTACCCCAACCACTTCGCCGCGCTGGACCTGAACCTGCTGCTGGTAAACCCGGCCTGGTCGGCCGTGCTTTACGTCGGATTCCTCCGCGGGCGAACTGCGCTCCGTCCCCTGCTGCGCTGGCAGACGAATTACCTGCCGATTCTCGCGCTCTGGGCGGCGGTCGTCGTGGTCGCCTTTCGGCCATTGTTCGCATTTGTCTGAGGAAAATCGAGGTGCTCGGCGCACCAATCCAGAATCGATACCGTTGCGATCATCCGGTTGACGGTCTTGCAGAAACCATGGCCGTCGTCGGGAAACAGCAGATAGTCGACCGGCACACCTGGGGCTTCATGCGGTCGACGACCCGTTCGGCGTCCAGCACCGGCTATTCAGTCGCGTGCAGGTGGCGCGCATCGGTGGCCAGCGACCATCAGAATCAGCATGAGCACGGCCAGCGTTATCAAGCCAGGCAATCCGAGCGTCGGGATCTGCGAGGCGGGTTGCTCGCCCCGAAACAGGTTCAGCGGCAGTTCTGCACCGGCGGCGGTATTGCGTCGCACCACATCCGACAGGCGGGTCGCCTCGATGGCCGCGAGCGTCTCGCCGGAAAAGACCCGCTGGTACCAGAATCGGTCTGCGTCGCGCAGGCGACTGAATTGCTCGGTCAGCGCGGTGCGAAGTAGCGGGCCGATCATGGCGCCGTTGAGTCGGTCCTCGGCAAGTGCCCCGATCCACGGGTCGATGTTGTCGACGCCGCTATAAATGTGTCTGAGAACTGCCTGGAGTTCGGGATCGCCGGTGATCTCCGCGAAGCTTGCCACCGGCGGCAGACCGTAGGCAACGCGTATCGTGTTGTAGTCCGGCAGGCCGTGATCGCGGCCCCTCTGGATGTTGAGCGCGCCCAGGTCGAACCCCCCCGAACCCGGCGGCCCGAACAGAAAATTTCGCAGGTCATCGACGATATGCCGGTCGAGATGCTGCATGGTACCGATGGCGGCGCCCCGCATCAGCTCGGCCACGGCGCGCGGCCGCTGCAGCTGCTCAGGTGAGAAGAACGCATGACGCAGCGGCAGCGGACCTTCCGTGATCGGCTTCAGATCCGGGTCGAGGCGCCGCAGCATCGGCGCCACCATGCTGTGACCGAGCCGGAAAGCGGCGGTCGAGAAGGCATTGGCGACGGCGGGATCGAGGTCATCGTCGTAGCCGCTGTAGGGCGCGAGCGCACCGTGGCCAAGCAGCGAAGGCAGGAACTCCTTGTAGGTGATCACCTGCAGCATCGCCCCGACCCGGGCACGAGCTTCCTCGTAGACCGAGTCCCCGGACAGCCCGGGGTTCGCAGCCGCTATTTCGTCGGCAATGCGGTTATGTTCGCGCAGCCAGACCGTGTGCATGGCGGTCAGTAGCAGATTCTCGTTGGCGCGGACGTCGCCGGCCAGGAACAGATCGGGGCTTGTGCCGCCGGCGTTCGGAAGTCCCGCCGTGTTGAACGGCAACAATTCGCCAGCGCTGGTCTTGAGCTTGCCGCTGCCGTCGTTGCGGCGCAGCGCCGCCGCCCTGACCGGGTCCGAGCCGTAGACCTGGGAGGCGTCGATCCAGGTGGTGATGATGTTCGTCTGCTGGCGGGGGTTGTCCGGATCAGTACCTGTGGCTGGATCCCAGGCCGAGCGTTCGAATGCCATTTCCCGGGTGCCGGTGCCGTCCGGGTCGAACCAGGGATCCCCTTGCGGAATGGAAAGCGGGAACGGTTCAAGGTGCTCGCCGACTTCCGTCAGCGAGATGTCGTGGTCGATGAACTGGCCCCATAGCCAGAAGATATCGGACATCCCCATGCGCTCCTCGCGGAGCTCCGGCTGGGCCAGGATCGCGTTGGAAAGCGCGCGCGGGTTGGGGCGCAATGGGCCGGCCGGCGCGGCGATGTCGTCTGCATAAGCAGCCGGCGCAACGCGGCGCAACAGGTCGCCGGACTTGCCCCATTCGGGGTGCTCGGGATTGTTGTTGCTACCGTCGATAGTGCGCGCCGGGGTGCCGTTGAGCAGGGCGGGACGCGGCCGGTCGGGGACATCGAACCCGCTCTGGCTGGTGCGGTTGGCCGCAGGTTCCTGGTTCGCGTCGTCGGACGCACCGGCGGGCGGGAGCAGCAGCGCAAGGATGATCACTATTGCGGATTTGTACATCTTCCATCTATCGCCGATCATGGCCGGCATTTGGGCGATGCACCAGTGTATCAGCGGGCGGGCCATGAACGAGCGCATCAGCAGCCGGTGGCGCACCGCCAGGGCCCGAAGCAAGCTTGAGCGGTTTTATGCAACAGGTTGCGTTATCCTGCGCAACTTGAGTTTCATGCCCTCGTGCGACGCCACAAAGCCCAGCGATTCGTAGAACCCTCTTGCTTCCGGACGCTGTTTATCGGTGGTGAGTTGAATCAGGCGGCAACCACGTTCCCGCGCTCGGGATATAGCCCAGGTAAAGAGTTCACGGCCAAGGCCAGAGCCCCGAGAACCGCTGTCTACACGGACACCCTCGATTGTGGCTCGCCAGCCACCTTGATGCGTAATATATGGTGTGAAGGTCAACTGCAGGACAGCTACAGGCATGTCATCTTGGCCTTCAGCTACGACAAGCTCGTTGTTCGAATCTCGTTGAATGGCCTCGAGGGCGGTGTAGTAAGAAGCGGGCAAGGGATCCGCAAACCGCTCGCGCTTGGAACCAAGCGGATCGTCTGCGAGCATACGCACGATGTGAGGAAGATCGCTTGCTTCAGCGGGACGGACTTTTATGGATGATGTCATCATTGATCTTCGGGTCGCCCAAGTTACACGGATTTTTGCGCCGTGTGCAGCATGGGTCAGAAATGTCTGTTGGGCTGAGCCCCCCATCAGGCGTGCACACACTTATCTACAGGGGATTGTATTCTTCGGACCGCCCGACGGCGGGCGGGATTCGCGCTGGCGATCGAGCGGAAAATCCGGCAGCGTCATCATCCGATCCTCGGCGCCTTTGTTTCGGAGGCCGCCCAGCATCAAGCCTCTGGGCACCCGGCTCGTAGAAATAAATATTCCCGAACTACTCGAAGCCATCCACGAACAGGCCGAACTGCAGCACTTCCAGCACGTCCGGTTCCGTCACGCGCAGCACGAACAGGCCTCGGTTGATATCCGAGACCAGCACGGTGCCGTTGTCGAAGAACGGGTAGACGTTCCAAGCGCCGCTGAAGCCGAGGCCGTCGCCTGAAGGATAGGTGTCGAAATACGCGACTTCGGTCAGCCGGGCGCTGGCCGGATCATCGATGCGCAGCACGCGGAGGCCTCTTCGGTAGTTGGACTGAAAGGTGTAATCGCCGATCACGTACTGGTTGTGGTCGATAGCCAACCCGTCGGCGATATAGGTGGCCGGCTCGGGCGCATCGTGGAGCTGCGCAAGGTCGAATACCAGCGTACGCGTGCCTGGAAAACCCAGCACCTGCTCGTCGAGCTCGTCGTCGGTGATGAACCAGCGCTGGTCCCGGGTCAGCCAGCCCTGGTGGGTATAGCCGGTCTGGTTATACCCATGGCGTCCGATCATTTCAGGATCGGCCTTGTCGGTCACATCAACAACCGTCAGCGTGTCCTCGTTGCTTGCAAAACAGACTTCGCGGCCCTGAAAATCCTCATCGGGGCCGGAATAGATCACGCACTGAACATCATGGGTATAGCCGTCGCCACTGAAGCAGCCGGCGAACGCCGGGCTTTGCGGCTTGTTGATGTCGACCATGTGCAGACCGCCGCCGCAGGTATCGCCACCGACGGCATAGGCGAAGCCGGTCTGCTCGTTGATATGGATGTTGTGGGCGCTGTTGAACTCGGTGTAGTGAGCGTCCATCGAGAAGGTCACCGGCGCATTTTCGACCTCGCGCAGGCGGGTCAGGTCGAATACCTGGATGCCATGGTTCGAGACGTTATCGGCAACGATGTAGGCATGATTGGCATAGGTCTTGATGTCGGACCAGACATTGTCGACCACGCCCTGGGGCCGCGGCAGATTGCCGAGATAAACCGGATTCGCCGGGTCGGTGGTGTCGACGAAAGCCACGCCGTTGGAGCGGCCCATCAGGGCGTAATAGCGACCGGTCTCCGGATCCTGCCAGCCCCAGGAGTCAGCACCCTGCCCACCGCCGATTTCCGGAAGCTCCAGCCAGCCGGCCAGCTCGATGCCGTCGCAACCGAAGATGTCGGACGTTCCGCCGTCGCAGTCCGCCGGACCCTTGTAAGCGTACTCGATCGGCGCCTCGGCGTGCATGTGGTGCGCAAGGTTTTCGAATTCCAGGTCCGGATGGAGCTCGCCGAGCACCGCCGCACGCTCGGACGTAAAGCAGGCCCACGCCAGCGTTGGCAGCAAGAGAGCGAACATCAGCAGGTGCAGCATACGAATCATGGGTCGAATCCAGTGACGATCAGACGGCACAGGGTAGCAGTGTAACGTGCTCCTGGAGCATCCGAGCCAACATTACAATTCATGCAGAATCACCGGGGATTCGGGGGACAGTATCCTGAACTAATAATCATTCATCAGTTTCGATCTGAGCAACTGCGTCGAAGCTTTGGTTTCTGAATGAGTTAGGGACACTGTCCCCCTGATTTACCTATACAGGCTAATCCTCGGGCGCTATCCTGGCGGCCTGGTTGCGGGCATTCGGCGGGAGCCTGGCGTAGAATTCCGGGCAGGCCCGACCGATACTGCCGGCACTTTTCAACCGGAGTGTCCCCATGAACAAGGAAATGAAGATCGATGCAAGCATGACCCGCAGCCTGCGCGAGCTGCGCGGGTGGTCACAGGAGCAATTGGCCGAGGCGGCAGGGCTGGGGTTGCGCACCGTGCAGCGCCTGGAGTCGGAGGGTCGGGCCTCGGCCGAGACCCGGACCTGCCTGGCCGCGGCTTTCAGCGTACCCCAGTCGATATTGACCGGTTCGCAGTCACTTCCCGGCCGGGTGCGCGAGTCGGCCGGCCCCACGCTGGGTCTGGCGGGGACTTTTCTGATAGTTCTCGGACTGCTGGCGGGGCAGGACCTGGGCCCGCTGCTGGCCGGCGTGGGCGCCCTGATCGCGATGCTGTTCGTGCAGGCACTGGACCATATCGGCGCACGGCGCGAGGCGGCCGGGCGTTCCGAACTGTTGAGCTCGTTCGGTGTTGCCACTAGTGGGCTGGTGGTCGCCGGACTTTCTTGCGAGGCCCTGGGTTGGGTCGTCACCGGCAGACCCGTCTGGGCCGGTCTGTTCGTCGCCGGCCTGGGTCTGGTCGTAGCCGGCGGTCACTGGCTTGTAAACCTTCTGGTCGGACCTGATGCTCCCGGAGAACA
>DATGCS010000235.1:0-16875 GCA_035311685.1 Wenzhouxiangellaceae bacterium
CGAAACCCATTTCTCGTACGTGAACGATTACCTCGGCGAACACCCCTGGTTTGTCGGCGACGAGATATCGGCGGCCGACATCCAGATGAGCTTTCCGCTGGAGGCGGCGCTTGCCGGCGGCACGATCACGCGCGCCGACTACCCGAACATTGCCGTTTACGTGCACAAGTTCCAGTCTCGTCCGGCCTATCTTCGAGCGCTGGAAGCCGGCGGTGATTATGCCTACGGCCCGCAGCCGGAAGATTGACTCCCGCATCCCGGCCCCGGACGTGACCTTAAGGAATTTCTGAATAACTCTGCACGGGCGCGACCTTTAGCTGCATCACGTTTTGACCGGCCAAGTGCGAGCGCGGTTTGAAAAAACCCTCTATCTATCAATAGACTACGCCGAATTACAACAATATACTGTTTGTGGCTTTCCCGGATTCGGATTCGCATGTCTCCGGGCTCGGCAAGGCCAAGGGGGATTCATCCAAACCATATGCAAGGGTGGCGCTGTCGTCGGAAGTTTCGACGTCGTCCCCCGTTTCAAGATTGCTAAGGAGTGAATCCATGAAATTCTTCAATTCGCAGAATCTACCCCGCATCACACCGAAATGCTTTGCAAGAGCCGCAGCGGCTTTGGCCATTGCAATTGGCACCATGCACGTCCAGGCCCTTGAAGTCACCGGCAGTTTTACCGGTTTCTGGGGCCAACCCGACCAGCAGAACCAAGGCCTGATCATCGCAGTCTCCCGGTTGCCCAACGGCGAGAAAACCGGCGTCGTCTATTGGGCTCACTACGACGACATGGGCAATCCTTCCTGGTTGTTCGCTCAGGGCGACATCGACGACGATACGATCAAGGCCGATGTATTCCGGTTCGAAGGGATCACGTTCATGCAGCCCGTGGACGAGAACGCGAACTTCGGCGAAGTGATCGGCACGCTGGATGTGCAGTTCGAAAACTGCGTCGAAGGTAATGTCGAGTTCAACACGGATGATCCGGTTACAGGAACGGGCGAGTTCCGGATAATGAGGCTCTCCAATCAGCCGGGCAGCGAGTGCAGCGGCGGCATCTCCGACGACATGGCGCCCGGCGATCTGCCGCAGCGCTTCGATATCGACCTTGTGCCTACAGACGTTTTGCCCGAGGCGACCGGCAGTGCCGAATTCGACCTGACGCCGGGCCGCGTCGATTTCGAAGTCGAAATCGAGAACCTTCCGGGCGGAGAGTACGAATTACAGGTCGGTGCCGAAACCCGAGGGTTGATCACGGTGCTCGACACCGGAACCGGATCGGGCGAAATCGAGTTCCGCTCGCCGGTCACGCCAGGGAAGGAACTGCTGGATTTCGACCCGCGCGATCAGATCATCGACGTGCTGCTGGATGGCGAAGTGGTGTTGACCGCGCTTGCGCCGGAACAGGGTGACTTCAGAGGCAACGGCCCGCCGCCGTTCGACACGCCGGCAACGGGAAGCCTCGAGATCGAAATTGATCTGACCAACGAAGGCGTGTACCCGGAAGGTTCGGCGCGCGCTGAATTCGAATTGAGCGGGCCACAGACCGACTTCGATGTCGAGGTCGAGAATATCCCGGCCGGCGCCTACCCGTTGTTTGTAGGTGGCATCAAGCAGGGCGACATCGAAGTCGTCGAAGACGACGACGGCGAGACCCAGGGCCGGATCGCGTTCCGGTTCCCGCCGACCGGCGGCGGTGAATTTTTCGATTTCGATCCCAGGGGTCAGACTATCGAAATCTACGAAGGCGCCACGAGGTTGTTCTTCGCCGACTTTCCGGACGAGCAGGCGAACGGCGGCGACGATGAAGATGACTCGCCCGGCCACGGCCAGTCACCGGTCACGCGCACCACGGTTGATCTCGACAACGCCGGCGTGTTCACGGAGGGCGAAGCTTCGGCAGTCCTTAATAATCGTCCAAGCCATGTCGAGTTCATCGTCGAACTGGAATCCGTGCCGATGGGCATTTACGCACTGTCGGTGGGGGGTACCGAGCGCGGCATGATCGACGTGGAGGAGGACAACGACGGCGACCTGCGCGGCCGAATCCGCTTCCGCGACCCCGCAAACCCCGCCTTCGAGCTGCTGGATTTCGATCCGCGCGGCGAGTTGATCGAAATATTCGACGGCGGAACGCTGGTCTTCGGCGGCATTTTCCCCGAGTAAATACAGGGCCGGGTCCGCACCCACCACCCTTAACGCACTCGCCCCCGCCATGCTGCGGGGGCGAGTTCATTCGGCCCACCACCCCTTCCAAATGAAAGTTCCCAGCGGACGTTGCTCCCGCGTCCCGAGCCCCTCGAAAAGAAACACCGGCCATTCCGAGACAGTCGCTCCCATGGCTGCCGCCGTGGCTAGCCGATAAATTTACATTTATTTTTGCAAATAGATTGACAAATTATATTTTGTACATTAATTTACAAAATATGAAATCAGCCAACAACAACCGAAACGAACTGAATCCACTGCTGCAGACCGTGGTACCGGCAGATGTTCATTCGGATGCGCTGCTTGAGCGACGAATCGAATCAGGAGCCGCCCAAGACATGCCAGTACCGGAATTCCGGATGATCTGTCAGCCTATATGCAGGGTGACTGGCCGCGGCGGGCCGGCATGGGTCGAAATGCTGATCCGCGGCACAGGGTCTGATGCACAGATGTCGCCGATGCAAATCGTGCAACAGGGCTATTGCCAGGCAGGCCTGAGGTTCGACCTCAGGGTGCTGGACGCCGCGCTGGCCACCGCAGCCGCACTCTATCCGGACACCCGAATCGGCGTGAACATCCGGCCCTGCTCTCTGAACGAACCCGGTTTCATCCGGGCATTGCAGGCCACGCTGATGCGACGGCGCATCGCACCGAACCGGCTCGTACTGGAACTGGTTGAGTTCCACGGGCCGGTACGCCTGGAACTCGCACGGGAGGCATTGCGCCAACTGCGCCGTATGCAGATCATGATCGCCCTGGACGACTTTGGTCCCGGCTACCCGAACCTGGACGTCCTGGCCGAGGGACTTGTCGACTTCGTCAAGCTTGACCGCAGTCTGATCGTGCCGCTTGACCGATCGCACGGCCAGACCGGCGTACTCCAGGGCATAGCCGCGCTTGCCGCGAACACCGAAATCACGCTCGTGGCCGAGGGCATCGAAACCCCCGCCCAGATGCACGCGCTTGGCCGCCTGGGCATCGATTGGATGCAGGGCTTTCTGTTCGGCCGTCCCGCTCCCCTGGCAAAGCGTTCGAGCAATAACGGAAATACATCCGGTTGCACGCCGCGGGTCGCCCGAGCGATGCCCCTTGTCGGTCCGCGAACCCTCTCCAGCACAAAAGGAAAATAAACCATGAAGACATCAATGAAAACATCAGTCAAGACCTTCCAGCCAGCGCGCCGTCGGCTGACGCGCGCCATAGCGCTGGCTCTGACACTCACTGCCGGAAGCGTCAGCGCGCTGGAAGTCACCGGCAGCTTCACTGGCTGGTGGGGTCAGCCGGAACAAGAGAATCAAGGCTTGATAGTGTCCATCTCCCGCCTGCCCAGCGGAGAAAAAACCGGCGTTGTGTATTGGGCACACTATGACGAATTCGGCAAACCCTCCTGGCTTTTTGCTCAGGGACCCATCCAGGGCGATACGATCGCTGCAGACGTATATGCCGTCGATGGCGTGACGTTCATGCAGCCGGACGATCCGTCGAACAATCCGGCACGCGAGGTCGGCAGCATGCAGATCCGGTTCAGCGACTGTGTCAATGGAAGCGTTTCTTTCCAGACCGGAGCCGATGTCGTCGGTAACGGTAACTTCCGGGTTGCACGCCTGACCGACCAGCCGGGCACAAATTGCAGCGGCGGCATTTCCGACGATCGCAACCGAAATGATGATGCAGAAGAAATCGACACGCCGCTGTTGCCCACCGGCGTCATCCCGGGCGCAAGCGGCGAGGCCAAATTCGAAGCCACAGCCCGGCGCATCGAGTTCGACGTTGAAATCGAGGATGTCCCGCTCGGCGAGTACCAGTTGCTGGTCGGCGGCGAGCTGCGCGGCATGATCACGGTCACCGATACGCCCGACGGGCCCGAAGGCGAGATCGAGTACGGCTCGCCGCGCGACGACGACGAATTGCTGCTGGACTTTGACCCGCGCGATCAGATCATCGAGATTCTCCAGGGCTCGACTGTGGTGCTGGAGGGCATTTCGGACGCAACCGGAAGTAACCCAGGCAACGGTGACGACGATTCGCCGGAATTCGGCAACGGCGAAATCGAGATCGACCTGGTCAACAGCGGGCTGTTCCCGGCTGGCTCCGGGGATGCCGAGTTCGAACAAGAGTCCGATCGCGTCGATTTCGAGGTCGAGATCGAAGATGTGCCGGTTGGCCCCTACGCCCTGTTCGTCGGCGGCGTCGAACGCGGCACCATCGAGGTTGTCGACACGCTCAACGGATCGGAAGGAGAAATTGAATTCCGAACCCCGTTCGAGGCCGGCAAACTGCCGCTGGATTTCGATCCGCGCGGTGAACTTATAGAAGTACTCGACGCTGGTGGTCTCGCCTTTTCGGCCGACTTTCCGCTCGAGGACACCGGCGACGACTCCGGTGACGACGACTCCGGTGACGACGACTCCGGTGATGACGACTCCGGTGATGACGACTCCGGTGATGACGACTCCGGTGACGACGACTCCGGTGACGACGACTCCGGTGACGACGACTCCGGTGACGACGACTCGGGTGACGACGACTCGGGTGACGATTCCGGTGACGGTGATGGCACACAAACATCGATCGAAATCGAGCTCGACAACGGCGGCGTGTATCCGCTGGCTTCCGGCGACGCCGATTACCAGGCAGAAGACGGCGAGCGCGACTTCAGCGTTGAAATCGAGGATGTACCGGTCGGCAACTATCGCCTGGTGATCGACGGCATGGACCGCGCAGCGATTAGCGTCTCCGAGACCGACGACGGCACCGAAGGCGAAATCGAGTTCAGCGATCCGCAGGACGACGACCTGCTGCTGGACTTTGATCCGCTTGGCGCGACGATAGAGGTGTTCGACGGCGAAACGCTGATCCTCAGCGCCGAGTTTCCGACCACCTGAACTGAGCATGCCGGGACCGAACCCGCTTCGGTTTCGGCATTTTTAATTTGTAATTAAATTGACAAACTATGATTGACGCGATAGGATTCAACCTGATTTCAGTTGCGGAGTCGGCGCGCCGGAGGCAGACGACAGAGAATGTCGTTCAGCGCCTTCCCGGCCAAAATCACGGCGTTGACAAGCAGAAGCGTCTCCGCCGCCGCGTGGCGCTTGGGTCTGATGGGAAGAACACCAATGGATGCACAATCCGGATCTACAACAACGCTCGATGCACTGGCGAGGGCCGCCGTTCGGATATTCCGCCCGCTGGTCAGGATCATGCTCAGACACAATGTGTCTTACAAGACCTGCGCCGAATGGCTGCGTTGGTGTTATGCCGATGTCGCTTACAACGAATTCGCCCTGCCGGGTCGCAAACAGTCGAAGTCGCGGGTCGCGGTATTGACCGGCCTGACGCGAATCGACGTCAACCAGCTGCTGAGCCAGCCGCCGCCGGACAGCATTCCCCAGCAAGAGCAATACCACCGCGCGGGCCTGGTACTCACCGGCTGGGCCAACGATCCGGAATTCAGCGCCGGCGGCAAGCCGATGAAGGAACTACCGTTCGAAGCCGAAAAGGATACACCGAGCTTCGGCAAACTGGTCAGCCGGCATTCCGGGGGCACACCGGCACGCGCCGTGCTGGACGAACTCGAACGCAACGGCGCGGTACGCGTGTTGCCGGATCGCCGCGTCGAACTGATTCGAACGCGTTATATCGGCAAAGCCGAAGCCGCCGACATCAACTATGCCGAAATCTTCGGCATGTCCTGTGGCGACCTGATCGAGACCATCGGCTACAACTGGACGCCCGAGTTCGACGACAAGCGGCTGCAACTGCTGGTCTACAACCGCTCCATTCACCCCGACCTGGTCGGTCCGGCGAAGCAAAAAGTGGAAACAGCCGCCCGCGACCTCGCCGAACAGGTCGACAACTGGCTCTACGAATTCGAAACACAATCCATGGCGCTTCCGGATGCCGCCGACGCGAGGCCGACCCGACTGGGCCTGGGGCTTTATTACTTTCAGTAAACAAAAACTGGCAATACATCGATTCCAGAAATTCTCATCTACCGATACTTCCATGTTCACAGGAGACAGCTAAATGAAATCATTCCCGACGTTCTCGAGGCGGTATACCGCCAGGCTGGCAGCCGGCATTCTGCTCATGCTGACCGTTGCCGCCGGTCAGGCCTCCGCGCTCGAAGTCACCGGCAGTTTCAGCGGTTGGTGGGGTCAGCCCGATCACGAAAACCAGGGCTTGATCGTGTCGGTCTCGCAACTGCCGAGAGACGGTGGAAAGACCGCAGTGATCTATTGGGCCAACCACGACAACGAGGGTAATCCCAACTGGTTTTTCGCCCAGGGCAGCATCCAGGGCGACATGATTCAGGCTGACCTTTATCGGTACGAAGGCGTCACCTTCCTGCAACCCGACGACCCGAACAACGACCCTGGCGAAATCATCGGCACGCTGGAAATCCAGTTCAGCGACTGCGTCGACGCCGACGTGTCTTTCCAGACACCGACCGTAATCGTCGGTACCGGTGGTTTCCGTATCCAGCGCCTGACCGACCAGCCCGGCACGAACTGCAGCGGCGGTATTTCCGACAACACGCCGCCGACATCCCTGCCCGAGGAATTTCGCGTGCAGTTGGTGTCTACCGGTGTGATCACCGGAGCCAGCGGAAAGGCCGATTTCGAAAGCCGGCCCGGGCGCACGGACTTTTCGGTGGAGATCGAGGACGTCCCTGCAGGCGCCTATTCGCTGGTGATCGGCGGTATTTCACGCGGCAGCATCAACGTTGTCGACTCTGTCAATGGACCCGAAGGCGAAATCGAATTCCGCTCACCACCCGAACCCGGCAAGGAACTTCTCGATTTCGATCCCAGGGGACAGATCATCGAAGTCCTTCAGGACAGCACGGTGGTGCTCGAATCGATCGCGCCGGACAGCGGTGGCATTCCCGGCAGTGACCAGGGCAATCCACCGCCTTTCGGCGATTCCGAAATCGAAGTCTCGCTGGTCAACGCCGGCGCTTTCCCCGCCGGATCCGGCGACGCAGAGTTCGAGCAGGATTCCAATCGAGTCGATTTCGACGTCGAGATCGAAGACGTTCCGGTCGGCAGCTACGCGCTTGCCGTCGGCGGTGTCGAGCGCGGCACCATCGAGGTCGTGAATAACGTCAACGGTCCCGAAGGCGAACTGGAATTCCGATTCCCGGCCGAGGCCGGCAAGCTTCCGCTGGATTTCGATCCGCGAGGACAATCGATCGAGGTCTCGGATGCTTCGGGCCTGGTGTTTTCGGTTGGTTTCCCGGCCACGGGTGGCAACGACGATGACGATGACGATGACGGCGGCGACGGCGATGACGATTCGGGCGGCGATGAGGGCAATTCCGACTCCGGCGAAATCCAGGTTTCGCTTAACAACGCCGGCGTCTTCGCGGCCGCTTCCGGAGACGCTCGCCACCGCATCGATGACGATGGCGATCGCGACTTCGACGTCGAAATCGAGGATCTCCCGGTCGGCGGATATGATCTGGTCGTCGGCGGCATACAACGCGGCACGATCCAGGTCGAGGCGAGCGACGACGGCAACGAGGGCGCAATCGAATTCGGCAACCCGGCCGATGCCGACGAACTTCCGCTGGATTTCGACCCGCGCGGCGAGTTGATCGAAATATTCGACGGCGGGACGCTGATCTTCAGCGTCACTTTCCCTTCGTAGGTTTTTCGACCTTTCGAGTAGCGCGGCCCTCTCCCTTGGCAGCGCAACCCAGGCCGGCCCCCAAGTTGGGGCCGGTTTTTTGTTCAGGGTTGTGAAACAATCCGTGTCCGTCCCGCCAGACTCGACCCACCTTGATCATCAGCCACCGCCATCGGTTCATATTCATGCACTGTCGCAAGGCTGCCGGCAGCTCGGTCGCCGCGTGCCTGGCCCCGTACCTGGGGCCTGACGACATTCACCTGGGTACGTGGCCCGAAGCGTTCGACCAGGGCGTGTTGCCGAATCGCCGAGCCCGCAAAGATCTTCTCCATCCGGTCGCCGCGGCGAGCTTCGTCTCTCGCCTGATGCGTCGGCCTGGCCGGCTGCTGGCGCGCAGACACCGTATCGATGCGCTGAACGGCGCCCAACGATTGAAATATCGGGAAGTCCTTGGCCACTCACCCGAGCATGCATACGCTGAACAGGTTCGCGCGGCGTTTCCGGAAACCTGGCGCGATTATTTCAAGTTCTGTTTCGTTCGCAATCCTTTCGATCGCGCGGTCTCGGACTATCTCTGGCGCATCCGCAAGACCGCCAACAAGACGCTGACCTTCGCCGCGTTTCTGGACCGGCTGGACCGGCGCGATTTCACCAGTCGCACGATTCCACGGCATTTCGACAATTGGCCGATCTACACCGTCGACAACCGGATTGCCGTGGACTTCGTCGGCCGCTTCGAGCACCTGAACGAGAATCTGGACCAGGTGTTCATACGACTCGGGCTGGACCGACCGCCGCTGTCTCGATCCAAGTCGATGCAACGCCAGGGCAGCTATAGAGATTGGTACGGCAAAACCGAACGCGCACAGGTCGAAAGATTGTTCGCAAACGAAATCCGCCAGTTCGAATACAGTTTCTGATGTGATGGGCGTAGATCTCGACCAGCCACCCCCGCATTTCTTCATTGTCGGCGCGCCCAAGTGCGGCACGACGTCAATGGCGCAATATCTGAATCAGCACCCCGAAATCTTCGTGTTGCGCGGCGAGCCGCATTACTTCGGCGCAGACATCGACTACAACTCGCCGCGGCTTACGCCGGCCCAGTACCGGGTGCTTTGCCGCGACACCGGCGGCAAGCCGATATGCGGAGACCGGTCGACCTGGTACCTGTATTCACGCAGCGCCGCGCGCGAGATACATGCGCACAATTCGCATGCGTTGATCATCGCCATGCTGCGCAACCCGGCCGAAATGATTCATTCGCTACATGCACATCACTTTCAGCGCGGCTTGCGCGACGACATCGAGGATCTTGCACAGGCCCTGGCCGCCGAGCCCGATCGCCGCCGCGGCAACAGGATTCCCGCCAATGCCCGATTTCCGGAAAGCCTCTACTATTCCGAACTCCCGCGCTACAGCGAACAGCTCCAGCGGTATTTCGATCTGTTCGGGCGCGAGCGCGTGCATGTCGTCCTGTTCGACGACCTCAAGCGCTCACCGCGGGATGTGTATGCCCGGACACTCGCTTTTCTCAGCGCCGACCCGGCATTCGAGCCCGACTTCACAGTCCACAACGCATCGGCCCCTACCCCGGATTCGTGGGTTTATCGTGCCTGGAAGGCCAGCACGTTACGTTACCGGATTCGCAGCCTGGCCCCACAAGGCCTGTACGATCGCATTCGAAAGATGCGCGGGAAACGGCTCGCCCGGGCCGCGAAACGGCAACCCAGACCTGCGCTCGAGCCTGGACTTCGCGCCAGGCTGAGTCTGCAATTCGATGAAGAAATCGAGCGCCTGGAAGCGCTGATCGGTCGAGACCTGTCGAACTGGCGCGAAAACGCCTGAACAACGACAGGCGCGACTCGAAGCGCAGCAAGGCCGCTTCAGTCGAAACCCTCGAGTCCGGCCGCGCGCAGAACGGGTCTTAAATTTTCGGGAGTGTTGAGCGACCAGTCGTATGCAATGAACTCGATGGTTTCGGTCGCCTCGAGTCGCGCCCTCGCACGCCGGCTTCCATAATCACGAATGAAGCCCTCGACCGAACCGGATCGGGCCGCGAAATCTTCAGCGTACCAGTCGAACAGGCTGGTAACACGCAACGTCTTGCCGTCTCGCTCGAGGTGCAGCGGGGTATCCAGGGCGCGGCGCGTGTTTTCGGCCAGCATCGCGTCGATATTTTCGGCTGTGTAGACCTGCTCGCGCAGTGGTGGGCATCCGACCGACGCGCAATTGACCATGAAATGCACCCGCGCATCCTTCCAGCCCCGGGCCGCGAACCGTTCGCCCAGCAGCACATCCAGTTCGATCTCCTGCAACGAGTAGTCCCGCCCGCCGACGTCGAACAGCTTGAGTTCGAAAACCCTGTAGGGGCTCAGCAGCGTGCCGTAGTCGCGCACGCTGTCGGGCGGCTCGCCGTCGTCCGGGTTGCGCAGAATGTGGTCGATCATGAAGAAGTTGTAGGCGTTGATCCAGAACGCCAGCGCCTGCCGGCGCGTTTCCAGTAATGCGGTATCGAATTCAGCAAGCCGGCGCCGCTGCCCGGCGAGCAGGTCGAGGCTGACGTCGGCGGCCAGCGCGGCTCGATAGTCGAATGCGCTCACCAGGCCGCCGCCGGGCAGTTCGCGCTCGGCGAGATGGCGCGTCAGCAGCGCCTGGTAGGGTTCGAACACGTGTTCGGGATCGGCAGCCGGCGCTACGCGCGGCAGGCCGCCCAGCAACGCCGGGAGGGCCAGGCACAACAATACCTTTTGTATACAGAAGAAAGCGAACTTCATCGGTGTGGCGGACTCCGAAAGGGGGGGTTGAATTGAAAGACCGTGCCGGCGAAGAATCGCTTGCGGATCGATGAGCGTGTCACGGTTATACTGGCTGGCATCATGACCGACGCGGGTGAAGCGTGCCCCGGCCGGTTCGAGGCGACGATTGATGCCGGCGGGCTTGCCGGCAAGGTCCGAAATTTGGCAGGCTGCTTTATGAACGATATGCTGGAACCGGGCGGTGAAAACGACCTTCCCGACGGGCTGGCGCGCGTAGTGCGCGCACCCACACTGATCAGTCACCTGGACCACCAGTGCCGCAAGGCCCGGCGAGGGGGCGGCAGCGCGTTTCCGCCTGCCGTGGGCTGGATCCTGCTCGACGAAGCCCGGGGCCATCGCGACCAACTCGGCTTTTCCGGCCTGGAAAAGCTGATGCATGCGGTTCACGAGCGCCTGCGAGTGCAACTCGACGCAACCGACATTACTGCGCGTTTCGGTCTCGAAGCTATCGGCGTGATGCTCGATTCCGAGGGCGGCGACCGCGACCTGGAAGCCGATGCCGGCGCGCTGAAGCGCTCGATCAGCGGCAGCCTTTTCGAAATCGGCGACCACATGATTGCAGCCACCACAACGGTTACGATCCGAATGGTTCAGGAGGGCCTTCGACCGCCCGAGGCCAATCTTGTGCGCGCGGCCAGGGCCGCCGAAAAGCTCTCCGTGGCCGGCGGAAATCGTCATGAAGTCGGCGGCGGAGGCGAAGACCAGGCTGAAACACCCGGCACCCTGCTCGGCCAGTTGACCAAGGCGCTGCGCGACAACAGCCTTAAGGTCGTGTTCCAGCCGCTGCTGGCCACTTCCGGGCCCGAGCGGGAACGGATCCAGATGCTGCCGCGCCTGACCGGTCCGGACGGCACGCTTATCCCGGCTGCGCGCTTCATCCCGGTTGCCGCCGAACGCGGCGTGCTGCCGGCAGTTGACCACTGGATGATTGCACGCGCCATCGAAATACTGCGCGCCCGTGCCGACGCCGGGCGGGACATTCCGACGCTGTTCCTGAACCAGTCGCCTGCGATCGTCGACGACGAGAAATTCGTCAGGTGGCTGGTCGAACAAATCGGCACACTAAAGCCCGAGCAACGCACGCTGGTGCTTGAATTCAACATAATGGACCTGAAGCCGCGCATTCGCGACGCACGCAAGGTACTGGCGCAGCTACAGAAACTTGGCATCGGCATATCGCTGACCGGCATCGATGAAAAGGTGCCCGAAGTGGTCCTGCTCAAGCACCTTCCGGCCGATTTCCTGCGCATGAAGTCGGATTTTGCCCATCGCGTGCTCGAAGACGCGACGCTTGCCGCGGAATTCGAAACATTTGCCAGATCGGCCCGCGGCGCCGGACGCAAGCTGATCGTGCCGATGCTGGAAGACGCCGAGGAAGTATCGAGGATCTGGCAGATGGACGTCGATCTGATCCAGGGCAACTTCATTCAGCAACCCAGCGAGGCGCCCATAGAGGCATGATGCCGTGATCAAAAGAAAGATCCTGGTCATCCACGCCCACCCCGACGCGGGACACGGCCATTTCGGCGACGCACTGGCCGAATGCTACGCCGGAGCCGCCCAGGCTAACGGACTGGAAACGCGAACGCTGGCATTGAACCAGCTGACTTTCCCTTTGATCGACAGCGCCTCGAACTGGCGCGCGCCGGAAGTTCCGCCGGATATCGAACGCGCCCAGGAAAATATTCGCTGGTGTGATCACCTGACTTTTTTCTACCCGTTGTGGCTGGGCGACATGCCGGCCTTGCTCAAAGGATTCCTGGAACAGGTGATGCGACCCGATTTCGCATTCAGCGAACCGAAGGGAAAGATGCCTGAAAAGCTCTTGACCGGCCGATCGGCGCGCCTTGTGGTGACGATGGGCATGCCGGCGTTTGTCTATCGTGCGTTCTACCGCGCTCACAGTGTCAAGAACTTCCGCCGCAACATCCTTCTTTTTTCCGGCATCAAGCCGGTCCGGACCAGTCTCGTGGGCATGGTGGAAGGCAGCGATCGACACCGGCAAAAGTGGCTTGATAAAATGACGCGGCTCGGGAGTTCCGGCCACTGAATCACAGGTCCGATTCGGCGCCCGCACCTGAAGCACGACGCCAGGCTGCCCCCATCTTCAACGAGAACCCATGAACACTACCCCCCCTATTCCAGCATTGTTCGTGCTCCTGGCGCTGGTAATCGGCGCCTGCCACCAGACGCGCGATTCAGACGCAACTGCACCGCCGCTGCTGCTGATATCGATCGACGGCTTTCGCCATGACTATATGCAAAAGACTGAACTGCCGGCGCTGCAGAAACTGGCGACCGACGGACTCAGGGCCGATTCTCTGCAGCACGTTTTCCCGACCAAGACATTCGTGACCCACTACGCGACCGTGACCGGGCTGTATGCGGAAAATACCGGGGTGGTAGCCAACAACATGTGGGATCCGGCCCGAAAGTCGCGCTTTTCGCTGGGCAACCGCGACGCGGTTGGCGATGGTTACTGGTACGACGGCGAACCGATCTGGAATACGGTGGAAAAAGCCGGCAAGATCGCGGCGACCTATTTCTGGCCCGGCTCCGAGGCACAGATCGGCGGCATGCGGCCAAGCATCTGGAAACCGTACGCCGGCCAGACGCCTCACGATGCGCGCGTCGAGCAAGTGCTGGACTGGCTTGCGCTGCCGGAGGAACGGCGTCCAGCCTTTCTCACGCTGTATTTCTCGGCCGTCGACTCTGCCGGGCACCGCCACGGACCCGACCATCCCGGCACCGCAGAGGCCATGGTCGAGGTGGATCGTGCGCTGGCCCGCCTGATCGAAGGATTGGAGCAACTCGGGCTCTACGATGAAATGAATATCCTGGTCACCTCAGATCACGGCATGCAGACGATCGACCTCGACCGCTATATTCTGCTCGACGAGTTCCTGAATCTCGGGACGGTAAACGTTTCCGACTGGGGTCCGGCGGCCCAGATCTGGACCGTGGAAGGCGGACCGAGCGCCGACGAAATCCTGGCCGCAATCGATACGAGCCATGCCGGCATCCGGCGTGCATGGAAAAAAGGCAATGCACCCGAACGATTTCACTTCGACGATCATCCGCGCGTGCCGGACGTCACCATCGAGGCCGAACTGGGCTGGATGATCTCGAACAAACCCTACTATGCCGGCATGCAGCGCGGATTGCTCAACGGCATGCACGGCTGGGATCCGGCGTGGCACTCGATGCACGGCATATTCATCGCAGCCGGCCCGGCGTTCGAGCCCGGCGAGCGACTGCCGGCGGTACGTTCGGTGGATCTTTACTCTCTTATGACACATCTGATGAACGTTCCACCGGCAGACACCGACGGCAGCCTGGCGGCATTTGTACCGCTGCTGGATTCGGTTGAACCGATGTCGGTGCGGGAGCAGACCTGGCGATGCGGGGAGGAATCAGTCATCACGCGGGTCTCTCCGGGACTGGCCGCGTTGCACTACGGCGGGCTGGTGTTTTCGTTGCCGCGGACCGAAAGCGCGTCCGGCGCGCGCTATGTCGACTCGAATGTGGAATTCTGGAACAAGAACGACCGCGCCCGCGTGACGATCGACGGGCGAGCGTTCGAAGAGTGCACAAAGCCTCGGGCGCGAGATGCCGGCTGATGCCGACATCTGCGCCTCGAAGCATCCGGGGGTCAGTCCTCGAGCAGGAAGGTTACCTTCATGTCGACCCGATAGGCCGTGATCCTGCCGTTTTCGTCGCAGGAAACCTTCTGTTCCTTGATCCAGGCCGACTGAACATTCTTCAGCGTCTTGGCCGCGCGGGCCATGCCTTTCTCGATGGCGTCTTCGAAGCTCGTGCTCGATTGGGCAGTGATTTCGGTGACTTTGGCGATACTCATGGTCTAACCTCCTTGCGGTAATCATTGAAAATCTTGTCGAACGCCGTGCCCCATTACCATCCTGCGCCCGCCGTCTCCGGAATTCAAGGGGGCGAAGATCCAGGTGATGACCATGCCTGAACTGCCCGAGGTCGAAACAACCCGCCGCGGTCTGGCGCCGCTGGTCGAGCAATGCTGGATCGAGCGCGTCCAGATCCGCCAGAGACAGCTGCGCTGGCCGGTTGCCGGTGAATTCGAGCAATTGCCCGGTCGCAAGCTGCTGTCCCTGCAGCGACGGGCGAAATGGCTGGTCTGGCGCTTCGAGCACGGCAGCCTCTTGTGGCACCTGGGGATGTCCGGCTCGTTCCGGGGCTGGGAACGGCCGCCCGTCGCCGGCCCGCACGACCACCTGGATCTCGAGATCCGCGGCGGACGGACCATCCGCTATACCGACCCGCGTCGATTCGGCGCGGTCCTCTGGCAGCCCGGAGACGATCCGGAAAGTCATCCCCGGCTTGCGGGCCTGGGGCCCGAGCCGCTGCAGGGTGCATTCGACGGTGACTGTCTGTGGCGCAAAAGTCGCGGACGACGCAGTTCGGTAAAGCAGTTCATCATGGACGGTGCGGTTGTGGTCGGCGTCGGCAACATCTATGCCGCCGAAGCGCTGTTTTCCGCCGGCATTCATCCGCGGCGCGCCGCGGGTCGGGTCAGCCGCATCCGCTACGCGGTGCTGGCCAAAGCCATTCGCGACACGCTGGGCCGGGCGCTCGAAGTCGGCGGCACCAGCCTGCGCGATTTCACCGTGGGCGACGGCACGCCGGGTTATTTCGGTCAGGAACTCAAGGTTTACGGCAAGGCCGGGAAACCCTGCCCGGCATGCAGGCGCACGCTCAAGGGTGCCGTGATCGGGCAACGCGCCACGGTCTGGTGCCCCGGCTGCCAGCGCTGAGCCATGATCCGACTGCCCCGACGGAGATTCTTCTCGCCGACGGTATACCGGCCCCGCTGTGGCCTGCGCAACTAGAAAACCTGGAACTTATCGGGCGCGTGGTATGGTCCCAGACGGTGGAGGGCCGCAACCCGACGCTACCGACTGGTGAAGTTGCCGCAGAGCTTGTCGGGAATCTGGATACGGCATGGTTGGATCTGCGCAATCGTTTGAATTAAAGAAACTCTTCAAACAGACCTTGCGTCAAATTGCAGGTAACCTTCGGACTGAGCACATGGCTTGATTGCCTGTCCAGTCGCATGATTGGCCAACGTTTCGAACAGCAGGAGTTCAGCATGCAACCAATACACACCGTTTGCCTTCCTCGCCCGTCGATCCGCCGCGCGGCGACGTTGCTTGTGGCGGCTTTCGTCGCAATGGCCGCGACAATGAACGCTCTTGCCCAGGACGATGACGCGCTGCCGTTCGCCAAGCCGGGCGAGAATTCGGCGACAATCGTCGGCGCCGTCGGACGTCCGGCACAATACATCTACCCGGTCGATTTCATTGCCATTGATGGCAGGAACATCCACCCGCGCGAAGCGATCTGGCTTGAACCGGGCGAATACGAACTGACCGTACGCGCGTTCATCACCAACCCGCCAGGCCTGCGCTCCAACATGCGTTCCCGGGGGTCCGAAGGCTACAACCGAATCACGGTGGTCGTCGAGGCCGGCAAGGAATATTCGATCGGCATGAAATACGACCGCGCCAAACCGGCCGGTTCACCCAAGGCGGTGCTTTACCGGGTCAAGGAAAACTGAACGGCGTTCGGTCAATCGCCGACAAGCATCACAACGATAAGACCTGCCGTCACTGCACCGGCAAGCGGCAGGCCGACTTTTGCACCCAGGTTGCGCCCACCAACAAACCCGGCCATTACGGCCTTGGCCAGCGAGTTAACCGACGCGGCGATGACGATAGCCAGTGCCGCAGTCCGGTCGGCCAGATCCTCACCGCTCATGGCAGAAAGGGATAGCGTGATTGCATCGACGTCTGCGATGCCGGAAGCTGCGGCCAGGGCATAGACTCCAGCATCGCCGACCCATTCGGTCAGCGCCTTGCCCGCCAGCATCACCAGCGCCAGCAGGCCGCCGAACGACAGCGCTGAGGTCAACTCCAGCGGATTCCCCGGCAACAGGTCGTCGGCTTCATCGACATCGTGCGACTTCCTCAGCAGCCACAGTGCTGGACCGTAGGTCAGCAGCGCCATTGCCAACGCCGGCCACAACAGAGGCAGAAAAAGCGGGGCATGCACTATCGTCGCCACCAGCACCATCCTCGGAAACATCGTGCCGCACGCCAGCAGGATACCGCCGGCCAGCAGGCGCATGCCGGTGTGCTTGCGGCGAGCAAGTCGCGCAAGATTCAGCGTGGTCGCGGTCGAGGAT
>DATGCS010000236.1:0-4103 GCA_035311685.1 Wenzhouxiangellaceae bacterium
GCGCTCGTGGGCGGCTTTCGATGCCATTGTCGAGACCCTGCAACGACTCGAGCCCGACGAGACGCTGCTGGTGCAATCCGGCGAGCCGGTGGGCGTGGTCCGGACCCACCCCGACGCGCCGCGGGTGCTGATCGCCAACTCGAATCTTGTGCCGGCCTGGGCCACCCAGGACCACTTCGACGAACTGGCAGCGAAAGGCCTGATTATGTACGGGCAGATGACCGCCGGGTCGTGGATCTACATCTCCACCCAGGGCATCCTGCAGGGCACGTTCGAGACTTTCGCCGAGTGCGCGCGCCAGCACTTCGGCGGAAAGCTGGACGGCACGCTGAACGTGACCGCCGGATGTGGCGGAATGGGCGGCGCCCAACCGCTGGCAGTAACGATGAACGGCGGCACCTGCCTGATTGCCGACGTCGACCGATCAAGGCTCGAACGGCGCAAGTCCAAGCGCTACCTGGACGAAGTGCACCACGACCTCGACACGGCCATCGATCGCGCGCTCGAGCTGAAAGAAGCGAAATCCGGCACCAGCGTCGGCGTGGTCGCCAACGCGGTCGACCTGCTCGAGCGACTGATCGAGCGCGGCATCACCCCCGACACGCTGACCGACCAGACCAGCGCCCACGATCCGCTCAACGGCTACGTGCCGACGGGTTATACCTTTGAAGAGGCCAACGATTTCCGCAAACGCGATCCGAAGGAATACGTGAAGAAAAGCCTGGCCAGCATGAAGCGACACGTCGATGCGATGGTGAAACTGCAGGACGCCGGCGCGGTGACCTTCGACTACGGCAACAACATCCGTCAGCGGGCATTCGACGAGGGCTTCGAGCGTGCATTCGACTTCCCCGGCTTCGTGCCGGCCTTCATCCGGCCGCAGTTCTGCGTCGGCCGCGGCCCGTTCCGCTGGGTCGCGCTGTCGGGAGACCCGAAAGACATCTATCGCACCGACGCGGCATTGCACGATGCCTTCCCGAACCACGAAGGCCTGAAGCGCTGGCTGACCATGGCGCGCGAACGCGTGGAATTCGAGGGTCTGCCGGCGCGCATCTGCTGGCTGGGCCAGGGCGAACGGGACAAGGCGGGACTGATTTTCAATGATCTGGTCGCCAGCGGAGAAGTATCGGCACCCATAGTCATCGGCCGCGATCACCTGGATTGCGGCTCGGTGGCCTCGCCCAACCGCGAAACCGAAGGCATGAAGGACGGCAGCGACGCGATTTCCGACTGGCCGCTGCTCAACGCCATGGTCAACGTCGCCTCGGGCGCGTCCTGGGTGAGCTTCCATCACGGCGGCGGCGTCGGTATCGGCTACTCGCAGCACGCCGGCCAGGTCATCGTCGCCGACGGCACGCCCGAAGCGGCCGCAAGACTCGAGCGCGTGCTCACCAACGACCCGGCCATGGGGGTGTTCCGTCACGTCTCGGCCGGCTACGACGACGCCCGGACATGCGCGGAAGAACAGGGGCTGGACATTCCGTTCGATCGGTGGCGATAAGCTGGATTCAATCCGGTGAACCGTTGGAGATTAATGCAGATTTGATCGCGGCCTGGAGACCGCTCCTACGGCAGTCTCGGGTTTGCAATAATGGGTGGCGAACCCGAACGGAGTTGTCTCCATGTCAATGTCGGATAAGAAAATCGCGATCCTTGCCGAAGACAATTACCAGGAACTTGAACTGCACTATCCGCGCCTGCGCTTCATCGAGGCCGGCGCCAGCGTCAGCGTGCTCGGCACGGGCAAGAACGAGTACGCGAGCGAAAAGGGCTACATGGTCGATGTCGATGCCGACGTCGCAGACGTCAATGCCAACGACTTCGACGCGGTCGTCATTCCCGGCGGCATGGCGCCGGACAAGATGCGGCGCAGTCGTGCCATGGTCGAATTCGTCAGCGACATGCACGCGCAGAACAAGCCGGTCGCCTGGATCTGCCACGCAGGGTGGATGGCGGTTTCGGCCGACATCATCCGCGACCGGCGCGTGACCTCGTTCGCGTCGATCCGCGACGACATGATCAACGCCGGCGGCAACTGGGTCGACGAGGAAGTCGTCGTCGACGGCAACCTGATCAGCAGCCGGATGCCACCGGATCTGCCGGCATTCTGCGAGGCGCTGATGAAGGCGCTGGCGGACAGCTGACCGTCGTCAGCCGGGCAGGCGCAGCGAGAGACGGCGCGCTATCATTCCGTCATGAGTGAACATGATTCCCGTCTGCGGGGCCACACGACTGCCGGCGCCTGGCCCGACTGCAGGCCCGGCCGGTTTGCGTCCCGCATTGTCGATCTTCACCGCGTCCATGACCCGGCTAGTGGGCACGCTCCCCTCGAGCAACTGCACAAGCCCTGCTTCAGCGCAGCCGGTCGCGAGTTTCTCGGGCTCGGCCTGCTGGGTCTTGCAGACGACTTGGGTGTAGAACTCAACGGCGGCCGAGTCGGCGCGGCCAAGGGACCGGACGCATTCCGCGCCGCACTGGCCGGCTACGGCGCGGCCGATTCGGTGGCGCTCGCGGATTTCAGGGTTCCAGTCGTCGATGTCGGCAACGTCGTCCCCGGCGAGTCGCTTGCAGAAACGCACGCGCGGGTCACCGAAACAGTGGCTGCGATGCTGGACGCCGGACTGATGCCGATCGGCATCGGCGGCGGCCACGACATGACCTTTCCCGAAGTCCGTGCGCTGATCGATCAATTGACGGAACCTGCAGGATCGACGCTGGACGGCGTCTATTTCGACGCCCACCTGGATGTGCGCGAAGACGAAGGCTCCGGAATGCCGTTTCGGCGCCTGATCGAACACGGCGGCATCGGCACACTGCAATTGTTCGGCTTCGACCCGCTTGCCAACACGCCGGCGCACCTGCAATGGTTCGAAGACAACGGCGGCGAACGGGTCGAGTGGCCGCCCACTCAGTGGCCGCCCTCGCAGGCCCAGTTCGTCTCGATCTGCCTCGACGTGATCGACATGGCCCAGGCGCCCGGCGTCAGTTCGCCCCACCCGGCCGGCTGGCCTGTGCAAAAAGTGGCCGACTACGCCGAAGCCGCCGGCCGCATGCCCTCGGTGTGCTGCTTCGACATCATGGAACTGTCGCCGCGGCATGACGACAACGGCCGCACCGCGCGACTGGCCGCGCACCTGTTTCTTCGATTTCTCGCCGGGCTCAACCGCCGACCTTCGGTATGAGCACACCCACACGCGTCATCAACGCACGAATCGAACAAGGCCTGTGCGATCTAGTCGTCGAAAACGGCGCGATCACTGAAATCACTGCGGCCATCCTCGGCCAGCCCGCCGGCGAGTCCACCTTCGATGCCGAGGGCCGCGCGGTGCTGCCGGGCTTCGTCGATTGCCATACCCATGCCTGCTTCGCCGGATCGCGGCTCGACGAATGGGAACGGAAACTGGCCGGCGCTTCCTACCTGGAGCTGATGGAAGCAGGCGGCGGCATCATGGCTACCGTGCGCGCCACCCGGAAGGCCACCGAGGCCGAACTGGCCGAAACGCTGCTGCCCCGGCTGAACAGGATGCTGGCCCACGGCTCGACCACCATCGAGGTCAAATCCGGCTACGGACTGGATACCGAAAGCGAGCTCAAGATGCTGCGCGCGATCTCGCGTGCCGGGGAATCGTTTCCGGGCACGCTGGTTCCAACCGCCTGTATCGGCCACGCCGTCGATCCGGACATCGATCACGACCGCTTCGTGCGTCACACCATCGGGGACACGCTACCGGCGGTCACCGCCGAATTCCCGGGCATAGCGCTGGATGCCTATTGCGAGAAAGGCGCATGGTCGCTGGACGATTGCCTGGCGCTGTTCGACGCCGGACAATCTGCGGACCATCCGATTCGGGTGCACGCCGACCAGTTCAATGCCATGGGCATGATCAAGGCGTCGGCTGAGCGCGGCTTCAGCAGCGTCGATCACCTCGAGGCGACCGACAAGCAGGGCTTGCTCAGGCTGGCGGCTTCGGACACGTTCGGCGTGATGCTGCCCGCATCCGGATTTCACCTCGACGAGCGTTACGGCAACGGCCGCGCGTTCATCGATGCGGGCGGCAGACTGGCGCTTGCAAGCAACTACAACCCGGGCTCCGCACCGTGCT
>DATGCS010000237.1:0-4884 GCA_035311685.1 Wenzhouxiangellaceae bacterium
CTGGCCAGCAAGGTGGTCGGGTCGCGCATCGCGATTTCGATGCCTTCGATCTCCGGCGGCTTCTCCAGCGGATCACAAAGATCGAGCACGAAGGTCTCGATATCCAGTTTGCCCAGCAGCGCCTTGACCGTCGTATTCTCGACGATGGTGCCGTGATCGATGATCGCGATATTACGGCACAGGTTCTCGGCTTCCTCGAGGTAGTGCGTGGTCAGGATCACCGTGGTGCCGTCGCGGTTGATCTTCTCGATGAATTCCCACATCGATCGCCTGATCTCGATATCCACGCCGGCCGTGGGCTCGTCGAGTATCAGCAGTCTGGGTTCGTGCACCATGGCGCGGGCAATCAGCAGCCGACGCTTCATGCCGCCGGACATGGTGCGCGACGGCTTGAACGCCTTGTCCCACAGCTGCAGCTGCTTCAAGTACTTTTCCGCCCTTTCACGAGCGACGTGCCGCGGCACGCCGTAGTATCCGGCCTGGTTGACGACGATGTCGAAAGGCCTCTCGAACTGATTGAAATTGACCTCCTGCGGCACCAGTCCGATCTTGGCCATGGCCCGGGAGCGGTCGGTCTGCACGCTGGTGCCGAACACTTTCGTGTCCCCGGAGGAGGCGTTGACCAGCGACGACACGATACCGATCAGCGTCGACTTGCCGGCGCCGTTGGGCCCCAGCAAGGCGAAGAAATCCCCCTCCTCCACGTTCAGGTCGATGCCCTTGAGCGCAACCACCCCGTTCTTGTAGATTTTCTTCAGGTTATTGACTTCAAGTGCTTTCATGACCTATGGCCTGTTGATCGGATAGGATGGCGCCTGTATTGTCTGCGGTTTCGCGGTCGAACTTTTCACTCTTGGGGCAAATCCGTTGACTCTCAAATTATCGTCCATCACAGCCGCGATGCTGTTGTCGGTTTCGCTCGAGGCGCAACAACCGGTCGATCGCTGGCCGGCAGATACCGAAAAATGCGAGCTGTCGGCGGCCGGCGGGCGCATCAGCGTCAGTGCGCTGTGCGGCACCCTGGATGCCCCGGAGGACCGCAGCGATGGTCTTCACCATCGTGAAGACAATCGTGAAGACAAGCGTGAAGACAAGCGGGACGGCCGAACCATCGAGCTGGCCTGGGCCGTGGTCGAGGCGCGTACCGGCGATCCGGCGCCCGATCCGGTGTTCTTCCTCGCCGGCGGCCCCGGCCAGTCGGCACGCGACGTGGCGCCCGTGATCTCCAATGCGCTGTCGGACATCAATCGCAACCGCGACCTGATCTTTCTCGACCAGCGCGGCACCGGCGGTTCGAACGCTCTGGAATGCGAGTTCGACGAGGATACCTTTCTTGTCGAGCCGGATCTGGACCAGATCAACGAACTGTTGCGCCAGTGCCACGAGACCCTGGATGCCGACGTGCGCCATTACACCACGGTCGACGGCGCGGAAGACCTGGAGCTGCTGCGCCGACACCTGGGACTCGATACGATCAACCTGGTCGGCGGCTCGTACGGCACCCGCATGGCCCAGGTTTACCTTCGTCGATTCCCCGAAGCGGTGCGCGCCATGATCATCGACGGCGTCGTGCCGACGCGCCTGAAGCTGGGCTCGGAACACGCCGAAATGCTCGATCGCTCGATCGAGAAATTGCTCCAGCGCTGCGTTGGAGATGCAACCTGCAGCGAGCGTTTTCCCGAACTGAACCAGGCATTCGATGACCTCAAGGCACGCTATGCCGAAACGCCCCAGGATATTCAGGTGACTCATCCACGCACCGGGGTGGCCGAAGAGCTGACGTTTTCCGACGCGGTGCTGGCCTCCAGCCTGCGTTTCCTGGCCTACTCGCCGGTCAGCCAGATGATGATTCCGTATTTGATTCATGAGGCGGCCACCACCGGCAGCCCGGAACGTCTGGCCGCCCAGGCGCTGATGACCAACGACCAGATGAGCCAGGGCATGGCCATCGGCCTGAATTTTTCGGTCGGCTGCAGCGAGGACTGGCCTTACTGGCCGGCCGACAGCGATGCTTCCGGCACGCTGCTGGGGAATTCGTTCACCGAACTCTATTCCAAGGTCTGCAGCTGGTGGCCGGCCGATCCGGTGGGCCCCGACTACCATCAGCCGTTCGATGTCGACGTGCCCATCCTGATCCTTTCCGGCGAGCTCGACCCGGTCACGCCGCCGCAATACGGCGAGGAGGCAAACGAGCAGTTCAGCAACAGCCTGCACATCGTGTCGGAAGGCCGTGGCCATATCACCATCACGAATCCCTGCATTTCCTCGATCGCAACCGAATTCATTGCCGAGGCCGGCGTCGAGGATCTCGATACCGAGTGCACGGATCGCATCGGCCCGGAGCCGTTTTTCATCAACCTGCTGGGACCGACGCCATGATTGAAGCCAGGGCACTGCGCAAGACCTTCAACAAGGGCAAGGTCGTGGCGGTCGACGACGTGAGCTTTACCGCCCGCGACGGCCAGATCACCGGCCTGCTCGGGCCAAACGGCGCCGGCAAGACCACCACGCTGCGCATGCTCTACACGCTGCTCCAGCCCGACAGCGGCAGCATGACCGTCGACGGCATAGACCCGCTGGCCGAGCCGATCCAGGTCAAGCGCAAGCTCGGCGTGGTGCCGGATTCCCGCGGGCTCTACGACAGACTCACGGCGCGCGAGAACATCCGCTACTACGGCAAGCTCCAGGGACTCGACAAGAACCTTATCGTCAGCCGCATCGACAAGCTCGCCGGCGTGCTCGACATGGGCGGGTTCATCGATCGCCGCACCGACGGGTTCTCCCAGGGCCAGCGGGTCAAGGTCGCGATCGCGCGGGCGTTGATCCACGAGCCGGGCACCATCCTGCTCGATGAACCGACCAACGGGCTCGACGTCATGACCACCCGGGCGCTGCGCGAATTCCTGCTGCAGCTGAAGATGGAAGGCCGCTGCGTGGTGCTGTCCACGCACATCATGCAGGAGGTCGCAGCACTGTGCGACCGCATCGTGATCATCTCGGGCGGCCGCATTGCCGCCGAGGGCACGGCGCAGCAACTATTGGAACGCTCCGGCGAGCAAAACCTCGAGGACGCGTTCGTCAAACTGATCGGATCCGACGAGGGGTTGCTGGCATGATCGCGGTCTTCATCAAGGAACTGCTGGACAACTTCCGCGACCGGCGGGTGATCCTCAACACGCTCATCCTCGGTCCGCTGCTCGGCCCGGTGCTTTTCAGCGTCATGATCTCATTCGTCGCCAAGCAGGAGACGGAGCGCATGGAATCGGCGCTGGAACTGCCAGTGGTCGGCGCCGAGAACGCGCCCAACCTGGTGGCCTGGCTGGAACGCCAGGGCGTGGTCATCGAGCCGGCGCCGGACGATCCCGAGGAGGCGGTGCGCGAAGAAGAAGCAGAGGTCGTGCTTCGCATTCCCGACGACTTCACCGAAGCATGGAACGAGGGCCGGCCGGCCCCGGTGGAAATCATTGCCGACCGATCGCTGCGCTATTCCGGCACCACGATCGCGCGCGTCAATCGTTATCTGTCGAGTTACAACCAGCAGATCGGCAACCTGCGCCTGCAGCTGCGGGGCGTGCACCCGGACATCAGACGCCCGGTCGACAGCCAGATTGTCGATCTGTCGACGCCCACCTCCAGGGGCGGCCAGATCCTGGCATTTCTACCGTACTTCATCCTGATCACGGTGTTCATGGGCTCGATGCACATGGCCATAGACACGACCGCCGGCGAACGCGAGCGCAAATCGCTGGAACCGCTGCTGATCAACCCCATGCCGCGCTGGCAGATCATGGCCGGAAAACTGGGCGCCACAACCTTCTTCGCACTGGCCACGCTGGCGCTGGGCCTGATCGCGTTCGTTTACGCCATGGGTTTTCTGCCCACGGCTTCCATGGGCATTCAGCTCAACCTGGATTTCCTTGTGGCAGGCAAGGCCTTCCTGATTGTCGCGCCGGCCGCACTGCTGGCCGCGGCGCTGCTGACCATCCTGGCCTCGTTCGCCAAGAGCTTCCGCGAAGCCCAGAGCTACATGGGGCTGGTGATCATTCTGCCGATGGTGCCCAGCCTGTGGCTGCTGATCAACCCGGCCAAAGCCGAGTTCTGGATGTCGATGGTGCCGTTGTTGAACCAGAACATCCTGATTATTGAGCTGGTCCGCGGCGAGTCGATTCCGCTGAGCTGGTTCGGCGCGGCCATCGGCAGCACGCTGATTCTCGCCCTGCTCCTGGCCGCCGTCGCCGGCAGTCTATACAACCGGCCGAAGCTGATCTTCACTTCGGGGTAGATATTCAGCCAGAGAAATCCTCGGCCTTGATCGTCGACGGATCGACCAATTCCAGGCGACGGAAGGCGATGCCGGCCTGGGTCCGGTTGCGCACCTCGAGCTTGGCGAAGATTTCGCTCATGTGCGCCTTGACGGTCCGCTCCTGGATGCCCAATCGGTCGGCGATCTGCTTGTTGAGCTTGCCTTCGGCGACCATTTGCAGCACACGAAACTGCTGCTGGGTGAGGCGGGCGATACGCTCGGCAAGTTCGCCGTCACCACCCTCCATAGAGGCAACCGTCCGGTGCAGATGCGCCGGCACCCATATCTTGCAGTCGAGCACCGCGGTGACCGCCTCGGTCAGCACGTCCAGCCCGGAGCTCTTGGGGATGAATCCCGCGGCCCCGTGATCCAGCGCGCGCCGGATCACGGCAGGATCCTCGTTGGCCGAGATCACCACCACCGCCACTTGCGGGAATTCACAGCGGATGCCGGCCAGCCCGGTCAGGCCGTTGCTGCCCGGCATGTGCAGGTCGAGCAGCAACAGGTCGATGTCGCGGTGCTCGACCAGCCGGACGCGGGTCTGCTCCAGATCCTCGGCTTCCAGTACCGTGACGGCCTCA
>DATGCS010000238.1:0-9350 GCA_035311685.1 Wenzhouxiangellaceae bacterium
GACCCCAACTCCTTTTCGTCGTCCGAATGCCATCCCATCGAGTCGTGGCCGTCGCGATAAAGGTTAAGCAGTACGCAGTTGAATCGGCAGCCGGCTTTCAGCTCGATTTCCGTTCTAAGCGCAGCCAGGTCTTCGTGCCATAGCTCGGCATCAAGGACATCACCCGAATAGGCATAGCAGATACCGGAGTCACCCTGAAAAGCGATCTGGCGTGGTTGCATTACTTTCCTGCCGAATATGGTGATCGATCGTGACTGCCAGAACGCTTCCCGAAGCAACTTCGAAAACAATTCTTCAGCGCGCGACGCTTGAATGAAATCTCGGATGTATACCAGTTCACCGCCCGGCGGCAACGCCTTGACACAACTGTCACCTGAAATTGACTCTGTCTTCATTTGAATTTGACTTTGCGTCGATGTGCAACGCGCATTCTAGCGCTCGTCTCGTTGAAGACACCCACTACCCATCTCCAAAGGAGAAAAAGATGAAAGGTTTGATCAAAGCAGTTGCCATTACTTTTCTGGTTGCCGTTGGTGCACACGCCAGCGCGGACGATCACGGCATGAAGAAGGACATTGTCGATACCGCCGTTGCCGCAGGCAGTTTCGACACGCTGGTAACCGCAGTCCAGGCCGCCGGCCTCGTCGAGACACTGAAGAGCGAAGGCCCGTTCACGGTATTCGCCCCTACCGACGAAGCGTTCGCGGCCATCCCGGCCGCCGATCTTGAAGCGCTGCTGGCGGACAAGGAACAGCTGACCGCGGTGCTTACTTATCATGTAGTGCCGGGCAAGGTCATGGCTTCAGATGTCGTCGGTCTCGATTCGGCCACGACGGTGCAAGGTTCGGATGTCGACATCGAAGTCGTCGACGGCGGCGTCAAGATCGACGGCGCCAATGTCGTGACGACCGATATCGAAACGAGCAACGGTGTGATCCACGTCATCGATGCGGTCATCCTGCCGTAATTCCACGCTTGTTGGAATGAAAGCATGTTCAAGGGCGGGCGCTTCGGCGCCCGTTTTTTTTCCGGCCTTATTCGGAAAACGGTGTTGATATATGCCAACCTGACCGACACGGATCCGAACGCTTGTCCACCCTTGACTTCAATCGCGAATCATTATCATAATCCTTCGCGCAACGTGAACGCTCAACGCCTTTTGACAGACAGCGATTCCGATATACTTGGCACATACCCAGTCAGTCAATAAGCAAGGAGCAACACCATGGCGACATGTTCTCGCAGAAATCTTTTCAAACTCGCCGGCGCCGGCTCGCTGGCACTGCTTCTGCCGGTCGGTTCACGGTTGGGCTCGGCATTTGCCCAGGAGCAGCTCGATCCAAATGATGCCCAGGCCAAGGCGCTCGGTTACGTCCATGACACGACCACCGTCGATGAAGGCAAGTGGGCATCACACAGTGCCGACCAGAATTGTGCCAACTGCCAGCTTAAACAGGGCGACGACGGTGAATGGATCGGTTGCGCGATCTTCCCGAACAAGCTCGTCAATCGCAACGGCTGGTGCAGCGCCTGGGTTCAGGCTCAAGGTTGAAGCCTGTGCCGATTCGTTCGACCGAATCGACAACTCTCAGCCATTTCACGATGAATCGCCCGCGCTCGCGGGCGATTTTCATGGCTTAATCAACTGAATGATTCCGGCCTGAGAAACCTAACGGCTGGTCAGTAGCAGCCATACCGAGAGCAGGACCAATCCGACCGGCGGTACCAGCGCCACCAGCATTGGGGAAAGATCGGCAACCAGGCCGAAGAACCCGGCCATCCCGGCCAGAAGGTGATAGCCGAGACCGACGCCGATGGCAATCGTGACCTTTACGCTGACAGCGCCGCGACGGGTAGGCCTGGCGGCGAGCGCGGTCGCAATCAGCACCATACCGATGCACGCCAGCGGCAAGGCCACGCGCCGCCAGAGAACGAGCTCGAATTCGCTTGCATCCTGGTCGCGCATCTTCAGGCTCTGGACATAGGTCCACAGATCGCTGAGCGGCAGGCTGGCAGGAGGCCTCCTGAACAGCTCCAGCTGTCGTTCCGACAGAAACGACGGCCAGTAATAGCGTTCATGGTTGGCGATCCGGTCGGCGGACTGTCGATCCACGCGCTTGATGGTCACTTCTTCCAGTACCCAGGTGCCGGGCGCCGGCACCGCGCGCTCGGCGCGAATCTGGCTGCCCAGGCTGCCGTCCGGATTGAACTGGTAGATGGCGATCTCGCCGGGCAATTCGCCGGGCTCGAAGCGCCCGACATTCATGAACTGGCTTTCCGATCGCATCCACAGCCCGTGCCACGGGTGCCAGAGGCTGTTTTCGCCCACGCCGCTGGCGGCGACGCGCTCCGGCGAGCGATAAAGCGCAGGCGCCAGAAACTGCAGCGCCACCAGCGCGGCCAGTGCGATGACCACGCCCGGCAGCAGCGCCACGCGCATGATCCTGAGCAGCGAAACGCCGGAGGCCCGCATCACCGTCATTTCGTGCTGGGCATGCAGCGCCGACAGCACCGTGGCGGTCGCCAGAACGGCGACGACCGGCAGCATGTCGATGAGATTTACCGGAATCTGAAGCAGCGCACGAACAGCACTATCGAACGTCGAGCCGCCGCCCGAGTCGCCCAGCAACTCCAATAGCGTGGTCACCCAGAGCAGCGCCCCCACGGCGACGAACATGACGCCGTAACCCTTGAGCAGACGAACCAGCAGATAGCGCGAAACGATACTCATAGCGGGGCACCCGGGCCACGCCACTGGTGCCAGAGCTTGAGCGCCAGCAGGGGCATCATCACCAGCGGCAGCCAGAAAAGGCCCGGCCAGATGGCGATGGCTTCCGAATCGACCCTGTCGGCAAGCGTTCCGAGCACGCTGAAATACAGTGCAACAACCACGCTGGCCGCCACCAGCTTGCTGGCCTGGCCCTTTCTCGGATTGATTCGCGCCAGTGCCAGCGCCGCGAAGGCCAGCACCACGCTCGACAGCGGCATCATCGTGCGCCACTGCAACTCACCCCACTCCAGCGCGCCGGCGGCCCTAATGAGTCTGCTGAATGGCAGCGCGCGACGAATCCTGTTCCGCTCGACCGGCGGCGGCGGATCGAGAACCACGGTCAGGGTTTCGGAGCGATTGACCAGGTCGGCATCACCGCCCTGCTCCAGCCTGTAGAACCGGACGTTGCCCAGGAAGTCCAGCGCGATGGTCCCGTCGTCGCGCGAACGCTGCTCCAGTCGCTCGGCGCGCAGCAGGTTGCGGTAGGTCGGCAGGCGCTGGTGCACCAGAACGTTGATCAGTGCCTCGCCGTCGCGCCGCTCGGCGAAGATCATCCACTGCTCGTCGCCGATTTCGAAGCGGCCGGGCTCGACCCGGTCAAGGTCGATCTGCGCAGCCATCTCGCCTTCCATTCGGTACAGGTTCTCGTAGGCCCAGGGTCTGAACACGTGGGTCAGCAACCCCACCAGGACCAGGCCTGCAAGCGCGATCATCAGAACCGCACGTACCACGGACTGCCGTCCAACGCCGGCCGCGGCCATTGCCGTGATCTCGTAGCCGCCCTGCAACCGGCCGAGTCCGACAATGATGCCGAGGAATATCGCGCCGGGGATCAGTACGTCAAAGAAAAGACTGACCTTCAGCGTCGCCAGTTGCGCGACCGCCTGAAGCGAAAGCCGCTCGACCACCGCATCGGCCAGGTATCGGCTGAAATAGAAGGCCAGCACGATCACAAGCACGATAAAGAATACGCCGACCACCGGTCGCAGAAGCTGCAGTGCGATGTAGCGCTCCAGGCGGTTCATGTCCGATCACGCTCGCGCCGTTCGATGAGCCCGGTCACCAACTGGAGGTCGGCCTGTGAGTCCACGTCGATCGCGGCCTCTGGCGCGTCCAGCATCACGGCCGACAGTCGAAACCCCATCCGGCGCGACAACGCACCCATGGCCGCGGCCAGCGAAAGCCTTCCAGCCAGGTAACGCAGCAGGTTCCAAAGCCCCAGGCGCGCGACGATCTTCCAGGGCTTTTTCCGGTGCGCCTCGAAAACGCGCCATTGCTCGACAACCGCCCGCCCGCGCAGACCAGCGAAGTAAAACAGATTGGTTCCGCATACCGATACGTCCGAGAACCGGTAACGGGTGCGGCGGCTGTCGGGGAACCGGGCGACGATGGCGGCATGGTCGACCAGCCCCACCACCGCATCGGCGCCCGATGCATCGGCCCGGGCCACGAACTGCTCCAGCCAGGCCGGCTGCAGCAGCGGATGGTCGCCGGTCACCAGCAACACTGGTTTCGCCGGATCAATCCTGTTCATCGCCGCCGCCGCGCTCGCTGCCGGCCCCGAACCGGGTTCTACCCGCTGAAATTCGCGGCCCATATCAGCGGCCTGTGCATATGCCGGGTCGTCACGACAGACAATAATAAACTGACCATGAGCGACGAAATCCGAGACCGTCTCCATGACTCGTGCGAGCATGGTTTTTCCAGCAATTTCGACCAGAACCTTACCGGGCACGCCGGCGCGCACCGCAAGCGGGTCATTCGGCCCGCGATCCGCCGCCAGCACGATGACGCTGATCGCAATACCCGTCATGCCGCCAGGGACTTGCGGTAAATGCGAAATCGCTGAGCGACCTGCATGCCTATGCCTTCGACGATCGAACGCATGCCCCGGTTGTCGGCGAGAATCCACGATTGTTCCGTGACTTCGATGCCATCGTCGATCAGCGCCTTCGCGACCGCTTCGATCAGGGCATAACTGATCGCGGCTCCGATAAACGATTGTTGATGTCTGGGCGAAATGCCCATAAGCGGAATCCGAGCGCGCCGATTGCGTTTTCTGGCGATTCGCCAGAGCAGGCGCGGCGCGCCGAAAGGAAACAGTCGACCATGCAGATCCGCCACCAGTTCGTTAAGATCCGGCAGCGCGACGATGAAGCCGGCCATTTCCCCGTCAATCACTGCAATCTGGACGTAACCCGGCCGCAGAAGGAGCTTCATTTCGTCGACCATGTGGGCGAATTCAGCCTCCGTCAAAGGCACAAATCCCCAGTTGGCAGCCCAAGCCGCATTGAAGATTTGGCGCATCGGCTCGGCCAGGTGGCCGATCTCGCCGCGCGAAACCGAATGTATTTCCAGCCGCTTGCTGACCCGGGACAGAAGCCTGGCGACCCGTGTCGGCAATTCATACCGGGGCGAGCCCCGGTAGGCCAACGTTTCAACCGCTGTCTCGAAACCGGCAGACTCGAGATGCGTCGGGTACCAGGGCGGGTTGTAATTCATCATCATCATCGGTGCCTTGTCATGTCCGTCGACAAGCAATCCGCACTGCTGGTTGATCGAAAGATCGAACGGTCCGGTAACCTCCTTCATGCCCTTTTCGACCAGCCACTGGCCAGCAGCCCGGGCAAGCGCCTCAAAGACGCTCGGGTCGTCGATCGCTTCGAGTTGTCCGAACTGCCCCATGGTTGGCCGGCCGCACTCGGCCTGCAGCATGTCGATCTGGGCGCTGATTCTTCCGACCGGCTTACCGCCTCTCGCGGCAAGCCAGGCGGTAGCGCTTGCATGACGAAAGAAAGGATGCCTTGGCGCCCACATCTGGCGGACCTGCAGCGAAAGCGGCTGGACCCAGTTCGGAGAGACCGACTGGATTGCGGTCGGCAGTGAGTGAAAGCATTTCCAATGCCGCCGGGTCCTGACCCGGAAAACTTCGATACCCTGATTCGCGCAAACCGGCATCGGTTATCCTAGTGCCTGTGGCGTAGTTACCACATAATGTTGCAAAAATGTCATCATTAACACAAATTGAACGACGAAAACCTTAATTTGCTAGCAAAAAAGAGGTGTTTCCGAAGAGTTTCATTCCATTCGTCATCGCTTTATAATGCTCGTTTGAATTAACAAAACACTCGCTCGGTCTTTCGTCGCCGGAATTCTACGCGAGATGATAGAACAACAAGGGAATTTCGGTTTTGAACCACTTGCCAACCCCAACCAACAACTCGCTTCCGCTCAAGACATCCGGGTACCGGAGCCTGGCCGAAGCGCTGGACTACGCGGCCAAGGGGACGACCGGCTGCAATTTCCACAATGGACGCGGCGAACTGACCGCCGTCATGACGTATTCGGAGCTGCGCGAGCGCGCCCTGGATATCGCCCACCGCCTCGCCGGACTTGGGCTCGCGCGCGGCAGCCGTATTGCTTTGGTTGCCGACACACAACCTGATTTCCACGTGATGTTCTTCGCCTGTCAGTATGCCGGCCTGGTCCCGGTGCCACTGCCTGCAGCAGTGCACCTGGGCGGCAAGAGCGCGTTCGTCGAACACCTTCGCGCATTGCTCAAGGATTGCCGCGCCAGCGCGGCTTACGCGTCGCCGGACTTCGCTTCGTTTCTCGACGACGCGGTCAAGGGGCTTGATCTGGCGGTCAGCGGTACGCTGGAAGCCTTCGCCGCCCTCGAACCCGCCGACGCATTACCGGAACCGCCGGCGCCCGAAGACCTTGCTTACCTGCAGTACACCTCGGGCAGCACCCGTTTTCCGCGCGGAACCATGATTACACAGCAGGCCGTGCTGACCAATCTGGCCGGCATCCTGCAGTACGGCGTTCAGATTCGCCGGGGCGACCGCTACGTATCCTGGCTTCCGTTCTACCACGACATGGGCCTGGTCGGCCTTATCCTGGGTCCGGTCGTTTCGCAGTTGTCGGTCGATTACATGGGCACGCGCGACTTCGCGATGCGGCCGCGCCTGTGGCTGGAGCTGATGTCGCGCAACCAGGCCACGATTTCGTATTCGCCACCGTTCGGTTTCGCGCTTTGTGCGCGTCGGTTGCGGCCTTCCGACGTAGATCGTTACGACCTTTCGGCATGGCGGGTCGCCGGCGTAGGGGCGGAAATGATCCGGGCCGGCTGGTTGAACCAGTTCGCCGACGCCCTGGCGCCGGCCAACTTCTCCGAAACCGCGTTCCTGCCCTGCTACGGCATGGCCGAATGCTCGCTGGCCGTCAGCTTCGCCCCGCTGGCGCAGGGTCTCGAGGTGGATCGCCTCGACGCCGACATTCTGGCCGGCTCGCGTCGAGCAGAGCCGGTTTCCGCTGGAGATGAAGCCGGCCGGGTTACCGAATTCGTCAACTGCGGCCGGCCGCTGCCCGATTACGAGGTCGAGATTCGCGACGAGCGCGGTCGCATTCTCGAGGAGCGCCATTGCGGCACAATCTTCCTGCGCGGCCCGAGCGTCATGTCCGGCTATGCCAACAATCCGGAAGCGACCCGTGCATCCCTGTCGGACGACGGATGGCTCAATACCGGGGACGTGGGCTATCGGGCCGGCGATTCCCTTTTCATCACGGGCCGTGCAAAGGACCTGCTGATCATCAACGGCCGCAACATCTGGCCGCAGGATCTGGAGTACCTGGCCGAGCAGCAGCCCGAAGTTCGCGCCGAGGACGCTTCGGCATTCGCGATTCCGGCCGAGGACGGTACCGAAGTCGCCGTGCTGGTCGTTCAATGCCGCGAACAGGATCCATTTCGTCAGGCCCGCCTGGTAGAGCGTCTGAAGCAGAAGATCCAGTCCGAGTTCGGCATCGCCTGCCTGATCGAACTGGTACCGCTGCACACGCTGCCCAGAACATCTTCCGGCAAGCTCTCCAGGAGCGGCACGCGGCTTGATTTTCTCAAGCGCAACGGTCTCGAGGAGTCCGAAGTTCTGCCGCGCGAACTGGTCAACCGTACGCCGCATACGCAGGCGCTGAATCAAGCAGGCTGAACCGATGCCGGTCATCGCCGTGACCGGCGCGACCGGCTTTGTCGGAAAGGCCGCTGTCAATGCGCTCAGGCGCACCTTCCCCGATGCGCAACTTCGCCTGCTGATTCGTAATGCACGTGGCCGCTGCCTGCCGGACTGGTTCGGCGACTGCACCGTAATAGACGGCACCCTCGACGAACCCGATACACTGAACACGCTCGTCCATGATGCCCGGTGCGTCGTACACATCGCCGCCGCGATACGGGGCAACAGCGCTCTCGATTTCGAACGCGACAACATCCGCGGAACCCGACGCCTTGTCGATGCGATCTCGGCCACAGCACCCGATGCTCATCTCATCCATCTATCGTCGCTGGCGGCCGGCAGGCCGGCGCTTTCATGGTACGCCGACTCAAAGCGCGCAGCCGAGGAACTCGTGACCTCGAACTGCAGCCGGTATTCAATCCTGCGCCCGCCGGCGGTCTACGGACCCGACGATCCGGCCCTGGCGGGATTCTGGCGCGCCCTGGCGCGTGGATGGCTGATCCGCGCCGGCAGCAGCGAATCGAGGTTCTCATTGCTCCACGTAGATGATCTTGCCCAGGCAATCTCCCGGCTCGCCGAACATGGTCCGACGTTGAAAATCCTGGCGCTGGCGAGCCCCCAACCCGACCAAGGCTGGCGCTGGGAAGACCTTGCAGACCTCGCCCGCCAGGCAAATGGCCGGAGAATCCGAATCGTTTCGATACCTGCCCGCCTCATGTCTGCCGGAGGGGCATTCGCGCTGATCAGCTCGCGCATTGCAGGCCGACGCGCAATGCTCAGCCCGGGCAAGGCACGGGAGCTGCTGCATCGTGACTGGGTCTGCGATAATCTCGGCATCGAAAAATGCTTGAACTGGAAACCGACGACGCGGCTTGAACACGCGCTTGGTACCTTGCCGGGATGGAAAAACCGATGACAACTCAGAACGATGGTAATGACAATCGCCGCCATGATCATGTCGATCAGGCCATTCAAAATGCCGTCGAGACGGCGCTGCCGCAGATCAATGGAATCGATTTCGATGCTGCGCTGACCAGCGACGTCGGGCTTGACTCGGTTCAGGTCATGGATCTGGTCATGGAGATAGAGGATGAACTCGATATTTCCGTGCCTGTGGAAGTGCTGGCAGAAGTGCAGACGCTGAACCAGCTGGGAGGACGCATTCGCAGCATGACCAAGGACAGTTCGCGATGAGCCTGTTCGACAAGTTTTCGCAGCTTGCGACCGCGCGCGCCGAGCTTGGGGCCGAGGGCACGCCGCCGGTAGCCACGCCCATAGATGACATCATTTCCGCCGCCGAGGGTGTCATCGACGGCAAGCGGGTGGTTCTCGCCGGCACCAACAATTACCTGGGCCTTACGCTGGACCCCGACGTGGTGAGTTCGGCCAGACAGGCGCTGGAGCATTTCGGCACCGGCACCACGGGCTCCAGGATGGCCAACGGCAGCTACAACGGCCACGCAGCGCTGGAGCAAGAGCTTGCCTCGGCTTTCGGCTGGCCTTCGGCCATGGTCTTCTCGACCGGCTACCAGGCCAATCTCGCCAGCATTGCCACGCTGGCCGGCAAGGAC
>DATGCS010000239.1:0-19666 GCA_035311685.1 Wenzhouxiangellaceae bacterium
CGTGCGTCCTGCGCGGCTCAGCCCGGCGTTCCCGCGCCGCGTCGTCATGAGGGGGTCGAGTGAGGCGGTGTCTCGGGGAGCGCGGACCGCAGGGCGGTGCAGACGTAGTCGTTCCTACGTCAAATCGCCTGCAGGGAGCACGCGCCGAGACACCGCCTCAATCGGCAACCGCAATAGACGCGGCGCGGGAACGCCGGGCTCTCGGCCGCTGGTCGAACCCTCCTTGTGATGGTCGGAGGTTCGAACCCTTCCGGGCGCAAAAATAAAAAAGCCCCGCCTCGCGCGGGGCTTTTCTTATTTATGGCGCGCCCGGAAGGATTCGAACCTCCGACCGCCTGGTTCGTAGCCAGGTACTCTATCCAACTGAGCTACGGGCGCGTGCAAGCCGTGTATTGTCAGCCAGCGTTTATGTTTTGTCAACCGGTTCGCGCGTTCAATGCATCCAGTCTCGGGTGGATGAGGCGGCGGTAGAGGGGCGGTATGAAGGTGATCGGCAGCATTGCCGAATAGCCCAGCGGCAGCTGCGGTGCGTCAGGCCAGCTTCTGAGTTGCGTGAACGGGCGACTCGGGAAGGCGTGATGATCCGAATGGCGTTGCAGCTGCAGCAGCATGCCGTTGCTGAGCCAGAAATCCGAATTCCAGGAATGCCGCGGCGCCGGGCGCTCGTAGCGGCCGTTTTCAAGCTGCCGGCGCTTGAGACCGTAATGCTCGACGTAGTTGATGACCTCCAGCGAACCGGCCGCCACCAGACCCTGCAACAAAAAGGCCGCCACGCCAACCCAGCCGGCGAGCAGCCATGCCACAACCGCAAAGGCAATGACCACAAGTTGCCAGCCGATCAGTTCGTTCCGTAGCGAGACAGGCGATTTTCCCATGCGCCGAAGACGCTCGGCTTCCAACCGCCAGCCGTTGATCGTGTTTCGGATCAGCGCGCGTGGCACGAATTTGTAGACGATGTCGCCGCGCTGGGCAGACGAAGGGTCGTTTTCTGTCGCCACCCAGACATGGTGGCCCCGGACGTGCTCGATCTTGAAGGTCGCATAGTTGACCGTGCTCAGCAACAAGCCGCCGATGGTCCGGTCGACGCGGCTCTTGCGATGAATGAGCTCGTGCGCGACGTTGATCGCCAGCACGCTGCCGACATACCCCAGCGAAAGAATCCACAAGATGCCGGCCCACCACGGCATGGCAGGCAATACAGCGAGCGAACCGAACACTACGGCGATCTGTACCGGCAGGCACAGCCACGGCACCAGACGGCGGTTCAGCCAGGTGTCCTGTGAATCGACCGGAGGCTGGCGGTCGCGCCCGATCAGCCAGTCGGTCAGCGGCAGCAATCCATACAGCCAGACGATGGGCAAGGCAGTCCAGAGAAAGCTGCCTGTCGTCTGGACAAGCCACCACGACAGCGGCATCAGCGCCGGCACAGTAAAAACCAGCCAGTACCCAACGGGTCGCAGGCGGACCTTGCCGGAACGTGTGCCGGGCATTGTGACAGCTGTCATCGTAAGCATCCTCGTATCGAATCGGCAAGCGATATCGGCCCGCGATCACGCCGAACGCTGCAATGCATCTGCATGGACGGCGATTTACCGACATCTCGACTGGCTGCCGATTAGGACCACAGTATAGAAGCCGGCACTACTGCGCGCAAATTCTCAAAATGCAACCGAGTCGGGCACCCATCAGGGAGTCAAGGTACATCTCCGGACGTCGGCACTGAAAAACACATGGGAATGACAATCATTAGCCTTTCACGTAACCTTGATATATCTCTTCTATCAGGACATGGTCGCTCTTCGGTCATGTTTTCCCAAAAACCCTTATTACAACAGGAGCATTCAGAAATGAACAAAGGTCGAATCGCATTGCTCGCCACTGCCATGGCGGTGCCTCTTTCATTGCAGGCCGACGATCATGCGACGCAGGGACTCGTCGATGATTCAACAATTGCAGCGCAACGCGACGTCCTTGCGCGCACGACAGCCGGAAAAGGCTTCGGTCCGCAATCGCCACGCGATATCGATTCTGCCGCAGGCAACAACCAGCGAATCTTCTCGACGGCTCCTGATTACGACCAGATGAACCTGTGCAATATTCACTTTCACAAGCACGCCGAACACAAGGGCGGGGAATTCACGACCTATGCCGGCAACGGCGACGGGCTGGGCTACGGGACCGGCTATCGCTATTCGGGAACGCTTAGCGAAAGCGAGCGGGCACCCGCCGACGGTGCCATCTGCCCGACCGAAAAAGACTCCCTGGTGCCCGGAGATACGATCGAGCTGCACTACGTTCACACCACCGCCAAGATCGAACCCGGCCCGACACTCGGTGCATGTCTAAGCGACGCGATCGGAAATCCGCAGCTGCGCGTCGAGACTCAGGTATATGTACTTGTCAACGACGCTTCGGCCCGGGATTTTGGTGAACTGACCGAACTGGGTGTGGTCGACGGTTACCACCAGGCTCTCAATATACCTGGCAATACCGGAGAACCGGTGCAATATGCCGGATCGACCACCGGCCCGGCGTACAACGAAAACGGCTCTCCGCTTCAGGTCAGCTGGAGCGTGCGGCCAGAAGTGGCCAGGGTCAACATCGACACGGTCGGCATCTGGTGCGAAGACAACATTTTCGATGAGACCGGCGCGCACGGCGTGCGCAACCTGGTCGTCAATCCCGACTTGCTCTCGGAAATCGATTCCTGATCGACCAGCCGTCCTGCCGCGGGCTCCCCGCGGCAGGACGATGATCCCGCTGTCTTGCCCTCTTCCGCAGCGAAATCCAAACCGGCAACACTTCCCCGGAGCGCCGGCCTCGGACGCCTGGAGACGCCTGCATCCTTGATCCAATCGATGCACGATGAGAATTTCACAAGGCTCCCTGTGCGGTAAACTCCGAGGCTGGAGTTTTCCGTCTGGCGTCGCTTGTTCCAATGATTCACCCCCAATCGCTTTCGGCCGCGTGGCTGGCGCGCGCGACCGATTCCGGTTCGTGGCAGCGCGGCAGCCGATATTTTCGCGACGGTCGCGCGAGTCTTGACGAGGTCGAACGCTTGCCCGACGGCGGCGTGTTGCTGAACGGCACCTGTCGGGGTTCGAAAATCGAGCCTTATCGGCAGAACATCGAAATCGAAGGCAAGGGCAACCGCATCAAGATGGACGGTGAATGCTCCTGTCCGGTCGGCTACAACTGCAAGCACGTCGTCGCGCTGGTGCTGACCTGGCAGGCGCTGGCACCCCGCGAGCCGGAGACTCGCGACGAAGTCGCAGACTGGCTTGCCGAACTGCCGGGCAATGCGGAGGCCTCGGCAGAATCGCCCGAGGCCTTGCTGTACCTGCTCGAACGCGGCCGGGAGCGGGGCAGCGGTATCGAAATCAAATTCAACATCGCCCGGCTCAAGAAGGATGGGACCTGGGGCAAGGGAAGAGCCACGCATGCATCCGCGATACACAATTCATCGCACCGGCCGGGTTACCTGCGAACGGTCGACGAGGAAATTCTGATCCTGATCCGGGCAAGCCGCCACCATGGCTGGGCACAGGAATTTGCCCCGTCGGGCGCGGCCGGCCACCTCGCGCTGATGAAGATGGCCGAATCCGGCCGCGCCTTCTGGAGCGCCGAGCGGTTCGGCCCATTCCGGCCCGGCGAGGGGCGCACGCTGGAACTGGGCTGGAACGGCGATCGAAAAAGCGGCTACAGGGTACAAATGAAAATCCAAAACGGCGGCATTCTGGTGCCGGCCGAGCCGCCCTGTTATGTCGATCCTGACGCCCTGAAAATCGGTGTCGTCGAACTGCCGCATGGCGTCGATAACAGCAAACTCGAATGGCTTGGCCGCGCGCCGACCATTCCGGCCGCCGAGGCGAATCGGCTGAGCCACACGCTTGCTATTACCGCACCCGATATCCCGACCCCGGTCGAGGTCGAGTACGAAGACATCGATAGCCGTCCAGCGGGATGGCTGGGCGTGGAATTCGATCCGGCACGTCCAGCGCGGGCGCACGCCAGTCTGAAATACAGGTACGACAACCTGATGGTGCCGCCGGACCACCCGCAAACCGAAATCGTCACCGAATCGGGCAGTCGCCTGATTCGACTTCATCGCGACCTCGACGCCGAGCGCGAACTGCGGCAGACATTGATCGACACCGGGTTGGTGCCTGCCGATAGGCAGGGCCATGAACCCGGCGACGAACACAGCTTCGGACTGGCCGGCGAGCTCGAGGGAACGGCGTTGAGAGACGCCTGGTTCGACTGGCTGCAGACCGGCACACAACGGCTACGCGATGCCGGCTGGCAGATCGAACTGATCGGCGAGCAAGATTTCAGTGTCAGCGAGTCCGACGGCATCGACGGCGAAGTCGAATCCGAAGGCAACGACTGGTTCAGCCTGCGCTTCGACCTGGACTTCGACGGCTGTACAATGCCGCTGCTGCCCCTGGTCAGCCAGTTGTTGGAAAACTACCGGCCCGGCGACCTGCCAGAAACGCTTTATCTGGATGCCGGCGAAGGCCACTATGTCAGCGTGCCGGCCGAGCAGATCGAGCCGGTGCTCAAGACCATCCTCGATCTGTTCGACCGGGTCGACGGCGATACGCTGGAACTGCCCCGGCCCGATGCGGCCCGGCTGCTGGACCTGGAAGGCATTCCGGTGCGCGGCGCGACCAGCCTGAAGAAACTGGCCCGCAGGCTGGCCGACTTCTCCGGGCTCAAGACCGTCAAGCTTCCAACCACGTTCAAGGGTCAATTGCGCGAATACCAGCAGCACGGGCTGGATTGGCTGCAGTTCCTGCGCGAGCACGGCTTCGGCGGCATCCTGGCCGACGACATGGGCCTGGGCAAGACGGTCCAGACGCTGGCCCATCTGGCGGTCGAAAAGCGCGCCGGACGGATGCTGCAGCCCAGCCTGATCGTGGCGCCGACCAGCCTGATGGGCAACTGGCGGCGCGAAGCATCGCTGTTCACGCCGAAACTGAGCGTGCTGGTACTGCACGGTCCGGACCGTGCGGCCCGCTTCGAACGCCTGGCTCAATTCGACCTGGTGCTGACGACCTATCCGCTGCTGCCGCGTGATCGCGAAGTATTGCTCGAGCAACCCTGGCACTACCTGATTCTGGACGAGGCCCAGCAGATCAAGAACCCTAAAGCCCAGGCCGCGCAGGTGGTGCGCAAACTGAACTGTCGGCACCGATTGTGCCTGACCGGCACGCCGATGGAAAACCATCTGGGGGAGCTGTGGGCCCAGTTCGATTTCCTGATGCCCGGCTTTCTTGGCGACCACAAGAGCTTCACCAGCACCTACCGCACGCCGATCGAGAAACAAGGCGATTCAGAGCGACTCGAACGCCTCAACCGGCGCACCGCGCCGTTTCTGCTGCGCCGAACCAAGGACCTCGTTGCATCAGAATTGCCGCCCAAGACCGAGCTGCTGCGCCAGGCGCAATTCGAGCCCAGACAGGCCCGGCTTTACGAAAGCGTCCGGCTCACGATGGAAAAGAAGGTCCGCGACGCAATCGGCGCGAAGGGCCTGGCCAGAAGCCATATCATCGTGCTCGAGGCCCTGTTGAAACTGCGCCAGGTCTGCTGCGATCCGCGCCTGCTGTCCAAAAGCATGCCTGGCGCTAGCGGCACACCGTCAGCCAAGTTCAACCTGCTATTCGATCTGCTGCCCGAGTTGCTGGAAGAGGGCCGCCGGGTGCTGCTGTTTTCACAGTTCACGAGCATGCTGGGCCTGATCGAGAAGGAACTGGACAAGCGCGGCATCGCTTACGCCAAGCTGACCGGCCAGACCCGCAAGCGCGACGAGGCCATCCAGCGCTTTCGCGACGGCGAAGTCGCCCTGTTCCTGGTCAGCCTCAAGGCCGGCGGCGTGGGGCTGAACCTGGTCGAGGCCGACACTGTCATCCACTACGACCCGTGGTGGAATCCGGCCGTCGAACACCAGGCCACCGATCGCGCCCACAGAATCGGCCAGGACAAGCCGGTATTCGTCTACAAGCTGGTCACCGAAAGCACGGTGGAAGAAAAAATCCTGGCGCTGCAGGCGCGCAAGCGGAAACTGGCTCAAAGCGCATACGGCAAGGGTCGGAAACAGGACCAGCCGCTGATCGACGAGGACACCATCCGTGCGCTGCTTGACGCGGCGGACTGAACCCGTCGCATTCATCAACCTCCTGCTGCTCCGTCCCCCCAGCCGCCCTTGCCGGCACCTCACCCCCTTTCGCGCGCAGCATCTCGCGCTCGAATTCTTGCCGCTCGTTCCCAGCCGGCGAACCAGCCACCGCAGGCGCCGAATATAGCAGGCAGTTCGGCGCAAGATTGACGAAGGGCCTGGTAAGAGCGAAAGTCCCATACCAGGATCATTACACTACCCGTCAAGATCCTTATTCCGAGCTTTTGCAGGCAGAATTTCATCCAATTGCTGTACGGAAATGCAGTCGCCACTTGAAAACATCGAATTCGGGAACAATCCGCCGGGCCACCGCATCGGCTCTATACTGGCAACTTCGCAATTCCGGAAAACGTCATGAATCGAGTTTTGAGGCTGGTCCTGCTGGCTTTCCCGTTGATCGCCACCGGTCTCAATGCCCAGGAATTCCGCAATGTCGAGGCGCGCGGCGAGCCGGCGACACTGGACTGCGGCGACCTGTTCTACGACGACGGTACGCCCGAGGACGCCATTTTCTTCGGCGGTGGCCAGGCCGGCGAGAACGATCACTTTCTCGGCGTGCGTTTCGAACTGGCCGATTTCGACCTGGCACCCGGCACGGTCGAACTGACCGGGTTCTGCGTGTCCAACCAGTTCGATTTTTCCGCTGCAGGCGGTCCGTGGCCCAATGAAGTATTCGTCTATCGCGACAACGACGGTCTTCCGGATATCGATGACCCGCAGCGCCGAAGCACAATGCTCACAGGTGATGGCACGGGCGCTTTCGAACTGGATTTCGACACGACTTGGCGGATCGACGAGCCTGTCTTCTGGATCATGGTGCGGGGCGACCCGATTAACGCCGGCGAGGATTTCAACGTCGAGTCCGACCAGTCCTCGGAATCCACCGGCAACAGCTGGCTGACCGATCGCGGGCTGGGTTTCATTATCCAGACCCAGCAGAACCTGATGATTCGCGCCAATGTTCGGCGCCTGCCGATAGCCTCTCCACCCAGACCGGTGCCGGCGCTCGGCGCCGGCACGCTGCTGCTTTTTGCTGTGGCGATGCTGTTGGCGGCACTCCGGCAACACCGAGTACATTGCGGTTAAACACCAAGGGGCGAACACACTCAATTTTGACCGGAGTTCTGAAAGGGCTGGTTTATGCCCCGCGCGCGAGGTGCAGACTGAAGCGGGGTCATTCGTATATGGCGGAGAGGGAGGGATTCGAACCCCCGGAAGGCTACAAACCTTCAACGGTTTTCAAGACCGCCGCATTCGACCGCTCTGCCACCTCTCCTGATCCGGTCTTTTTTAATTTGGCGGAGAGGGAGGGATTCGAACCCTCGGTACGGTTCAACCCGTACACTCACTTTCCAGGCGAGCCCGTTCGACCACTCCGGCACCTCTCCGTTAAATTGACGCCTCTTCACCGGACGACGCCAAGCGGAATATTGTATCGTGCTTCCTGTCTTCCGGCAAAGGCAGATTAGAAAATTGCCGGGACTCGTCTTCAAGGCGTCGAGTGCGCGCCCAGCCTCTCTCCTTCGGTGGTCACGCCCAGTCCCAGCACGGTCCGGTTGGCGTAGCAGAAATAGGCCGCGACCTGGTTGATTTCCAGAATCTCGGCGTCGCTCCAGCCGGACTTCCGCAACATATTTATTTCGTTCTCGGAGATTTCGGCCGGTGCCAGCGCCAGCTGTTCTGCATAGGCGAGCGCAGCGCGCTGGCGCGTATCGAAAATCTCGTCGCGCGGACCGCTCTCGAGTGCAACGTTCCACGCCTCGGCCCGATCTGGATTCGACAGCGCTCGCTTCATCCCGACCATATGGTGATCGACACAATAGTCGCAGCCATTGGCGCGGCTGACCAGCACGCCAATAGCTTCGGCGAACGCTTGATCCAGGCTATTGCGCGGATGATGCAGTACAGCCCGGTAAAGTGCCATATGACCTTCAAGCGTATGCGGCCGGAGGCTGTGGGCCAGCAGAATCTGATCCACCTGGCCGCCGCCGGCGGAGCGCTCGTAGAGTTTTGCGAGCCTGCCATCGGCTTCGGACGGCTCGATGATATTGATCCAGGTCACGGGCGGGTCGACTCCATACTCGGCTCGTGCAGACGAATAGAATAAACGATCCAGCTCGATACAAGGCCCCGAAAGGCCCCGCCGAGTAGGCGGGCCTTGAGGTCGCGATGCGACGGATCAGGCCGAAATCAGGCGACCGGCTTCTCGAACACGAAGATGCCCCAGGCGAGATGGCCCTTGCGACCGCCGTCCACCCAGTGCTGCAATCCAGCTTGCATGCGCTCGATGTAGTCCTCGCTGACACCGCGTTCCCGCAGTTCGTCGGCGTTTTCGATAAGCGCCTGGCGCACCCGTGCATAGTGGCGCGGCAGCTGGTGCGAGCGATCGTCGAATTCGACTTCCCGCATGCCCAGTTCACCGAGGGCTTCGCGGTAGAACGCGGGTGATGCCAGCGAATCCAGATGGAGTCGGTCGTAGATTGGCTGGAGCTGGTCTGTCGGCGCGTCGTCGGCCTGCATCGGGTCGGTAAATACCAGGCGGCCGCCGGGCTTGAGTACGCGGGTCGCCTCGGCGCAGACCTTGGCACGATCACCGGAATGAAGGAACGCATCCTGAGACCAGACCAGATCGAAAGCTTCGTCGTCGAAATCCAGCGCCGTAAAATCTCCATCGACCACCTGGATATTCCGATCGAGGCCCGCCTCGATGTTCATTCGCCGGTTGCGCTCGTTCTCGACCTCGCTCAGGTTCAGCGCCACACACTGGCAACCGAAATGTTCGGCCAGGTAGCGCATCGAGCCGCCGTAGCCGGCGCCGAGATCAAGCACCCGGGTGGCCGGATTGATTTCTCCGGCGAGTTCGGCCATGCGATGCACGGTCCGACGGCTGGCGGCCGCGATGGGCTCGTCGTCGGACTGGTATAGCCCGATATGAATATCCTCGCCGCCCCAGATGTGGAAATAAAAATTGTCCGCATCGGCGCTGTTGTAATAAGCGCGCGCAGTTTCGACGACGTCCGAATATTGCGGGCTGCTCATGCCTTGTCAGCCTCCCGCGTGGTCCCGGCATCGTCTTCATCGATGTCTTCGGCGCTGTAGTACTTTTTCTCTGCGACGTGTATATAGAAGTCCGGCGTGCCAGTGCTTTCCTCGTCTTCGAAGTCGGCATAGGTTGCAATCTTCTGGAACCCGACGTCCTGCATCAGCCCGCGCACATAATCACGTCGAATGGGGCACATGTTCAAGTAGTACACCGAGTCATCCGGGAACGTATAACGGAACCTTGCCAGCCCTTCGTCCACGTGCTCCGGCTCGGCACTCACCTGATGACCACAATAGTAGAACTTGTGTTTGGTGGAAAAGCCGTCATCCAGGATCGCGTCGTAATTACGCTGGTCGAGAATCAGGCAGCCGTCGTGCTTGAGTACTGCATAAAATTCGGCAAGCGTCTTGCGCCGGTCGCGCTCGTCGAACAAGTGGTTGAACGAATTGCCCAGGCAGATCACGGCGTCATAAGCGGCATGCACATCCCGGTTCAGCCAGCGCCAGTCGGCCTGGATGGTTCTGAGAATATGCCCGCGCTTGCGGCCATTCTCAAATGCCTTGGCGAGCATTGCAGCCGAGCCGTCGACGCTGCAGACTTCGAAACCGGCTTCGATCAAACGAACCGAATGAAACCCGGTACCGGTTGCAACATCCAGAATTCGTCTGGCGCCGCGCTCCTTGAGCATCTTGATGAAGAAATCGCCTTCGCTCTCATAGCGCGCGTCCCAGTCGATGAGCTCGTCCCATTTGTCGACAAAGCCCTCGACGTATTCCTGCTGGTAATGGTCCGATTCCCGGACTTCGACAGGATCCTTGCCAAAATCCTGTGTGCTTTGTTGCTCTGCAGTGCTTGACTGTGTGATAGTTGCCTCCGTTCGATTGATTTACAGGAACACGCTTTGTCATGAAGCACGCGCGCACGAAAACAACGCGCGGTCTGCAACGACGAAATTCGGAATCAGTTTGTTCATCAACGATTTGCGAAACACGCCTTTATTCGGACGGTAGACCTGTCGAGATGCCACCGTAAGCTTTTAGCGCGAACGCGTTTTTTATTACGCGGTTGTCGAAGATTGCGCTTCGATCATCTTTCTACTATAACGCGATCGTATTCGATTTTCACGCCCGCCTCACGTCAATTTCGGGCATTGATCAGACCCGGGCGGTCAATCGGCAGGTCGCGAGCCCCTGATCCAGGCAATGGTGTCGTCGAGCGAGGAATCCGGGCATTTGCCCGTGCCTTCGAGTACCGAGCGAAACTCGATTGCCAGGCGCTTGCCTTCTTCCACGCCCCACTGATCGAAGGCATTGATGTCCCAGAGCGCCCCGAGCAAATAGACCGCATGTTCGAAATTGGCGAGGAGTTCGCCCACACTTTCCGCGTCGATTGTTTGCGCGAGCATGATCAATACCGGATTGTTGCCCGGCAGCGCCCGCGACCGGTCTTCGGCCGGCTTGCCGTTGACCAGCGCGCTTGCCTGGCCGAGCAAATGCGAAAGCTGATCGCGCGCCCAGCCCGCAGGGCCCTCGTTGCACTGCGCGCTGCCCAGCAGCAGCATTGGATGCCGCTTTGTGCCCTGGTGAAGCGCCTGAAACAGGGAATGCTGCAGGTCGGTACCCGCACCGCCGAACACCAGCGGCGAAGTGTGCGCCGGTGTCTGCGCGCCTTTCAGGTCCACAGACTTGCCGAGGCTCTCCATCACGAGCTGCTGGAGATACTCGGCCAGAAGGCGGAGCGCCGGATCGTAGCTGACCACGCCCAGCGTATCGAATCCACGACCGCGCACCAGGCCGTCGAGAACCCGCGCCATGGCGTAAGCCGGCGAAGCTTCCAGATCGCTTGCCAGCAGTTTGTCGGCCTGCGCCGCCCCGGCCAGCATTCGCTGCCACTGATCCGGACCGATTCGAGCGGCGGCGCTCAGCCCGACGCTGGACCACAGCGAAAATCGCCCGCCGGTCCAGACGGGAAAAGGCAGAATGTTCGGCTCGGCAATACCAAACGTCCGGGCGCGCTCGACGTTCGCGGTCGCCGCCCAGATGCGCCCGGCGCCATCGGTGCCGAGCCACTCGCGAATGTGCGCCGCCTGGTTCAGCGTTTCGCTGGTCGAAAAGCTCTTGGAGGCCACGACCAGCGCGGTCGTTTCCGGATCCAGCCGAGCGAGCAAACGACTGATACGCCTTGCATCCAGCGTGGCCAGCCACTCGACATGCACTGCGCTGTCGCCGGGATCCAGCGCATCTGCAACAAGCCTCGGGCCGAGATCCGAACCTCCGATGCCCGCGTGCAGGATTGTCCGAACCGGCGTTTCGCCGCGATAAAGACGGGCCGAGATTTCCAGCATTCGGCGCCTGGAGTTCTCGATCAGCGCGGCGTCTGCAGCGTCGACCATCTCGTCCAGCCGTTCTGCGCGAAGCGCCATATGCAGCGCCGGCTGATTTTCCGAGGCATTGACGATAGCGCCGGAGAACAGGTCGGAAACGGCCCGCCGAAGCGCGGCGGTGGCGGAAGCATCGAAAAATTCACGCCACTCGGCCAGCTTCAGCGGCGTGCGACTGGCATCGAGCCGCCAATGGGCCGAACTTCGGACCATTTCAGTGGCGCGCTCGGGTTCATCACGCAGCAAGGCGCGAATGTTCGGAGTGTTGTTTTTTTGCAACAAAGGCGGGCCGCTCAGGCCGCTTGTGCCGGAATCTCGCCGGCAATACGCGCCACGCGATTGTTTTCATCCGGGTAGACCAGCCGCGGATGGTGTGCGGCCGCCTCAAGCTCGTCCAGCGCGCCGTAGGCGCAGATAATCAGCAGATCACCGGGTGACGCCTTGTGCGCCGCGGCCCCGTTGACGCTGATCATGCCCGAGCCGGCCTCGCCGCGAATCGCGTAGGTCACGAACCGCTTGCCGTTGGCGATATTGTAGATATGTATCTGTTCGTACTCGAGAATTCCTGCGGCCTCGAGCAGATTTTCGTCAATGGCGCAGGACCCTTCGTAATCGAGTTCCGCCTGAGTAACGGTGGCCCGGTGGATCTTGGCTTTGAGCATGTTCAGGTTCATTGAAATATCCCGTTCAGTTCGCAAATGTCGTGTCACCCAAAAAAAAGCCTCTCCCCGGTGACGGGGAGAGGCAGCTTGTCGGAGTGATGTACCTCAAATCGCGCCCTGACACCTTGATTAACCGTTGCTGGAAATCCAAGGTTCGTGGTAACTGTACCACAAGTTCAGGAATTTTCCAAGCCTGATTTGCAAATCAGAGACAAGTCTGTCTCGTTACTGCAACATTGTCGATCAACCTGGCCTGTCCGAGGTAGGCCGCCGCAAATATGCGATCGTTCAATCCGTCGGCAGGACCCAACATTTCGGCATTCCGGCGTTCAACATATTCCGGTCGAAATCCAAGCTGTTCAAGACGCTGTATACCAGACACCCGAAGCGCCTCGAAAGTTCCCGAATCTGGATCTTGCGCGCCATCCGAGAGCGCTTGCAAAACCGTGTAAAGCCCGGCTGCGGCCGCCCGCTCGGATGCCGTGAGATAGCGGTTTCGGGAACTCATTGCAAGGCCGTCTGCTTCGCGCACTATGGGTACGGCATCGATCGTCAGGGGAATCGACAAATCCTCGACCATTTTCCTGATGATCAGCAGTTGCTGGTAGTCCTTTTCACCAAACACAGCGCGCCGGGGGCGAACCTGCCAGAAAAGCCGCATGACGACGTTGCATACGCCGTCGAAGTGGCCGGGACGATGGGCGCCGCACAGACAGTCGGTCAAGGCCTTCGGCGGCCGAATCGTGAAACGACGGTCTTCAGAAAGCGGATACATTGTGTCGAAGCCGGGCGCCCAGACCGCGTCGCAGCCCGCCGACGCCAATGCTTCGAGGTCCTTGGCAAGGGTTCGCGGGTAGCGCTCGTAGTCTTCTCCCGGTCCAAACTGAGTGGGATTGACGAATATGCTGGCAATGACTACGCCGTCGCGCGCCGCGTGTTCGACCAGAGCCAGATGGCCCGCATGGAGGTTTCCCATGGTCGGCACGAGATGCACCGGACGCGACTGGTCGTCTCGCCATGCCTCCAGCGCCTCGCGGCTATCCAGGACCGGAATTTGCTCAAGCCGGATCGGCATAGGATTCTTCGTCCGCGGGGAACCGACGTTCGCGCACGGCGTCGATGAACGCATGCACCGCGGCGTCCATCGAGTTCGACCCGGCCATGAAATCGCGTACGAAACGCGGTCTGCGCCCGTTGCCGATACCCAGCGCATCGTAGGACACCAGCACCTGACCGTCGACCCGCGCACCGGCGCCGATGCCGATCACGGGAATGGCGAGATTTGCCGCCACTTCCGCCGCCAACCGGCGCGGAATGCATTCCAGCACCAGCATTGCGCAGCCTGCCCGCTCCAACGCCGCAGCATCTTCAAGCAGCTGCGTGCGCGCCTCGGGCGCCCTCGCCTGCACCCGATAGCCCGATAGCTTGTGCACCGATTGCGGTGTCAAACCCAGGTGACCGCACACCGGCACCCCGAGTCCGGACAGTCGTCCGACGATGTCGCGCACAAAACCGCCGCCCTCGAGCTTGACCAGTTCGGCGCCGGCCTGCATCAGCGACCGCGCGGTTTGGATCGCGACGGCCTCGCTTGAATAGCTCAGGAACGGCATGTCGCCGATCAGCATCGCGCGCCGCGTCCCGCGCCGCACGCATTCGACGTGGTAGACCATTTGATCGACCGTAACCGGCACTGTGGAATCCCGACCCTGGATAACGTTGCCCAGCGAATCGCCAACCAGGATGCAATCGATGCCGGCGTCGTCGAATACGGCAGCCATGCTGGCGTCGTAAGCGGTCAGCATGCTGATCGGTGTCCCGGCACGCTTCATTTCAGCCAGTCGTTCGAGCGTAATCTTGATTTGATCGGCCATCGTCAGGCTCCTTTGTGCGAAGCGTCGGGTTGCGCACAGCGAACCCCACGGGCGTCGAGATCGCCCAGCAGCTCGGTAACCGGGCCCAGACCCGGGACTTCCAGCCTCGGCACCAGGTCGGCCAGCGGCTTGAGCACGAATGCTCGGCGGACCATTCGCGGATGCGGCACCACCAGGTCGGCATGCCGAATCACTGCGTGGCCAAACAATAGCAGGTCCAGATCGATTGTTCTGGGCCCCCATCGCCGATCGGGATCGCGCACACGGCCGAGGTCGTCCTCGATGCTTTGCATGCGGCGAAGCAGGTCCAGCGGCTCCAGCGCGGTGTCCATCTCCGCGACGGCGTTCAGGAATTCCGGTTGATCGGAGTCGCCCACCGGCGTGGTCCAGTAGCGCCGGGAACAGCGAATCAACACGCTGCGAGGCAATTCGGCGAGCGCTGCCAACGCCTGGTCCAACTGTCGATGAACGTCGCCCTGGTTGCTGCCCAGGCCAATGAAAGCGCGTGTCATGAGCCCTGACGAGTCTTCGGCTGCGGCTTCTTCTTGCGGCCGAAGATCATTTCATTGCGGGTTTCGGCATCCACCTCCTGCACTTCCGTCCACCACTTCGCAAGCTCGGCAGCAGCAGGGTCCTCGTCAGCGCGCAGCAACAGGAAATCGTACGCTGCACGGAACCGGCGTTCCTGCAACAGACGCATCGCCCGCTTGCCGCGACGCTTCTCGAAACGCGGCTGAAACATCCAGATTTCCTTGGCCATGGTCGAAAAACGGCGGTGAATGGAAACCCGGCTTGTATATTTGGAAAACACCTTTTCGCCGGCGGTGGCCAGGGCCTCCACGGGCGGCTGGTCATTTTCCTCGCGCTGCCTGGCCTCATCCCGCGCGCGCGGCCAGAACAAGGCCGCAAAGAGGAAACCGGGCGTCACCGGCTTGCCTTCGGCAACCCGCTGGTCGGTATTGCAAAAAGCCTGCTCGATAAGCCTCGGCGGGTTTTCGGGCGATTCGAGCAGCCCGGGAAACAGTTCGTGCCAGAGGCGGTATTCGACCAGGGTCTGGAAACCGTTCCAGGCCCCGCCCCCAAGCAACATCTTCAGTAATTCGTCGAGCAGCCGGGCCGGGGGAATATCGGCCAGCAGCGGCGCCATTTGCGGAATCGGGGTCTCGCTGGGGCCATCGATCTCCAACCCGAGCTTCGACTTGAAACGAAGCGCGCGCATCATCCTGACCGGATCCTCGCGGTAGCGCAGCTCGGGATCTCCAATCAGCCTCAATTTGCGCCGTGCCAGGTCAGCGTAGCCATCGGTATAGTCGCGAATGGTCTCGTTGCTGGGGTCGTACATCAGCGCATTGACGGTGAAGTCCCGCCGAATGGCATCCTCCGCCTCGCTGCCGAATACATTGTCGCGCAATACCCGACCCCCGTCCTCGACACTGCGCTCACCGGTGTCACTGGTGCCTCGGAACGTCGCGACCTCGATGATCTCGCGCCCGAAGCGCACGTGCGCCAGACGGAACCGGCGCCCGATCAGCCGGGCATTCCGGAACAGTTCGCGCACCTGCTCGGGGGTCGCGTCGGTACCGACGTCGAAATCCTTGGGCGTGAACCCTAGCAGGAGATCGCGCGGCGCGCCGCCGACCACGTAGGCCTTGAAGCCCGCCCCTTGAAGCCGGTCGGTGACCTTCAGCGCATTCGGGCTGATGCGATCACGCGCAACCTTGTGGTCGTCGAGCGGAATTTCCTGGAATGAGATGTTCAAGCGGTTCTTATATAATTATGATTCTTGGCGCTGACACGTTGGCCACCATTGCTGACGCGGAATACGCCCGAGCCGGAAGGACAATAGTCTAACATCAGCCTCGCGCACTTCCACGAGTGTGTGACTGCCAGTAATTCAACCAGGATTTACAGATATGACGTTCGTTGTTGTCGAAAACTGCATCAAGTGCAAATACACAGATTGTGTCGAGGTCTGCCCGGTCGATTGCTTTCACGAGGGACCGAATTTCCTGGTGATCGATCCCGAAGAATGCATCGATTGTACGCTGTGCGAGCCTGAATGCCCGGTCCAGGCGATTTACCCTGAAGACGATCTCCCGGCCGAACAGCAGGACTTCCTCGAACTCAACGCCGAACTCTCGCTCGAATGGCCGGTGATCACCGAAAGAAAAGACCCGCCTCCCGACGCCGAGGAGTGGGAAGACAAGCCCGACAAACTCAAGCTGCTGGAGCGGTAAAGTTGGTTGGCTGGTTGGCTGGTTGTGGGTTCTGTGGGGGGCGCATCCTGCACCGATTGATCGCGGCTGGAAGCCGCTCCCACAGATGCAGCGGCGGCCTCCGGGCTCGCTACGGGTGTAGGAGCATGCCGTGCAGGCGATTCATTATCCGGGCCGCCGCAATCGCCGGCGGCGCCGGCTCCTGCACCTGTAGAGGATGAGCCGGTCGGCTGGTTGATCGAATTTCGGAAAGGCGGAACCAGGTTCCGTCACCTACAGGAAAAATCGCCGTGGCGCGTAGCGAACAAGTGCGCTGCCGATAGCCCCCGGATCGGCGTCCGGGGCAGGCTCCGCGCAGGCACTGCAATGGACATCAGGTCCATGAGGATGCCGAGCACCGCCGGAGTCGGTTTACCAAATATCGGAAACTGGGATACGTCTGCGTAGAGCGTAGCGAGCGTGTGGCTGACGGTGGCCGCCGGAGCACAGCATCCGGAATGTACATACTGGTACATGAGGAATGCGAGCACCGCCGGACGCCGTCAGGCGCCCGCGCAGTAGCTCTACGAAGGCGTATCAGCCGAGGCGTTCCTGGAGACGCGCCAACACAAACTCCGCCCGCTCCATCGCCAGCACATTGCCGCTCTCGTCGAGGATGGCCACGCGAGTGGTATCCGTCGTTTCGCGCTGCACCTCAAACAGGTAGGTGCCGCTGAAATTGATGTACTCGGGGGACTCCCAGAACATGAAAATCTTGGAGAACCAGCCGCGTTCGGAGGCCAGGATGCGATCGTGGCTGAACTCCACCCGGTAGCGCCGCTCGTCGTCGATGACGCGCTCGATCTCCATGTCGCCGCGATTGAGAGCAAACCCCAACCGGCGCCAGACACTTGCGGCCTGGTCGTCGACCTCCAGGTAGAGTCCGGTCGGGCCGAACCGGATCCTGGAACGCGCTTTTTCGGCTTCGGCCGATGTAAGCACCTTGGGCGGGCGGGTTTCATCGCCACGTGCCGCCAGTTCCGGCAGTGAATAGCCGGGAATTTCGAACGTCACCCGGGTCTCCGGTGCACTGAGCCCTTCGGGGACGCGTAGCGGCGGGACCTCTTCACTGGCTGCGTATGCCGGCTCATCGTTGCCGTTGAAAACACAACCGGTGGTAATGCCGGCAAGCAACAAAATCGGAAGGACCCTAACGTAATGGACTTGTTTTTTGATCAAAGCTGGTTCAAACCCTTTATTCGTGTGAGGTGATCACTCGACCTCGAGTGACTCTAGCAGGCGGCGACCGCTGGCGCGATACGATTCAGCCAGTTCGACCAGCGGCAGACGGAGGTCGGAGCCGATGCGACCGCTGACCGACAGCAGCCACTTGGCCGGGATCGGATTCGACTCCGCACCCAGAAGCCGGTACAACGGTTTCAACTGCGCGTCGATTTCAGCGGCAGCGTCGAAATCGCCTTCGGCCGCTGACTTGCACATGCGCGACAAAGCGACCGGCGCGATATTGGCGGCGACCGAGATCACGCCTGTTGCACCGTTACGCATAGCGTCAAGTGCAGTGGGATCGTCGCCGCTGAGAACACTCAAGCCAGCGTTTGTATAGCGCGCCACGCGTTCCATATCGGCCACTGCCTCCTTGATGGCCAGAATGTTTTCGTGCGCCGCAAGTGCCAGTGCCGTTTCCGGCTCGATATCGACCGCAGTTCGCGATGGAACGTTGTACAGCACTATCGGCGCGTCCGCACGGTCGGCGATAGCACTGTAATGAGCCGCCAATCCGCGCTGCGGGGGGCGATTATAGTACGGCGCGACAACCAGCAACGCATCGGCGCCGAGGGCCGCGGCACGGCGGCAGCGGGCAACTGCCACGCTGGTCGATGCTGCGCCCGTGCCTGCCAGTATCGTGCACCGTCCGGCCGCAGTCTGAAGTGCCGATTCGAGCAGCCAGTCGCGTTCGTCGGCAGCGAGCGTGGCCGACTCGCCCGTCGTGCCGGCGACCACGATGCCGCTCGTGCCCGCCTCGACGTGCCATTCGACAAGCCGTTGCCAGGCTGCGCGATCGATAGTTTCGCCGCCGGCTTCGAACGGCGTGACCAACGCTACTATGGATCCGGAAAGAGGAGGCTTCATAACAAAATCCGCAATGCGCCAGGCGCACGAATCGGGACTGACGCGATTTTCTCATTCATTTTTTTCATCGGCACGGCATACTACTTGCGCAGTGCATCGCTGACAAGTATTCTCGATTGTGGAAACGGCAGGTTCAAACGCCATCCGTAATTATACCAAGCTTTTGATTTAACGAAAATTTCACTGGAATTCATGACTCAAGCCAATGCTCCCGTCGAATCTCCTTCCCTCCCGGCAACAAGCGGCGAGGAACTCTCCATTCAGTCTTTTCGCGGCACGCCCCTGGTACTTTATTTTTATCCCCGCGACAACACGCCGGGATGCACCACCGAAGGCCAGGCGTTCCGTGACCTTTATTCGGAGTTCAAGACCCTCGGATGCGCCGTTGTCGGCGTGTCGCGGGACAGCGTCAAGACGCACGAGAACTTCAAGGCCAAGCAGGCGTTTCCATTCGAATTGATCGCCGACAGCGACGAAACGCTATGCCGCCAGTTCGACGTGATCAAGGAAAAGAACATGTACGGCAAGAAGGTGATGGGCATTGAGCGCAGCACTTTCCTGATCGACGCCGAAGGCAAGATTGCCCGCGAATGGCGCAAGGTAAAAGTGCCGGGGCATGCCGAGGAAGTACTCGAAGCCGTGCGCGAGCTGAGCTGAGCCGAGCTGATCCAATCCATCACCACCCCGCCGCAACGGAGCGTGCCATGAGCGAAGGCACCCGCCTTTACCTGCTCGATACGAACGTGCTGATGCACGACCCGACATCGCTGTTCCGCTTCGAGGAACACGACATTTTCCTGCCCATGGTGGTTCTGGAAGAACTGGACGCGGCCAAGAGAGGCATGACTGAAGTGGCACGCAACGTGCGCCAGGTCAGCCGGTTCCTGGGTCAGATGATGAACGGCGGGCACGATTTCGAAGCCGGACTTGAACTGAGGATGCCCGACGGTCTGGATATCCGAATCGGTTCCGGGCGGCTGTATTTCCAGGTCGAGCAGGCCGACCACGACGAGCACCCGGCGCTGCTTCGGGCGAAAGCCGACAACGAGATCCTGCACGCCGCCATCAAGCTGCGGGCCGATCACCCGGATCGCGAGATCGTGCTGGTGTCCAAGGACATCAATCTGCGCATCAAGGCCGCAATCCACGGCATACCCGCCGAGGACTATCACAACGATCGCGCGCT
>DATGCS010000240.1:0-3453 GCA_035311685.1 Wenzhouxiangellaceae bacterium
GACGCCGGGAAGACCACGCTGACCGAAAAGTTCCTGCTGTTCGGCGGCGCGATCCAGCTGGCCGGCTCGGTGAAGGCCAGGAAGGCTTCGCGCCACGCCACCTCGGACTGGATGGAGATGGAAAAGGAGCGCGGCATCTCGATCACCTCGTCGGTGATGCAGTTTCCGTATCACGACGCAATCGTCAACCTGCTTGATACCCCCGGCCACGCCGATTTCTCCGAGGACACCTACCGCGTGCTCACCGCAGTCGACTCGGCCCTGATGGTCATCGACTGCGCCAAGGGCGTGGAAGAACGGACCATCAAGCTGATGGAGGTTTGCCGGCTGCGCGATACGCCGATCTTTACCTTCATCAACAAGCTCGACCGCGAGGGCCGCGAACCGATTGAGCTTCTGGACGAAGTCGAGGAGGTGCTGGGCATCGAATGCGCGCCGATCACCTGGCCGATCGGCATGGGGCGCCGACTGCGCGGCATCTATCACATGCTCAGAGACGAGATTCACCTGTACGAATCCGGCAAGAACTACCTGCGCCAGGAACCGAAGGTCATCGAGGGCATCGACAGCGAGCAAGCCGACGCCGAACTGGGCGACATGGCCGCAGAGCTTCGAGACGAGATCGAACTGGTCAAGGGCGCCAGCCACGACTTCGACGCCGAGCGTTACCTGAAAGGCGAGCAGACCCCGGTGTTCTTCGGCTCGGCGCTCAACAATTTCGGTGTGATACCGCTGCTCGACGAATTCGTCGAACACGCGCCCAAGCCGCAGCCGCGCGCCACGCTGGGCCGTACCGTAAAACCCGAGGAAGACAAGCTGACCGGCTTCGTGTTCAAGGTCCAGGCCAACATGGACCCGGCCCACCGCGACCGCATGGCCTTCATGCGCGTATGCTCCGGCACCTTCACCAAGGGCATGAAGCTGCACCACGTGCGCATCGGCAAGGAGCAGCGTACCCACGGCGCGCTGACCTTCATGGCCGCCGAGCGCGCCGAGGCCGAGCAGGCGTTTCCCGGCGATATCGTCGGCCTGCACAACCACGGCACGATCGGCATCGGCGATACCTTCACCGAGGGCGAGGACCTGCAGTTCGCCGGCATTCCCAGCTTTGCCCCGGAGCTGTTTCGCCGCGTCCGGTTGCGCGACCCGCTCAAGCTCAAGGCCCTGACCAAGGGCCTGACCCAGCTGTCGGAAGAAGGCGCGACCCAGTTCTTCAAGCCGCTGATGGGCAACGACCTGGTCCTCGGCGCTGTCGGCGTGCTGCAGTTCGACGTGGTCGCCTATCGGTTGAAATCGGAGTACAACTGCGAGGCCGGGTTCGAGAACGTCAACGTCGCCACCTGCCGCTGGGTCTCGGCCGACAACGAACGCGACCTGGAGAAATTCCGCGACAAGAACATCCAGCACCTGGCCGAAGACGGCGGCGGCCGGCTGGTCTACCTGGCACCGACCCGCGTCAACCTGCAGCTGGCCCAGGAGCGCCACCCGGAGATCACATTCCGGGCGACGCGCGAGGTGAGCGTCTACGTTCAGGGAAGTTCCGGATAACGCTTCTCCGCGTGAGCGGCCGGCGCTGAAAGTCACACCCCGTATCCCGCCACGCGGCACAATGCCCGGGTGATTTCAGCCGCCCATCATTCGACGATTACAGGATCCCGACAGTGAGCGCGCTGGCGGCGACCAGGGATTATTTCCCCGGGCGCGCACGCCGGCGCGCGCTGCTGACGCTGGCCCTGCCGATCATCGGCGGCATGATGTCGCAGAATATCCTGAACCTGGTCGACATTGCCATGGTCGGCCGGCTGGGCACCACGGCGCTGGCCGCAGCCGGACTGGGCTCGTTCGCCAACTGGCTTTCGATGGCGTTCATCCTCGGCCTGTCGACCGGCGTGCAGGCCTACTGCGCGCGCCGGGTCGGCCAGGACGCACACGGCGAGATCGCGGTACCGCTGAACGGCGGGCTGTTGCTGGCGCTGATCATCGGCGTGCCGCTGTCGGTGGTGGTGATCGTCTTCTCGCCGCAACTTCTTGGGCTGATCAACCCCGACACCGAGGTTGTCCAGGAGGCCACGCCTTATCTGCAAGTCCGCTTGCTGGCGCTGGTCGCTGTGGGCATGAACTTCTCGTTTCGCGGCTACTGGGCCGCGGTGCACAAGACCGGCCTGTACCTGACCACGCTGCTGATCATGCACGGGGTCAACATCTTCCTCAACTGGGTATTCATCTTCGGCAACCTCGGCGCCCCGGCAATGGGCGTGACCGGTGCCGGACTCGCCACGACGCTCTCGGTATTTCTCGGCACGCTGATCTACTTCGCATTCGGCATCAAGCACGCCTGGGTCGAGGGCTTCCTGCACCGGATCCCGTCGCGCGCCATGCTGATCGACCAGATGAAGCGCACCCTGCCGGCCAGCCTGCAGCAACTGTTCTTCGCCGGCGGCATGGTCGCGCTGATCACCATCGTCGGCTACATCGGCACGCGCGAGCTGGCTGCGGTACACGTGCTGCTGACCCTCGGCCTGCTGATCGTGCTGCCGGCGATCGCCATGGGCATGGCCACCTCGACCATGGTCGGCAACGCGCTCGGCAGAGAGAACGTCGAAGACGCGCGGCTGTGGGGCTGGAACGCGATGCTTTACGTCGGCGCGCTGGGCGGCCTGATGGGCATCGGCGTCATCGTTTTCGGCAAACCCATACTCGGGATTTTCCTGACCGATCCGGCCACACTCGAAGTGGCCTATTGGCCGATGCTGATCACCGGCGTGATCATCGGCATCGACACTGCCGGACTGGCAGTGATGCACGCGCTGCTCGGCGCCGGCGACACGCACAAGGTCATGAAGATTTCCATCGTCGCCCAATGGTTGCTGTTCCTGCCGCTGGCCGCGCTGGTCGGCCCGATCCTGGGTTACGGGCTGATCGGCGTCTGGATTCTCTACGCGATCTACCGCGCCGGCCAGACCGTGTGGTTCGCCCTGGCGTGGAAGCACGGCCGCTGGCGCGAGATCAAGCTCTAGTGGGCCATGCGGTAAATAGCAGAGGCGAAGACAGCTCTCGCGAAGGCGCAAAGCCGCGAAGGAAAAGCAAGTCAAAAGCCTGCTCGCGCGGAGGCGCAGAGACGCGGAGTAAATCACAAACAACCGGTTTCGTAGCCTGGATAAGCGCGAAGCGCGCATCCGGGGCCATCGCAAGATCCAATCTCTGCGCCTCAGCGTCTCTGCGCGAGTAAAAGACCTTTCGCCTTCTGCCTTTGGCCGTCCTTCGCGCCTTTGCGACTTTGCGAGAGCTATCCTGATCTTCTGCTTTTGCTTTCCTCTGCGCCTCTGCGCGAGATATCGGTCTTGCTCTTGCGGTGCCCATAAAGAAGCATCGCTTGCCGCTTGCCGCTAAACTCGGCGGCTGAAACATTTGGAATGACTCAATGGGCGACCTGATCGGATTGCTGGGCATCGT
>DATGCS010000241.1:0-4603 GCA_035311685.1 Wenzhouxiangellaceae bacterium
GGGAGTAAAAAGCGACTGCTCGGGGTAGCTGCATGAACAAGAAAAAAAAGATACACGAGGTGCTCGAAGGATTCGGACCACAAACGCCTGAACCGGAAAAGGCTTTTGCACGCCAGTTCCTGCGCCATTATCCGGCAGTCGCGGACGACGAGGATTCCGCGGCGCAGCGGGCCCGGATGGTTTCCGGCTTTTTCGATTTTCTTCGCCAGCGCCGCCCAGGCGAACTGCTGATCAGGGTATACAACCCGACAGAGGAATCGAACGGGTGGTCTTCCACCCATACCGTCGTCGAGATGGTCAACGATGACATGCCTTTCCTGGTCGATTCCGTCGTTCTCGCACTGTCGCGGCTGGACATCGGCGTGCACCTGATTGTCCACCCGGTCGTTCGACTCAAGCGCGATCAGGGCGGGCATTTTCTGGAGATGGCAGGAGACGATGACTTCGAACAGGCCACGGCTGAATCCCTGATCCACATCCATATCGATCGCCAGACATCGCCGGACGCGCTGGCGCGAATCGAGCGCCGCATCCGTTCGGCGCTGGCCGACGTGAGCGTCGCGGTCGGCGACTGGAAGGATATGACCCGCAAGGCCCTGGAGATTGCCGACGAGCTGGCCGAGAGCAAGTCCGGACTTGATTCGGAGGAACTGGCGGAGGCGCGCGAATTCTTCAAGTGGCTTGCCGACGACCATTTCATCTTTCTGGGGTATCGGGAATACAGGATCTCCGAGAGCGATGACGGGCGCGTGTTGGCACCCGTCGATGAAAGCGGTCTCGGCCTGATGCGCGAGACCCATCGGAAGTCGCCTTCGCGACTGATCAGCGATCTGTCGGGCGATTCGCGAGGTACCAGCGGCGAGATTCATCCCATCATCATCACCAAGACCAATGGCCGGGCGACGGTTCACCGCGACGGTTACATGGATTACATCTCGGTGCTTCGATTCGACGATTCCGGCCGAGTGAGCGGCGAAAAGCGAATCATCGGGTTGTTCACGTCGGGCGCATACATCCGGCGCTGTCACGACACGCCGCTGGTGAGAATCAAGGTCGAGCGGGTATTGGCGCAATCAGGTCTGCGCCCCGGGTCGCACGCCGGCAAGGCGCTGATGCACATTCTCGAAACATTGCCCCGCGACGAACTTTTCCAGGCCGGCATAGACGACCTGCTCGAACTCAGTGTCGGCATTCTCGATCTGCAGGAGCGCGCCCAGACACGGCTGTTCGTCCGGCGCGAGCGCTTCGGAAGATTCTACTCGTGCATGGTGTTCATACCCAGGGACCGCTTCAACACCGAGAACCGGCAGAAGGTTCAGGCGATCCTCAAGCGTGCGCTGAAGGGCGAGCGGCTCGATTTTTCCGTTCAGGTCGGTGAATCCAAGCTGGCCCGCATGCACCTGATCATTCGTCCGCGCGCGGATCGCGAGGTGAATTTCGACGTCTCCGACATCGAGTCCCGGATCAAGGAAGCGATTCGTAGCTGGGATGACGAACTGGGCGAAATTCTGATTCGCAAGTGCGGGGAAGAAAAAGGCCTGGAGCTCCTCAGGCGATTCGGCAACGCCTTCCCGCTGAGCTATCAGGGCGACGTGGCCCCGCACGTGGCGAGCTTCGATGTGCTGACCGCGGCCAGCCTGCGCAACGTCGAAGATCTGCAGATGAGCCTGTACAAACCGAAGCGGCGTGTGCAGGGCATTCTGCGCTTCAAGCTGTTCAAGTATAACGAGCCGATTCCGTTGTCCGATGTTCTTCCCATGCTCGAGAACCTCGGTATGCGCATCGTCTCCGAGCGTCCCTACGAGTTGAAGCTTTCGGACGGCAATTGTATCTGGATCCAGGATTTCGACATGCAGCCGCCGACTTCCGACGGGCTCAATCTGGATCTGATACGCACCCATTTTCAGGAAGCGTTCGAGCGGACCTGGCGCGGTCACGCCGAGAATGACGGCTTCAACCGTCTGATATTGCTGGCGAAGCTGGACTGGCGTCAGGCCTGTATGTTGCGAGCCTGCGCCAGGTTCCTGCAGCAGACAGGATCGCCTTTTTCACAGAATTACATGGAGCAGACTCTGGCGGCCTGGCCGCTGGCAGCGCGCTTGCTGGTCGAATATTTCGAAGCGCGTTTCGACCCGGCGCGCTCTGAAGAAAAGCGCGCAAGGCGGATTGCGGCGCGCAAGCACCTGCGGCACCAGTGTCTGGAGCTTGCCGAAGGCATCGACGACGCCGTGCTGCACGATTTTCTCGAGGATGTCTACCTGGCCCGCGAGACCGAGGGCCGGGACGACGATGCGGTTGCCGTGCGCAAGGCGCTGTTGCGAATCCTCGACTCGGTGGCCAGCGCCGACCAGGACCGGATACTCAGGAGCTTCAGCGACACGATTCGCGCGATGCTGAGGAGCAATTTCTTCCAGCGCGATGCGCGCGGCCAGCAGCACGAATACATGAGCTTCAAGTTCGATTCCAAAGGGCTGCCGGATCTACCCAAGCCGCGGCCTTTCCGTGAGGTCTGGGTTTATTCCCCACGCGTCGAAGGGGTGCACTTGAGAGGGGGCAAAGTCGCTCGCGGCGGTCTGCGCTGGTCGGACCGGCGGGAGGATTTTCGTACCGAGGTGCTCGGCCTGATGAAGGCGCAGACGGTCAAGAACACCATGATCGTGCCGGTTGGCGCCAAGGGCGGATTCTTCGTCAAGAATCTGCCTGAGACCGACGATCGCGACGAAGTCATGGCGGAGGTCGTCTACTGCTACCGCTCATTCATCAATGGGCTTCTCGACATCACCGACAATCTCGACGGCGACGCTATTCGCATTCCTGAAGGCGTAGTCCGGCACGATGACGACGACCCCTATCTTGTGGTCGCTGCGGACAAGGGAACGGCAACCTTTTCCGACATTGCAAACGCTCTTTCGGTAGAGCACGATTTCTGGCTCGGTGACGCATTCGCCTCCGGCGGATCGAACGGTTATGACCACAAGAAAATGGGCATTACCGCCAAGGGTGCCTGGGAATCGGTCAAGCGTCACTTCCGCGAGCTGGGGCTGGATACGCAGAGCGAGCCGTTCGACGTCGTCGGCATCGGAGATATGTCGGGCGACGTGTTCGGCAACGGCATGCTCCTGTCGCGACATATTCGCCTGAAGGCCGCGTTCAATCACATGCACATCTTCATCGATCCGAACCCGGATCCGGAAACCGGCTTTGCCGAGCGTCAGCGCTTGTTCGGGCTCGGTCGGTCAAGCTGGTCAGACTACGACAAGCGTCTGATTTCCGAAGGCGGTGGCGTATTCTCGCGCCAGTCCAAGTCCATCGTCATTCCGGATAAGGTGCGCGCCTGGCTGGGGACGGAGGAAGAAGAGCTCTCGCCGCAGGCACTGATAAGGGCCATTTTGCAGGCCGAGTACGACCTGCTCTGGAACGGTGGCATCGGAACCTATGTCAAGTCAGCCGGCGAAAGCCATTCCGACGTCGGCGATCTGGCCAACAATCCCGTGCGCGTCGACGGGCGCGAGCTTCGCTGTCGGGTCGTGGGTGAGGGTGGCAATCTTGGTCTGACCCAGAAGGGCCGGATCGAATATGCGATGAACGGTGGCCGCATCAATACCGATTTCATCGATAACTCGGCCGGCGTCGACTGTTCCGACCATGAAGTCAACATCAAGATCCTCCTGGACCAGGCCGTTGTTTCCGGGCGCGTCGACCGGGCACACCGCAACCGGCTGCTCGGCGAAATGACCGACGAGGTCGAATACCTGGTGCTTCGCAGCAACTATTTGCAAACCCAGGCGCTCAGCATGATGGAATCGCTGACCTCGACCCGGCTGGGTGCCGAGGCGCACTTCATTACCATGCTCGAGCACCAGGGCTTTATCGACCGGGATCTCGAGGATCTGCCGGACGAAGAGCAGTTGCGCGACCGGGTGGCGCGGGGGCTGGGCCTGATGCGCCCGGAACTCGCCGTGCTGTTTTCGTTCAGCAAGATCACGCTGTACCAGGATCTGGTGGCATCCGAGGTGCCCGAGGATCCGTACCTGTCGCGCGAGCTGGAGGACTATTTCCCCAAACCGTTGCGCGATGAGCTCTCGGACCTGATGCCCGAGCACAAGCTCAAGCGGGAAATCATCGCGACGCGGGTGACCAACAACCTGGTCAACCGCATGGGCGCGTATTTCGCCATGCGGATCAAGGAAGACACCGGCGCCAATTCGGCAACCGTGGCCAAGGCCTACACGGTGGCTCGCGAAATCTTCGAGGCGCGTTCCTATTGGCACGAACTGGAGCGTTACGACGCCACAGTGCCGGCCGAGCTGCAGAATCGCATGTACCTGGAAATCTGGAACCTGATGCGCCAGAGCACGCGGCGCCTGATCACGCTTCCGGGTGGATTCTCCATCGACATTTCGAGCAAGGTCAATCGCTTTGGTCCCGGCATGAAGGATTTTCGGGAAGCCTTGCCGAAACTCCTCACCGAGCTCGAGCGCGAGGGGTTGCAGGAACGGCGCCGGGAACTCGAGGCCGCCGGGTTTGCTCCGGATTTTGCCAGGCGTCTGGCTGCGCTGGGCTGGATGTACTCGGCGCTCGATATCGTAGACGAATCTCGCGG
>DATGCS010000242.1:0-10166 GCA_035311685.1 Wenzhouxiangellaceae bacterium
CCTGAACATCTGGTCCGAAGTCACCATCGGCGGCAAGGACATCATGGGCGCGATCGAATTCGTCGCCTCCAACATCATGCTGCCGATCGGCGGCCTGCTGACCGCGGTCTTCGCCGGCTGGGTGCTGTCGAACCGGATCACGCGCGAGGAGCTCGACGAAAAGATGCCCGACTGGGCCTTCGAGCTCTGGCTGTGGCTGACCCGCGTGGTCACGCCGATCATGATCGTCATCGTGCTGGGCGGGCTGCTCGGGATCATCTAGTGTACCCAGCCTCTGAACAATTCTTGCGTGGGCGCCCAGGCGCCCGCGCCCCCGCACGCCCAACGGCGGGGGGCTATCGGCAATTTATCCGAAATCGGGATGTCAAGAGACGGTCAAGCGGTTCTTCGCGCCCACCGGGACGAGTGCCCGATGGTCGAGCCTGCACTCAGCCCTGCGCGTGGCAGACGACGGCCTCCATCGTCCGTTCCACCCCGCCGCGAGCCTGGAGGTAAAGCTCTACAGGGCCAGCAGGCCCGTAAAGCCGGTACGCGCCTTCGGGCAGCGCCGAGCCCCAGGTTCTGAAACTGAGAAAATACTGATTGTCGTCGGCACGATAAGTCTCGACAGCGAGCAGTTCGAGAGTGGACTCGTCTGCGCCAGCGACGCGGTAGTGCGCGCCGGAAAGCAGCGCCGCGGCCCGAGCCGAAGACCACCCGGGAAGGGGCTTTGGCAAGGAGACAGCCGCCTGCAATCCGGTGGGACCCAATAGCGTCGCGGCCGAAGTCGCAGCAATTGTAAATGCGAATTTTCTTCTGTTCATTGCATAACGTCCGTAGCTTATGTGCCGGCCTTAGTGTTCCGCGGCATCGCGCATACGCCGGAAAAGACGGGCGCGATTATTATGACGATTCCTGGGAACAGCTGGAATCAAGCCTTCGACTGGTCCGAACAAGCGGTCGCCACGATGGCGAATCAGCCGCGTGACCCAGGCTCCAAGCTTGCTTTTGTAATGCGCTCCCTTTCATCTCGGTTCGAACGAGATCCACGGAATCATAGCGGTTTGCCGGCCGATGCGCCAGCCGTTTTACGCAGGATTCGACGCAAGGTCGTTCCAATGCGCCGCCACTCGAGATCCGGGGCGGTGGCGCGCTCGCGAGCGGCCTGGCTCATGCGACGATAGAGGTCCGGTTCGTCGTGCAGGCGCCCCAGCACCTCGGCCGTCTCGTCAGCCGAGACTTCGACCATCTCCAGCGGTGAAAAAGGCGTGCGAACGGATCGGGTCCCCGGACGCATTGCCGCATCTCCCCAGAGCTCGCGCAATGCCGGCTGATCCGGCAGTATCTGCGGTACGCCGGTGGCGGCGTGTTCGAAGCTGACCAGCCCGAAACCCTCGCCAGCTGCCGTGTTGATGCCGACCGCGCACGCATTGAACAACCGATTGAGACCGTGGTCGCTGAGCGGGCCGGGCTTTGGGGGATGCCAAATGACGCGGTCTTCGATCCCCAATTCGACGGCCCGGGCGCGCAAGGGCTCGACCTGCTCAGGGTGTCCCAGCGCCTGATGCAGGCAAAGCCTGACGTTGTTCGGCCGGTCGCGGGCGAACCGCGCGAACGCCTCCAGCGTCAGGTCGATTCGCTTGCGCGGATCGGGCCGGGCGGCATTGAGAACGACGAAGGCCGGATCGGGAAGACCGAAAAAACGCCGAGCCAGTTCCATCCGGCGGCGCTTCAGGTCCCGGTCGGGAGATTCGGGGCCAGGTCCGAATATGGTTTCGGCATTGATCCGGGGATCCGGGCGGAATCGAACTGTGTCCACGCCGTGGCCGAGACATTCGACCGGGATTGGATTGCCTGCCGCTTCGAGCGTTTCGCGCAGGTTGCCGGCCGCAGTTTCGGTGTAGGTGAGCAGGCAACGATAACCCGTCAGTCGGCTCAACTCGCCGGGCGTATCGAGACGGCCGTCCAGGGGCAGGTAACCAACCATCGGAACCGCATCGAGCAGTCGGGTCAGCTCGCGGCTGTAGTGCTCCAGGTACCACGGATCGTTGAGCGCGAACACCAGGTCGGGCGCGAGCTCGCGCCAGCGCAACCGCGCGGCGTATGCGCCCACCATGTCGCCGCCCTCGAGGTTGGTCGGCTCAAGTCGGATACCGGGCGCCCATTCACGTACCGGCCCCCGATAACCGACGCCCATCCAGGTGATCCTGTAGTCCCGGGCCAGATGCGGAACGAGCGCTTCGAGCACCCGCGTGAAGCCGGTGCCCGGCCGGTACCAGCCGAACAGCAGCAGGTGAGGCCGGCCAGGCACCGCGGGATTCACGAAATCGCCCCCGAGTGGGTTCAGGCGTTGCTCAGTTCGACCGGTGTGTAGCAGGTCTCGCCGTCGATCTCGTTGGGCATTAGCTGGCAGGTCAGGATCGGTCCGTCCGAAGGCGCGCTGATCTGGCTGGCCTCGAAGCCCGGCTGATTCATGTCCCCGAGCGTACCGACCAGCGCGTAGCCGAACGTGCCGAGGCTGCCGCAGTTGAGCTGCTGCGCCACCTGGTCGATGCGTCGGAGTTCACGACCTGCCCCGTTGAGATCCATGAACTTGAACAGGTCGCCCTGGGGCTGATTGTTCAGGCCGATGCTCATGGTCGCCACGATCAACAAGTAATCCGGGGAATTGTTCGAACCGATATCCGGTGCGGTGTTGGCCGAACTCTGCACCTGGTTGTAGACCACCTTGAGCGTGCGCCGGTCCACGACCACGAACCAGTAGCCCCAGGATTTGGGCTCTTGGGTCAACGTGTTGTCGCCGATTGCAATCTGGCCAAAGTGATAGTTCGTGGCCAGCGAGCTGACCACTGTCAACGGAACATTTGAATCAGTCACGTGAAACCTCCTCTGAATGCCCGATCGGCCAACCCGGTCGGGTGCTTTAAAGACGATATGATGTGCGTCCATCCCCCTTGAGCCCCGGACGCGAAGGAGCCTTCGTATAGCGGAATCGGTGCGCTACCCGAACTCAGGTGAATACCGCCTCCAGCAAAAGCCCGCGCTCGTCCCGGCCGACCGGGACCAGGAACACGTCCAGACCACCCAGTGCTTCGTGCTCGAGGTGAAACACGGACTGGACCGGCTCGGCGTGTTCATCGCAGGCAAACAGCAGCGAGAACGGCGTGCGGCCGGCAGGCCCGGGCTGGTCGGACAACGGCTGCACCTGCACGAGACGCGCTTCGGTATCCGGCAGATGTTCATGCGTAAAATGAAACGCCTGGCCGGTCAAGTCTTCAAAATTGTCTGCGGAGAGTTTTTCCAGCATTCTTTTTCTCGGTTCCTTCAATTTATCGTAAGCCCGCGACCGACCGGTCAATGGGCCGGCCGCCATTCCAGAAGATCGTAGACACCCTTGTCTTCTAGCTTCCGAAAGCCCAGGCGCTGATAAAGCCCATAGGCAGGGTTGTTTTTCTCGACGTGTATGCGGACCGGCTTGGCCGCCGTAGCGGCCTCGTCGAAGACCTGTTCGAGCAAGGCCCCACCAACGCCCCGTCCGCGATATTCAGGCAAAAGCGCGATATCGACAATTCGAAACTCGCCCTCGCGGCGCTGCAGATAAAGCCTGCCGACGGCCGTGCCGTCGAGCCGAATCACCCTGCGATCGGTATCCGCGTAATGTTCGCGATAATGGCGATCCTGCGCCTCGAACTGACCACGCAGGAACGTCGCCTTTTCATCATCAGACCACGGCACCGGCGCCAGCTCTTCGGTTCGCGTCGAGGCGTAAAGCCGAGCCATGAACTCGCGATCGTCATCGGTTTCCTCAACCAGCTGCGGCGCCGGTTCAGCCATGCGGCGTACCTGCGCCACGCATCAACTCCGTGACGGGTAAAGGCCGACCAGCGCGATGATGAAGCTCATCACCAGATACGGCTGGAGATTGTTGTGTGACTGGCTTCCACCCGTATTCGGCAATGCACGACCGGAAAGCGGAACCGTGGTCGAGCCGGCAGGATGGTAGGCGTTGCCGCCGCCGGAGCGATTGAAGGTCCGATTGGCTGCCGGTGCCTGGACACCGCCGAACGGTGAATTGGCGGCCCGGAGCGTGTGGGTGTGGTTGGGCATCTGGGCCTCGGACAGGGTGACGGATTCGACGCCTCCCCGCTCGCCCAGACGCCTGTCGGTGAGGCCGGGACCACGACCCGGATGCATCGGCGCGCGGCCTTCCAGGTTGGGCAGCGCGGTGGTCGTACGGCCATCGCCGCCGTAGGTCGTTCCAATCAACGAGAACAGCGCGGTGTTCTGCGAAACGGGCAGCAATTGGCCGTTGCAGAAGGCCCAGCCGCGAGGCGCGAAGTTTCCGGCAAAGATCCGGATCTCGGCAACGAATGGTTCGGACATGTTGTCGCTCCCCTAGTGTCTGGAAGGATAAATGCCAAACAGTGCGACGATGAAATGTACGCACAGAAAAGGCATGAGATTGGTATGGGAACGGCTCCCGCCCACCGAAGTGATCGCATCGTTGCTCAGGTTGACCGCTGGCGTGCTCTCGATGTAAACCTCGGTGGAAGCCGAATCGGCCGTCAATTTGTCCTGTGGGTTGTTATCGGAGGCGCTGCTGGACGAGGCATGCATCCCGTGAGTGTGTGACGGCAGCTGGTTGACGGTCAGCGTGACCGCTTCTGCGCCGCCCTTCGCGCCCAGGCGCCGCTCGCTCAAACCGGGCCCATGTCCGGCATGGATCGGAATCCGTCCCCGGGCATCCGGCAGGCCGAAAGTCGTTCGGCCGTCACCACCGTAGATGGTTCCCAACAAACTGAAAGGGCATCGTTCTGCGACACCGCGAGCAACTGCCCATCGCAAAAAGCCCATCCGCGAGGTGCGAAGGTACCGGCAAACATGCGAATTTCGCCAACAAATGGTTCTTACATTTCCGATACTCCTAATTTCGAGACGGGAAGAGACCCTGAAGCGCGATGCAGAAGTTCAGCGCCAAGAACGGCTGCATGTTTTCATGCGCCTGCCCGCCTCCGGTGTTGCTGACGGTCCCGGGTTCGAGCTGGACGAGCGGATCGGCGTCGGACCAGAGATTCAGCGCACGCGCGAACAGGTTGTCCTGTGGCACCTGGTTGTTGGCGTCGGCATCAACCGCAACGACCGTGTGCGTATGCTGGGGCATTTCGTTGGCTGCAAGCGTGTGTGTTTCCTCGCCCGACTTCTGCCCAAGCCGATGATCGGCGCCACCGTTGCTCTGTCCGACATGGATCGGTGTACGTCCGCGCAACTCGGGCAGGGCAAAACTGGTCCGCCCGTCGCCGCCATAGGTGGTGCCCAGCAGCGAATACAACGACTGGTTCTGGTTGATAGGCAGAATCTGACCATCGCAAAAAGCCCAGCCCCGAGGGGGGAAATTGAATCCCACCATTCTGATCTCAGCTAAAAATGGCTCTTCTCAGCTAAAAATGGCTCTGACATGCTTTACATTCTTTGCGGTTGATGAGCTTTCGTTCCGGAAAGTTACCAGGAACCTTTCGCTAGCTCCAGACCCGAGGCGTCCCGATGCATGGCATCGAGGCTCAGCCCTTCGAAGGGTTATTGATATCGGGCTCACAGGCAGCTCGTACCCGTACCCAGCACGCCGACCGAGTTGCCCGAGAAAAACGCCACGCCTGAGGGGGCACCCACATTCTGCGACTGCACGAAGCCGACGACCGCAGTCCCGTCTTTTGGCATGCCGCCGTAGCCGGGCAGAATGATCGTTGGTCCCATCGGCGCGCCGCTGGTTGTGAAGACGCCAAAATCTGCGCCGCCGCTGGATGTGCCCGAAGCGCCCGTCAGGGTATTGTTGCGAACATCGGCGCAGACCACGCTGGTATCGGTGCTGGTGGCGCCTGCATTGATACCGAGACCATCGAAGACGAACACATCGGCGGGTTCGGCGATCGAATTACCTGTCACTTCAGCGTTCAGGCGGCCGCTGCCGTCACGCGCCTGCAACAGCAACCCGTGGTCCCCGTCGTACTGGCGAATGGTGTTGTTCGATATGGTGGCATTCAATGTGCCGGCGCCGTTCTGGTTGACGATGATTCCAAACCCGCCGGAGAATCCGTCGCCGGACGCGCCGACCATGTTGGCGTCGATGGAGCCGGAATAGCGCAACCCGGCAGTCGAGGATGGCGTCAGGTTGACGTTTATCGCCGCGGCAACCGCATCCTGAATGTCATTGCCCTGTATCAAATATGTCAGGGTTCCCGAAAACGGCGTTGCACCAGCGCCCTGGCCGGAACTGAAGGTGATCCCGGAGCCCAGAACATTGCCGGCGCCGTTGGAGGTCATGACATTGCCGTCGCCGGCACCCGGACCACCGATTGCAACATCGGCCGAAGCCGTTCCGTTCAGCGCGATCTGGACATGATCGCCGTCGGAATTGAAGAAGCTGTTGCCGATCACATTGATGGTGGCGTCGGAACCGTTGTCGGCGAGGTACAGGAAGGCATCGTTGCCCTGGCCGCTGGCATCGTTGTCGTCGAAGCTGTTGTCTTCAACCGTGACCGTAGCCAGCACCGCACCGCCGCCCATCGTGCTGTTGCCGTTCTCGATCCGGACATGATCCTCGAACGAGCGCTGGAACAGGTTTCCGGTAAGCGTGATGTCGCTGCCGGCAATCGGGGACAACACGCGGATCGCGGCAAAATCATTGCCGGCGACCGTATCGTCACCCGAGGCATTGATGAAGTCGGTGTTGCGGACCGTCAAGCCATCAACGCTTTCGGCACGGATGCCGTTCTGTGTGACGTTGGCGAGCGCGCCGGCCTGGCCGATCCGCATCTGGTTGAGCGTCACCGCCGTCGTGTTGGTCAGCTGGATCGCGTTTGTCGTGACGCTTTCGATGACGCCGCCGGACTGGTTGTTGGCGGCCGAACCGTCGCCGGTGACGGTAAAGCCGGCACCGGTGGTATTGACCAGACGGATGCCGGTCGACAGGGTGCCTCCCGATGGGAACGCCGACACGCTTCGGCTGGCGATATTGATCGCGCCATTTTCCAGGTCGAATGCGGGCTGGTTGTTCCCGATGACGCCCCCGGTAGCCAATCCACCCGGCGATGTGCCACTGTTCACGGTCGCGATGTTCAGCGTGCCGAAGTTCCGGCCGAAAACGATCTCTTCGTTGCGTCCTGTAAGGCCGCCCGAGATGTCTTCCACCGTCCACGTACCCGGCGTGTTGTTCAGCGAAAGCGCGCCGCCGAATTCGCCGGCGTCGTCCAGGTCGGCGGTCATCGCCTCGATGGTGAAGCCGGACGAAGTGGTGTCGGTGATCTGCACGCAGTGGGTGTCGCCGCTGATGGACAGGTCCCCGTCGCACCGGCCGCGCAGACGATTCATCGCGACGTTGCCGCTGGTCTGGCTGACGAACACCGGTGCGTTCCGCATGATGGCGTCGACCGAGTTGAACGTGATCGTGTTCGCTGAACCCGTGTTGCTCAGGAACACCGACTCGGCGGTCGCCTGGTTGACGTTATCGCCGGTTACGGTCTCGCCGTCCAGTGAAATTGTCCCGGTACCGCCGATGATCTCGACCGTGCGCGCCGACAACAGCGAACCGACGCCTTGGCGATGATTGATATCGCCATCGTAGTCGATGTTGATCGCGCTGTTGTTGACCCGGAACGGGATGCCCTGGATGCCGCGGATGCCCGAATTGACGTTCGTGATGCCGAGGCTGCCGTCACTGCCGTTTTCGACGTTGATGCCGGCGGTTCCACTCTGTATATCTAGAACCCCGCTGAAGGTAATCACGCCGTCTGCATTGCTCAGAAAGATGCCAGTACCTGTTCCGGCGGTCCTTGTCACGGGCGAAGAGACCGTGACCGATACGGCCCCGTTGCGGATGTCGAAGACATTGCCGTTGCCGCTGTAGATGATCCCGCCCGGCGTCGTGTCGGAAATGCTGCCGGCAATGCCATTGAGCGCAATCACGGCGAGACCGCCGCTGGAAACGCTGGCGCTCATGCGATCCAGCGTGGCGTTGATCGTGCCGCCGTTCTGGAGATTGAACACCCCGCCGTTGTTGAACGTGGATACGTCGCTGATGGTCGTGTTACCGATATTGCCGCCGCTGTCGGCGAAGGCATATCCGACCGTGCTGTCGACCGTGAAGCCCCGGATCGTGTTGTTGCTGGCAATGTCGAAGGCGTCGTCGCCGGTCGTGCGGATTTCTGTCGGGCCGCCCTCTGTCGTGGCGGCGAAGCTGTTGTAGGCGGTGCTGGTGTTGCCCGATGCGGTGAAGACGGTATTGAACTGCACGGTCCCGCCGTAAACTTCCTGGGCGCTTCGCAGATTGATCCCGTCGGCTTCGTTGTAGAAGCCGGGCAGGCTGGCAACGACATAGACAATATCGCCGTCTCCCGGATTGTTGCCGGTCCCATCGTTGGCTGCGTTGAACGCCGCGATGCTGGTAAACGGATCGGCGAAAGTGCCGACATTGGCGCCGCCGGCCCCGCCAGAGATGAACCAGGGCACGGCACCGGCATCGGTATTCAACGTGATGTTGGCGGTGCAGTTCGTGGTGACTTCGCCGAACCCGTTCTCGATCGCATAGGTGAAGCTGTCGACATTCGCGCCGGAGACGCCGGCGGGCGGGCTGTAATCGAAGCTGCCGTCGGCGTTCAGCGTGACCGAGCCGCCGTTGGTCGTGGCAGCCGGGTTCCCGACATTGGCGTCGCTGCCCATCGACTGGCTGACCAAGATGCTGCTGCCGGTATCGTTGGCGAGAATTCCGCCCGGCGCATTCACGTCGAAATCGATGTTGGCGGTTCCGGTATAGGCATCGACGGTACAGGCGGCACGGTTACCGACGGCCAGCGTCACCGTGGCATCGCTGGTCCCGGCGCTGTTGCTCAGGCGATATGCAAAGGCGAACAGTCCTGCGTAATCGGCTGGCGGGGTAAAGGTATAGGTCCCGTTGCCGTTAACGACCAGGCTGCCATCAGGATAATTGGGCAGAGGCGTCACCGTGTTGCCCTGCGGGTTCGTCGTGACAGTTCCTGCCGGTGCGTTGAACGCGCCGGCGCCGTCGTTGGTCTGTATCGCGCCGAAGCTTGCAATCGTCGCGGCGGGACCGCCGAGGTCGTCGTTGGCGTCGAGATCTTCCGGGGAGCCATCGACCGGTGACAGCGGCACATCGAGCGCTGTGTGGAATGCGTCTCCGGGGTTGCTTGCAGGCGCCACGGTGTCGTCGTTGGCGGTGGGCGCCTGCTCGATGATGATGGTCACCGATGCATCGTCCGATCCTGCAGCATTGGTGAGGCGATAGCCGAAGGTCACCGTTCCCGCCACGCTCGTTCCCGCCAACGACAGGGAGCCATCGGCGTTGACCTGAAGGGTACCGCCCGCCAGCGACGCGCTTGTGCCGGCGAGGTTGTCTGCGACCGACCCGCCAAGGTCGCCACCGCCGAAGCTTTCAACATCGGCCAGCGGCAAGCCCCGGTCGTCCGCGCCGGAACCATTGTCATTGAACAGCGTGCCGGCCGGCAGGTTCAGCGGATCACCGGCAGGCACGTTGAAGGGACCGTCGTTGTTGGCGATCGGCGCCCTGATGAGGGTGATCGTCTGGGCCGCACTGCCGGTCGCATTGGCGTCGTCGGCGACGACCACGTTGGCGGTTCGGGCGCTGCTGTCCGGCGAAGTCGTGGAAAACCGCAGCGCGCGCAGCAGCGCTTCGGTGGCGGCCTGATCGGCATTGGTGTCGAGCTGGACGATGAAGGCGTTCTGATCACCCGTACCAGGATCGTTGCAGGCCCAGGGCTGGACGGCAGTGCTGATGGCCGTACCCTCGAACGTCACCGTGACGCCGTCGAAGCCGATCTGGCCGGCGCCGGCGCCCTGATCCTGGACCGTCAGAGTATCGAGCGGATCGCAAATCCCGCCGATGTCCAGCGTGGTCTCGACCCGATTGAACCGAGTGGAGTCGATATCGGTCAGCGTCGCGGCCGGGTCGATACTGACCGGGCCGACATTGGGGTCGAAATTGACGCCGGCGGTCGGGAACGTCACGACGGGCGGGTCGTTGACGCAAGTGACGGTCACCGCCACCGTGGCGAAGGAACCGCCGTTCAGGGTGTAGGTGAAGTCGTCGGTCGGACCGCCGTCGTTGCAGTAGTTCGGATCAGGCTCGTAGGTAAGCCCGCTGCCGCCGCCGGTGATCA
>DATGCS010000243.1:0-3327 GCA_035311685.1 Wenzhouxiangellaceae bacterium
GCCTCGCTGATCGTCACCAGCGGCGATCCGCTGGAACCGATGACGCAGATCCAGCGGGTCTGGATCGACGGCGAGGAATACGACCTCGGCCGGAGCAAGCACCGCCAGCTGTTCGAACGCTACAAGGGCCGGATCCAGGCCGACTGATCCGTCCGGCGAGTTCGATGGGTTGAACTGCCAGGGCCGGTGCGAGCGATCGCGCCGGCCTTTTTTTTTGGGCGGTTGCTGAATGACGACTTCGGCGCAGACGCGGGGCATGTCGTTCAAATTACGATTCAACGCCGCCGGCGCAGCCAGACCGGCATGAGCCAGCGGGTCGCGGGTTTTGGTCGCCGGGAAAATTCGGGGATCCTGCGCGCGGGGTGCGCAGCAGCGCGCAAAGAACCATCCGGCCCGTGGCGGGCCGGATGGGTAAAGCGCATGGATCAGAGTTCGATCACGTCGCCGCCGACGATCTGGATCGGCGTACCGTCGTACTTGGTCAGCGAGAAGCCGTCGAACATCTCGTTGTAGGTACGCGAGTAATCGGCCAGCATGCCGATGGCCTGCTGCTCGCCTACGAACAAGCCGTCGACGCCGTCGGAGCGATAGTGCACACCCGCCCAGTCACGACCCAGCGCGATGTTGTTGGCCAGCTTGTTCAGCTCGCCGCCGACGGTCAGCGCGGCCCCGTTCCACGGATCCAGCGCAGAACCGTCCTGGTTGGCAACAACCGGATCGGGCAGCACCGCGGTCTCTTCGAAGAAGGCCTTGAGCACGGTGACGCAGGCGCCAGCAATGGTCGCGTGTCCGGCGGGGTAGGCCGGATGAGTCGGCGACCCTTCCGGGAAGGCCATCGGCAGGAACGAGTTGCCGTTTGAAAACAGCAGCCGTGAGACGGCTCCGGAGTTTGCGATCTCGCTCGGCAGCCCGTAATCCCGGGCGCCCGAAATCTGGAAGCTCAGCCGGCCGGCGTACATTTCCGGACGCAGGCGGCGATGGACCAGCCATTTCTGGTACCAGGCACCTGTCAGTGCAAGATTGCCCGCCTTGGCGACCAGATCGAGTACATCCGGACCCCCGAGCGAAACGAACGCGCCCTGCGTAGCGGACGATCGGTACGGATTGCTGACATCGACCACGTCGGGCGTGCCCAGCAGGATCAGCGCAGCGCTCTGGTAGGCCTGGTAGCTGAAATCGACGTGGACGTACTCGCCCAGCGCGCGCGCGTCGGAGATGTAGCGCGGGTTGCCCTTGATCAGCGGTGGCGGCGCAACACCGTTCTGAACGTCCAGCCAATCGTCCTGGGTGATCATGAAGTCGTCGCCGGGAGCCGGCGTCGGATAGCGCTGCTCGATCACCGTGTTGCCCATCGTAATCGGCTTGAACAGAAACTGGCTGATGTATGGGCCAACGAGGTCGCCCGGCGTTTCGCCTCGGAACACGGTGCCCGAAGTCACCACCCCGCCGTCCTTCGGTCCGACGGTCTCGGAAAATGCGTTCAGATCGGCTACCGCTGCTGCCACGTCAGGATTGGTCCCGAAATCACTGAACGGGACATCGCGGAGGAGCGCCTTCCAGTACACCTCGCCCATTTCGGCAGCGGTCTCGGCGCTGGCGAATGCCGGGGCGGGACGCATGAACGTGGCCTGTGAATCTCGGCCGGTCAACTCGAACTTGTAGGCGCCCTGCGGATTGGCCAGCTTGCGGTCGGCCTGCGGCGACAGCGGGATCTGTTCGAAATCATTGAAGTCGCCCGAATCCAAGGCATCGAGGAGGCTCTGGTAGGCACTCGGATCGACCTCGCCGAACTGGTTGTGCGGCAATGCCTTGGTAAAACTTCCACGAAAATCAGCGTACGCAGCCTCATCCCCATTGTTCAGCTGCTCACCGATGAAGTCCTGCAGATAGGATTGTGCGGCGTCCTTGCGCAGACGGAACGCCTCGGCGCTGCGGCGGTTGCGGTTGCCGCCGAAGATCGGCTGGCCGTTATAGCTCACTGTTCCATTGGTGGCTGACAGCAGCGTCTTGGCCTCGACCCTGCCGGCGAACAACGGTATGGCGCCGGTGCCGGCGAGGAACGCGGCCGCGGCCGAAGCGCCGAGCATCCCGCGCCGGGTCATGCCGGAGCGCGCGGATGCAACTTCGTTGGATGACTGATCACTTTTTTTTTCTGGCGTGTCTTTCACTTTTTTCTTCCTCGTGCAAAGTTGTTGTGCGGGTGATGTCTGGCTTGCCGGGCGGCAAAACCGGACCGGAAGGTCAACAAACAAAAAGAACGTTTCGTCAACCAGCTTTATGGTCAACTGCGACGCCTTTTGCAAAGCATTGTCCAATATTTGATGGAGTTCGCAAGTTTGAGCGTTCCGGAACTTCAAAGGCGCTTGATTGCGTTGGTATCCGCAAACCGATTCGATAGGCTTTGGCAACATCACGTCAGCCAGCCGGCATCGAATGCCGGGCGTTTCAAACCAATCGGATATGAGCGGCGGACGGGGCCGTTGAGCGGATCAGACCGATAGCGCAGCGTATGGACGCCGCCGGCTCCATGGCATATTCAGCGGGTCTTGATTGGTGACGTAAAAATCCGCCCCCGGTCGCACCGGGGCTCTCGGCCTATTCGAGAAGGGAAGAAGAACGATCGGTTGGCAATACTCGAAGTCGAGAAATATCAGTTCTGACGATCATTGCCCCCTCGCTGCTTCCGGGGGGCGGGTCGAGAAGCGCGTCGGCCATCTACACCAACAGCAGTTGCCCGCACCGCGTCAAGCATCGCGGGATTGACCCATGGCTTCGTGGAATCGCGTGTCTTCGTCCAGCAGTGCCCTGCGCCACGCCGGTTCGAGCGTCACGGCGCTCCAGGCACCGACGTTCAGCGCGGGCGGTGAATTGCCGGAAAGCCAATCGCTCAGTCGATCGACCAGTGCTTCGCGGTCTCCCGACGGATAGCGATATTCAGACGGGTAGATTTCCGGGTAGCACAACGCGTCGGGCACCAGCGGCAGGCAGCCCGCACTGGCGGCTTCGAGCATCCCCAGGCCCTGGAACTCGTGGATGGCTGTGCTCACGGCAATACCCGCGCGGCCCAGCATCGCGCGGTACTCGTCCGCGGAAAGGTCGCCGTCGGCGATGATCCGGTCGGGCAGCGTTTTGCGAAGCCTGGCCAAGGCTTGGTGCGTTCGGCGGTGGCGTTGTCCGAGCAGCGCGAGCCGGAATTCAACGTCCCGTTCGGCCAGTGCGATCATCGCGTCGGCGAACAGGTCGGGGTTCTTGTCGTACTCCCAGCGGTGATTCCAGGCGATCAGCTTCGGGTCTTGCGTTTCGGGAGGCCGAATTGGATCGATGGGC
>DATGCS010000244.1:0-6836 GCA_035311685.1 Wenzhouxiangellaceae bacterium
ACGGCGCTCGGGCTGCCGGGCCAGCATTTCCGGCTCGTCGCCGGCCGCTCGCGCCAGCCGGCGAGCAGCGAACGGCGCAAGCACGCCGGTCGCCAGACGGTAAACTCCAAGCCACGGTGAAATCATCGCTGCAAGCATATCGCAGGGCGCGACTGGACATCTCCTGCGCTGGAGAAAAAGCGGACTTTATACGGATCAATGCAAAAGCATGAACCACGAAGGGCACGCAGAACACGAAGGAATAAAAGAATAGCAACGATCAATCGAGCGAAGCGATCACGGCATCGTCTCGGGATCCCGGATATCGCCTGGCGGCGATTCCGGGATGATGTACTATCTGGTTGATGATTTCGGGGGAACTTGCTTTTACTTCTTGCCCTTCGTGTCCTTCGTGTCCTTCGTGGTTATACGCTTTTGAATCCGCGTCGATCCGCGTTAATCCGCGGCTGAAATGCCTTTTTCGAAAACGGCGAACCCGATCAGGAAGTTATTAATCGAAATGGCCCTGTTCACTCAAGCCTTGACACGCACCGCGCTCGTGCCGGTGGGCTGGCTCGGCCGGCTGCCGCTTCGACAGGCCCAGCGCGCCACCCGCTGGCTGGCCGGACCGATGCGCCTGCTGATGCGGCGGCGATCGGCCATCGTGGCGCGCAATCTCGAACTGTGCTTTCCCGAGCTCGACGATCGTGAACGCACGCGTCTGGCGCGCGAACATTTCCGCAACCTGGCCGAGTCGGTCGGCGAGATCGGCTTTGCCTGGCATCGTCGAGAAAAACTGGATTCGGGAACCGGCGAGGTGATCGGCCTCGAGCACCTGGAAAAGGCGCGGGCCGACGGCAGGGGGGTGATGCTGCTGACCGGGCACTTCACCAGCCTGGAAGTAGCGGCACGGCTGCTCGGCGAACGGGTGCGGGCGCGGGCCATTTATCGCCCGCTCGGCAACCCGGTGCTGGAAGACCTCCAGGTTCGCGGCCGCTCGCGCTACGCCGAGGCGATGATTCCGCGCAAGAACCTGCGGGCCATGGTGCGGCACTTGCGCGACGGCGGCGTGCTCTGGTACGCGCCCGACCAGGATCTGGGGCCGGCCCGCAGCGAATTCGCCCCGTTCTTCGGCATCCCGACGGCAACCGCCACCGGCATGCTCGAACTGGCGCGTCTCGGCCGCGCCCACGTGGTACCCATGATGCCGCGCAAGAACCCGGCGACCGGTCGCGTCAGCATCATTCTGGAGCCGCCGCTGGATCCGTTTCCATCCGGCAATCCCGTCGCAGATCTGGCTCGCTTCAACGCGTTGCTGGAACGCCACATACGCGCCGCACCGGCAACCTACTGGTGGCTTCACCGCCGCTTCAAGACCCGCCCCGAAGGCCAGCACGACCTCTATCGCTGAGCTTGTCCGGCACGTGATTCGATAGTTGTGGACGCAGCACACCTTGGCACGAATTCCAGCGCGGGAACAGCGAGCGATCAACCACGCGGGCAAGCCCGGTAAAAGATGCTCCGCGGTTATCGTTCACGTGACAGCCGGGCCAATTCAAGGTACTTGTCGCGCGTGTACGCCGCTTGAAGTGCGCTCATCCTCCAGCCGGCGCAACCATCCAGAAAGGCGCCGCGGAATACGAAATTGTCCAGCCAATTGAAGGCCGCGCGCAAGTATGCCCCCGGGCCGGAAGCGCGGCAACCTGCGGCATGGCGCTCGGCAGCCTGGAGTCGGGCATAGCCGCCGAGTTTTTCGCGCGCATGCCGCTCGTTGCGAAAAACATGGTGATGCAGCTCGCCCTCGAGGCGACCGGTACGACGCCCACTGCTCATGACGAGCTTTTCATGCACACGTACGTTGGTGAATTGCGCGGCGCGGCGCGCAAAGAGCCGAAGCGGCGCGCGCGCCCAATGACCGAAATGCAATTGCCGGCCGAACGCAATGGTAAGCCAAGGGATGCGGTATCCGGCGTAATGCGGATGCCGCCTTGAAAGTACCAGATCTATCTCGCGCTTCAGTTCTTCACTGACGACTTCGTCGGCATCAATGCTGAGCACCCAGTCACCGGTTGCGCGTTCGAGTGCGCGCTGCTTCTGCGGACCGAAACCCGGCCAGTCGGTCACTTCGACGCGATCGGTATAACGGCGGCAGATTTCAACCGTGTTGTCCGTGCTGCCCGAATCGAGCACGATAATTTCATCGGCCCATCCCGCCACCGACGCCAGCGAATCCCCAATGCGATCGGCCTCGTTGCGGCAGATCATGATGACGCTGAGCGGCTGGCGTCGGCCCGAAGACGCCGACTGGATTTCGCTACGTTGGCGCACCCGCACGAGGGCGTTGGCCGCGGCAACCAGCAACGCAAACCAGATGATGCCGCTGTTTCTCTGAAAAATCGATTCACTGAAGGCCATCACCGCCAGAATCGAAACCGCGGCCAATCCGCTCCAGCCAACCAGGCGTGTGCGTTCCAGACCGGTTTGCCAAAGCGATGCAAAGCGCTGCAGGGGAATGCCGAAGAGCAGCAACAGGCTGATCAACCCTGGAAGGCCGGCAATCAAGAGCGCCGAAAGGTACTGATTATGAGGGTGATGGTATTCGAGAAACCAGGACGGCAGCGACCCTTGCGCCACCGCATGCTCCAGCGACGCGCGAAACCCCCCGGGACCAAGCCCGAACAACCACCGTTCACGCAACTGCTCCAGGGAAAGCTCCCAGAGCGCCCAGCGAATTGCCAGGGTATCGGTCCGGACAATGTCTTCAGCACCGGAGGAAAAGGAGCCGACGGCCTCGAATACGCGCTGTCCCAGGGGAATGCCTGGCAATAGCGAAAGGACGATCACGAATGTCAGTATCGCCAGCGGTACCCCGAATCGCCAGACCAGCGTCTGGCGTGTTCCCAGCGTCAACAGATAGAGCACCAATAGCGGCGCCAGCGCCAGCCAAGCGCCGCGCGATCCCGACAGCGCGCTGGCAGTCAGCCCGAGCGTGACGGCGACGACCATGGTCATCCGTTTGGGCGCCGCCAAGCTGCGATCGGCGATCCGGGGCAACAGCATCAGTGAGAAGGCAAGCACCACGCCGCCGAAGTAGATCGGATTGGTCGGACCGCCGACCCGCTCGGCCCACTCTCCGGGCTCGCCAGCAAAAGCAAAGCCAATCGCGTAGCCCCCGGCAATCAGCGTGCCGGCAGCAAGGCCCGTCCACCAGCCCCGCTCCAGACCATCCACTCGCATCAAAAAGAGGTACGCCGGAATGATCAACAGCAAACGAAGGATCCGACCCAAATCGTCCCAGCCTACCGGATCAATGCCGTGCACCACCCAGGACAGCAACCAGATACCAACGAAAGCGACGACCGAGAAAACCAGCAAACGCTCATGGGCGTCAAGGTCCCAGCGTCGGCGTGCCAGCCCCGGCTCGAGCCAGATTATCCCCAACATGGCTATAAGCAGAAAAGTCGCACCGGCGACCTTTGGCACGACAAGACCGAGCGCCAGTCCGACAAACAGAATCAGCGCGGCGGTTCGGCCAAGCCAGCTGGATGCCGGCACTACCGCGCTGCTGCGTGGAATTGGAACCGTAGTGTCGGCAGAATCAGCCCTCAAGCTCGAACCGGGCTCCGCAATAAGGACACAGTGCCGAGCCTGTCTTTTCAATCGGCAGGTAGACACGCGGATGAGAGTTCCACAATTCCATTTCCGGCGTCGGGCAGCTCAGGGGAAGATCGGCGCGGGTGACCGTGTACAGACGTTCGGTGTTCGCCGGCTTCTTCGGTGCGCCATTGGGCGAAGAATTGTCGAGAGATTCGTTCACGGACAGACTCAGCATAGTTGAAAAATCCCTATTTTAGTTTACTCCGTCGCTCGGCAGGGTCGTGATGCCGCGCGGACGAGACGTATGGGCGGTTCGACAAGTCCTGAACAATGTTCATGCTCAGGATACTGGCCCCGAAAGCCGGACGCAGGCTTCAGCGTGGCGCCTCGAATGCCTCCGCCCAGGCCTTTTTAACCACCTGGCGATCGGTATCGGTGAGTGTGTCGGTGCAATCGCGTTCAAGAAACAACCGGTCACGCAGCGCCGCGGCCCGATTGAACGCATCGACCAGTCCCTCGGCCGTATCGTCGGAAAGCCAGCCAAGATGTGCGAGCAGTTTCAGTTGCTCAATGGTCGCGCGCGCCTCGATCAGGTCGGGAACTTCGGCCGCGTTCAGCAACACGCCGAGCTCGGCGATGAACTGGATGTTCCCCAGGAGCCGCTTTTCCGGTCGCTCCGAGCGCTGGCCAAGTTGCCGCCGGCGCATATCGGCCAGTGACTGGCGCACCTCGTCCGGGTCACGTCGCCGCCCCAGCACCTTGCTGCGCATGGCATCGAAACGCTGGCGTAAGGCATCCCTGCCGTACACGCAGCGCGCCCGGATCAGCGCCTGGTGCTCCCAGGTCCAGGCGTGCCGGTCCTGGTAGTCGGCGAAGCTTTCAAGTGTGGACACCAGCATGCCCGCGTTACCGTTGGGACGCAGACGGGTATCGATCTCGTAGAGTTTTCCATCCGGCATGGGCAATTGCATCGCATTGATCAGCCGCTGCACGGCGCGCAACGGCGGCTCACCGCGCTGGTGGAGGAAGACCAGGTCCAGGTCGGAGCTATAGTGAAGTTCGGAGGCCCCGAGATTACCGTAGCCGATGATGGCCGGCGGTTCGTTTTCAGCCAGGAACATTTCGGCCATGCGCGCCAACACCGCCTCGGCCAGCCGGGTCAGCTGCCGCCTGGCCTCGGGGCGGTCCAGGGTGCCATCGAGCTGGCCCAGCGCGGTGCGCACGAAACCGATCTGCCGGAAGCGCGCCAGCGCATTGAGGCTGTTCTCGACATCATCCGGCTGGACGGCGGGCAGATGCGGAAGCGCCGGGTTCTTGTCCGGCGCCAGCAAATCGTCCAGTAATTGCGGACTGGCAGTGATCCAGGCGGCCAGGCGCGCCGAGCCGCGGAATATACGCACGCAGCGCGCCAGCGTCTGCGGCCGCTCGTGCAGCAAGGCAAGATAAGCCGAGCGGCGGGCGATCGTTTCGACCAGCGCCAGCAAATCGACCAGCCCGGTATCCGGTGAATCGTGCTGCAGCACCTCTTCGAGCAACTCAGGCATCAGGCGATCCATCCGCCTGCGTCCTTCGGCCGATAGCGGCCGTCGGCCGAGGCGCTTGTGCAGCTGCTCCAGGGCTGTAGCCGCGGCGTCGGGGTCTTCGAATCCCGCGTCCTCCAGGCGGTCGCGTAATTCGGGCGTCGGCGGCCACAGCTCGCTTGCCGGTTCGCCAGGTTGCTCCGGACCGCCAAAGCGCTTGCGAAACAGCTCGCGAACCTGGTCCCGTACTTTCGCAATGGCGGACGCCAGCCGGCTCCAGCCGGATAACCCCATGAGCTGCGCAAGCGCGTCGCGCTGCTGCATATCGGCGGGCAGTTCATGGGTCTGGCGACCGGTAACCAGCTGCAGTCGATTTTCCAGCGCGCGCAGGAACCGGTAGCTTTCGTTTACCGGTTCGAATTCTCCCTCTTCCGGCAGTCCTGCATCTCGCGCGGCGCGCAGCGCGGGCAGAAAGCCGGGCGTGCGCAGTGCCGGGTCGTTTCCGCCGCGCAATAGCTGCAGGCTCTGGACCAGGAATTCCAGCTCGCGTATCCCGCCGGGCCCGCGCTTGATGTCGTCCTGCAGTTCCTCGCGGTGCGAACGGGTCTCGATTTCGCCGTGCAACGTACGCAGGCTGTCGAACAGGCCGTAGTCCAGGTACCGTCGAAAGACGAACGGGTTGATCCGTGCCAGCAGGTCACGGCCCAGTTCGAGGTCACCGGCAACGGGACGAGCCTTGAGCCAGGCATAGCGTTCCCAGGCGCGTCCCTCGTTGACGAAATACTGCTCCATGGCGTCCACCGACCAGACCATGGCGCCGGCCTGACCGAAGGGTCGCAAACGGGTATCGACCACCCAGACCCGCCCATCACTGGTGACCTCTTCCATCATTCGCGACAACTCTCGCACCACCCGGCTGAAGTAATCGCGTGGCTCCAGCGGTCGGCGGCCGTCGCTCTGGCCCGATGCGCTGTGGCAAAACACAAGGTCCAGGTCGGAATTGAAATTCAGCTCGTCGCCGCCGAGCTTGCCCAGCGCCAGCACCGCGAGCCGTGCATGGCCGCCCTGCGGGGTTTCCAGCCAGCCGTGACGTTCCGCCACGATCTCCTCGGCCCGCACAAGCGCCCGTTCCAGGCATTCCCGCGCCAGTTGCGAGAGTAACCGGCCCGTCTCTTCCACATCGTGGTGGCCCTGGATCTCGAGCCACTGGATGCGCAGCGCCTCGAGCTGGCGATAGCGTCGCAGGCGGGACTCGACTGGCAGTTCCGGGTCGTCGGCCTGCATATCTTCGGCCAGCCAGCCGGCGCCCAATCGCCACCGGCGCAACACTTCGCGCGCGTAGGCGCTGGCGGCCACGAAGTCTTCGGGCGACAGATGTCGGGTAGACCGTTCGCTCATCGAGAAGACTCCACGGCTGCCGCCTCCACGAGCGCCTCGAATAACGCTCGCTGGTCGGTGCGCTGCGGCAGGTACTCCGGATGCCACTGCACACCGATCAGCCAGCGATCGCCGGACGCTTCATAGCCTTGCAGGACATTGTTCGACTCGCGCGCCACGGCACTCAGGCCCTCGCCCAGGCGGTCGATAGCCTGGCGATGAAGCGCATTGACCAGCGCTTCCCCGGCGCCGAGGATTCGCTGCAGTCTCGAGCCTGCTTCGAGAACCACCCGCTTGCGCGGCAGCACCGAGCGGATGGCCGGGTATTCGTCGTAGAAACCTTCGAGCGACTGGTGCAGTGTG
>DATGCS010000245.1:0-5793 GCA_035311685.1 Wenzhouxiangellaceae bacterium
GTGGTGTTGGAGGCGCGCACCAGGCCGAAGCCGTCTTCGAAATCGGCGCGGACGCCGTCGATGTCGTTGACTTCGGCGCCTTCGAAGTCGATCGACCTGGCAAATTCCTCGACGAACGGGTGCGGCTCGCCCTCCTTCATCTCAACCTTCAGTTCGGGCGTACTCTCGGCCTTGGGCAGCGAGGCCAGGATCTGTCCTGGGGCGCGCGTATCGGCGGCCAGGATTTCCAGCAGTCGGCAGGCGGCATACATGCCGTCATCGAAACCGAACCAGCGCTCGGCGAAGAAGAAGTGCCCGCTCATCTCGCCGGCCAGCGGCGCGCGATCGCGCTTGAGCTGCGCCTTGATGAACGAGTGGCCGGTGCGTGCCATGATGGGCTTGCCGCCGGCATCCTCGATTTCACCGGCCAGCAGGCTGGAGCACTTGACGTCGAAGATGATCGGCTGGCCCGGGTTCCGCGACAGCACGTCGCGGGCGAACAGCATCATCAGTCGATCCGGGTAGATGATCTCGCCGTCCGGCGATACCACGCCGAGCCGGTCGCCGTCGCCGTCGAACGCAACGCCGACGTCGGCGTTGAAGTTGCGCACACAAAGGCGCAGGTCTTCCAGAGTCTTGGGATCGCCCGGATCCGGATGATGGTTGGGGAAGGTGCCGTCGACCTCGGCGTACAGCGGGATCACCTCGGCGCCGATGGCTTCGAGCAGGCGCGGGGCGATCGCCCCGGCGATGCCGTTGCCGCAGTCGGCGACCACTTTCAGCGGCCGTTCGAGCTGGATATCGGTGCCGATGCGCTCGATATACTGGACCGTGATGCGCTGCTGGCTGACCTGGCCCTTGCCGGATGCCAGGTCACCTTCGGCCAGCCGAGTATGCAGCGCGGTGATGCGGTCGCCGGAAAGCGTCTCGCCGCCGAGTACGATCTTGAAGCCGTTGTAGTCGGGCGGATTGTGACTGCCCGTGACCATCACGCCCGAGCCGCCGCTCAGTTCCTGCGCGGCGTAGTAGAGCACCGGCGTGGGCACCGCGCCGACGTCGATCACGTCGACACCGGCCGCCATCAGTCCGCGGGTAAGCGAGGTGAGCATCTCGGCACCCGACAGACGCCCGTCGCGTGCCACGGCTATCCGATTCAGGCTCTTGCTGCGAGCCTCGGAGCCGATTGCACGACCGATGGCTTCAGCAATATCCGGGCTGAGCGTGTCGCCAACCACGCCCCGAATATCGTAGGCGCGGAAGATCGAGGCCGGCGGCACCACGGGTGCCGGCGCTTGCTCGGACTCCGCAGCCTCGGCACCAGGCACCGTTTTCCCGTCCGAATCGGCCGATGCCGGTGGCGTCGGCGCGTCGGCGTTGACCTTGTCCTCCTCCACCAACGAACGCAGCATCTGGCTGATCTCGTTCTGGTCGTCCTCGGGCGCGTCAGGGTCGAAAAGGAAGTCGTCGTCGCCGGCTTCAGGATGATCGGCCTTTTCCTGTTTCGGCTGCTCGGGAGGTGCAGCGGCCTGCCCCAGTTCAGGGGCGTCGTAACTGCGCTGGCCCACGCTGTCGCGGCGTATTTCACCATCGGCGGTCAGCGGTTCCTCGGCCGGGGCCGGTGCGTCCTTGAGTCCTTTGTCGGCGTCTTCTTCGGCGATGGAGTCGGATTCGAAGGCCGGCTCAAGGGTATCGGGATTGAGTACTTCGGTACCATGGCCGCCGGCTTCCGGCGGGGATGCCGGTGATTCTTCATCCTCCTCGACCGCGGCTGCGGGCAGTTCGGACAGGTCGGCCACGTGTTGCTCTTCCGGCGCTGCGGCGGTCCTCGTGCCGCTTGCGATCGGGACGCTGGAACGACGCGTGATGAGCAGCCCGAGCACGGCAATGAGTATACCGATGCCGGTCACGCCTGCCAGCTGCAGGGTCGACATGGGCCCGATGACCGAGGAGCGATACCAGCCGAGCTGAAACAGCGAACCTGAGACCGGCAACATTTCGTTCGCCGAACCGAAACCGGAGCCGACTTGATCGAGGACCGTCTCGGTGCCGTCGGCAACCTGGACCAGCCTGATGGCCTGAACCGAATCGGGCCGGTTCACTCGATTGACCAGCACGCTGACCGGGAACGTCACCAGGACCACCGCGCTACGCGCATTGTCCGGATTCAGTCGTTCGGCTACGGCCAGATATTCGTCGGGCGTACCGGCGAAGTGCACCTGGGCCGGCACCGAACCCTGAGTGCGTGCTTTCAGCATCATTTCCAGCGCCGCAAATCCGCTGCCGGGGAAGGCCGAAAGATCGACTTCCTCCACGGCCTGTCGCGCAACAACAATATTGAGAACGTTGCGCACCCCCAGATCGCGCAACGTCGAAAGCATTTCGTCGCGGTCACTGGTGCCTTCGTCCGGCACTGCGGCTTCAGCGAACGGGTCGCTGGAGATGGCCCGGCGAAGGGAGGTGATCTGTTGCTCGATCTGGCGGACCTGATCGCGAGCGTCTTGACCGGCGGCATCGAGCGCCAGTCTGGACTGCAGGCTGTTCCACACCAGGTAGGCCCCAAGAAGCAGCACGGCAAGGCCGAACGCCAAGAGGACGAGGCCGAGCAACCTTGGCAATGCTCGACCTTCGCGTTTATTCATCGAGACCTGCTGCATGCTGTTCTCGCTTTTTCTTGTCATTCGAATGTCAGTGGGTGCCGGTATGCCCGAAGCCGCCAGCCGCTCGGGTGGAATCCTTGAACGCCTCGACCGGCTTGAGCTTGACCTGTACGACCGGCAGCAGCACCAGTTGCGCGATCCGTTGCCCGGGCTCGATCCTGATGGTGTCCTGCCCCCGGTTCCAGCACGGCATCTTGACCGGGCCCTGGTAGTCGCTGTCTATAAGGCCGACCAGGTTGCCCAGTACGAGTCCCTGTTTATAGCCCAGCCCCGAGCGCGGAAGCAATACCGCGGCCAGCGAGGGGTCGTCCAGATGTATCGCCAGCCCGGACGGCACCAGTGCGGTATCGCCCGGCGCGAGCGTTATCGGCGCATCGATCATCGCGCGCATGTCCATGCCCGCCGAACCTTCGGTGGCGTAGGCGGGCAATGGCCACTCGGTGCCGATTCGCGAATCCAGAATCCGGACCTCGAGTTCCCTCATTCTGGCTGACTCCCTTTCTTCGACTGCATTGCCTCTACAATAACCTCGACGAGCTTCCGGCCCAGGTCGCGCTTGGACACCGATCCCAGGTCCCATTCCCGATCGCTCGAGTACACCACCAGCGAATTCTCGCAGGCGTCGAAACCGCAGTCGTCGCCGACCTTGTTGGCGGCGATCAGGTCAAGATTCTTGGCGGCGAGCTTGCCGCGCGCGTTCTCGGCCACATCGTTCGTTTCGGCGGCGAATCCGACCACGAACGGACGCGGCGAAAGCCCCGCCACTTCTTTCACTATATCCGGGTTCGGCACCAGCTCCAACGCCATGCTGTCGCCGCGGCGCTTGATCTTCTGCTCGCTGCGCGACGCCGGCCGATAGTCTGCCACGGCGGCGACCGAAACGAAACCATCGGCCGGTAGCTGGTCCATCACCGCCTGGCGCATTTCGGCGGCGGTCTTGACGTCGATACGTCGAATTTCGCCGCGCGCCGACAGGTGCACCGGGCCGGCGATCAGCGTCACCTCGGCGCCGGCATCGGCCAGCGCCTCGGCCACCGCGAAACCCATCTTGCCCGAGGACCGGTTGCCGATGAAACGGACCGGGTCAAGCGCTTCATACGTAGGTCCGGCAGTGACCACGAAGCGCTTGCCTTTCAAACGCGACGATCCGCCCATGATCGCCGCGGCAATCTCCCCGGGAGCGAGCATCCGCCCGTACCCTTCCTCGCCGCAGGCCTGGCTGCCGGAATCCGGGCCCAGCATGCGCGCACCGCGCGCCTCGAGCGTTGCCGCGTTGGTCCGCACCGCCGGATGATCCCACATCACGTGGTTCATGGCCGGGGCGAGCCAGAGCCGGGCGCGACTGGCCAGCACGGTGGTGGTCATCAGATCATCGGCCATCCCGGCGGCGAGCCGGGCCAGCACGTCGGCCGTCGTCGGAGCGATCACGATATCGTCGGCCCAGCGGGCCAGCTCGATATGCCCCATGCCGGCCTCGGCATCCGCGTCCAGAAGCGTCTCGTGCACACGGTGACCGCTGACCGCCTGAAGGGTCAGCGGCGTAATGAATTCCTTCGCGCTACGGGTGATGGCCACGCGCACCTCGCAACCGCGTTCGCGCAGGCGGCGGACCAGCTCCGGCGTCTTGTAGGCGGCGATGCCGGCAGACACACCGACCAGCACGCGCCGGGGCGTGGCGTGGTTTTCGGGTGAATTTCGGCTCATTTTCCTACCCAGATTCGGGAAGTTTGCCGATGGTGCGCGTGGGCGCTAGAGGCCATTCTTTGCAGCCTGTCATCAATGTCAAGGGAAGAATTGTATGCGAATCAATGACTGGCCACTAGCCGAGCGCCCGAGAGAACGATTGCTTGAACACGGTCCCGGCGCCCTCAGCGACGCCGAACTGCTGGCGATATTACTGCGAATCGGCGCCCGCGGGCGATCGGCGCTGGACCTGGCGCGCCACCTCATCGCGGAATTCGGCGGCCTCAGAGGCCTGCTGGAAGCCGACTGCGACACGCTGTGTGCCCAGCCGGGGCTGGGTCCTGCCAAGTACGCGCAAATTCACGCAGCACTTGAATTGGCCCGGCGTCAGCTCAAGGCGCGGCTGAACCGCGGCGAAGCGCTGACCAGCCCGGACGCCACCCGACGCTTTCTATCGGCCGAACTGCGCCACCGCCCGCACGAAGTATTTTGCGCGCTGCTGCTGGACACGCGCCACAGGGTAATCGCGTTCGAGGAACTGTTCGCCGGCACTATCGACGCAGCCCACGTGCATCCAAGAGTGGTGGTGGAGAAGGCCCTGGCGCGCAAGGCGGCCGCTATTATTATTGCCCACAACCACCCGTCCGGCGTCGCCGAACCCAGCCAGGCCGACCTGGCGATCACTCGAAGATTGCGCGACGCGCTTGGCCTGGTCGACATCCGACTGCTCGATCACTTCATCGTCGGAGACGGCGAGGTGGTGTCGCTGGCAGAAAGGGGACTGGTCTGACCCGCTCTACTGCGACGAGCGGGTGAAACATAACGGCGACGATTCTGAAACGAATATTGGCGCGGATTCAGATTTTTTCGGTAGGGTGGATAAGCGAAGCGCATCCACCGTATTGTTCCGCTTACGACGGGCTGGATTCATCGCGGCCGGAGCCCGCTCCCACAGAACTCTCGGACATATGATCTAGCCTTCGACCTCGGATGCGCGCTGCTCGCTTATCCGGCTACGAAATCGGCAACTGCCCGCTCCAGGCCGAGCGCCGTTGGCTTGCAGCCCGCGGCCCGGGCCGATGTGCATCGAAGGGAGCTTCGATCTGCCGGATTCGGCGGGGAGCGCTCGCTGAAGGCCTCGCCACGCGTCGAACTGAAGCGAGCGCTCCCCGTTGAATCCGGCATCGAGGTCGGAAAACCTGCCTTAAAATGGCACGCGTCGGAGCGACAACGAAAAACGCCGGGCGGGGCCCGGCGTTTCGAATGGGTGCAGCATGGCGGACGCCGATTTACTTGATCTTGGCTTCCTTGTACATCACATGCTTGCGCACGACCGGGTCGTACTTCTTGAACTCGAGCTTGTGCGGCGTGTTCTTTTTCTGCTTGTTGGTCGTGTAGTAATGACCCGTCCCGGCGGAGGAGACGAGCTTGATCTTGTCGCGGGCGCTACCTGCCATGACGAATCTCCTTTAAA
>DATGCS010000246.1:0-2804 GCA_035311685.1 Wenzhouxiangellaceae bacterium
CGCGTCGTGGGCCCGGACCTCCGCCTGCGCCTGGCGCCGGAGGTCAGTGGTCGGTAGACGGAAGTCGGAAGTCGGAAAAGGCGGTTTCCGGTTTCGGGTTTCCGGTTTCCGGAAAGGCAAAACCGGAACCCTTAACCCTTAACCCTTGACCCTTGACCCTTGACCCTTAACCTTGATCCTCGAATTCAAATGTTCACCGGAATCGTAAAAGCCCAGGGCCGCATCGAAAGCATCGAGCCGGCCCATGGCGGAAAACGCCTGACCATCGCCGCCGACGCGCTGGGCGGATTCGGCCTGCAGGTCGGCGACAGCGTCGCGGTCAACGGCGTTTGCCTGACCGCGCTGGCGCCGCAGGCGTCTTCGTTCACCGCCGACGCATCGCCGGAGACGCTGAACCTGACTTCGCTTGGACGGCTGTCGGCCGGTTCGACGGTCAACCTGGAGCCGGCGCTTAAGGCGGGCGACGCGCTCGGCGGCCATCTCGTATCGGGTCACGTCGACGGCATGGCGACGCTGGTCGACATCCACGACGACGGGGACAACAGGCGCATGCGCTTCGAAGCGCCGGAGGGCCTGGCGCGCTATATTGCGCACAAGGGTTCGGTGACGCTGGACGGTGTCAGCCTGACGGTCAATCGCGTCGACGGACATTTTTTCGAACTCAACCTGATTCCACACACCCTGGAGGTCACCACGCTGGGCGGTCTGGCCCCCGGTGACCCGGTCAACCTGGAAGTCGACCAGATTGCCCGCTATCTCGAAAGACTGCTAGGAGTCTCTCGGATTCAACGCTGATCTACTGCGGAAAAGCCGGATTGGGCCAGATTCTCCGCTCTTTCTCGTTGAATAGGCCTACTATGCGCCTCAAAAGATCGAAAAATCTGACTCCAACCGGCTTTCCCTCGTTACGATCGGTGGAATCCGAAAGACTCCCAGAACAACGGAAATAGTGCATGAAATTTGACTCCATCGAATCCATCCTCGACGACATCCGCGCCGGCAAGATGGTGGTGATGCTCGACGACGAGGATCGCGAAAACGAGGGCGACCTGATCATGGCCGGCAGCCTGGTCAAGCCCGAGGACATCAACTTCATGGCGCGCTACGGCCGCGGGCTGATCTGTCTGTCGCTGACCCGCGAGCGCTGCAAGCAGCTGGGCCTGCAATTGATGGTGCGCGACACCGACCGTCATCATCAGACCAATTTCACGGTATCCATCGAGGCCGCCGAGGGCGTGACCACGGGCATCTCGGCCTACGACCGGGCCCACACGATTCGCACGGCGGTGCGCCCGGACGCCACGGTGGATTCGCTCACCCAGCCCGGCCACGTGTTTCCGCTTATGGCCCAGCCCGGCGGCGTCATGGCGCGCGCCGGACACACCGAGGCCAGCCTGGACCTGGCGCTGCTGGCCGGGCTGGAGCCGGCCGGCGTGCTGGTCGAGATCCTCAATGAAGACGGCACCATGGCGCGTCGCCCCGAGCTGGAGCGCTTCGTCGCCGAGCACAACCTCAAGATGGGCACGGTCGCCGATCTGATCCGCTACCGGTTGGGTACCGAGCAGAACGTCGAGTGCATCCACAGCCAGCGCGTCGGTACCGCGCACGGCCCGTTCGATCTCAGGGTTTTCCGCGACCGCATCAACCACAAGCTGCATTGGGCGCTGGTGCGCGGCGAAGTTTCCGCCGAAGAGCCATTTCCCGTGCGCGTGCACGTGCCCGAACTTCTGGGCGACGTGATGGGCCTGACCGGGCCGGCCTTCGGGATGCCGCTGGACGCCGCACTTGCCGACATTGCGCGCCGCGGCCGCGGCCTTGCGTTGGTGCTGGGCTATGATGAAAGCGACAGCGATCGCCTGTCGGGCCTGGTCGGATCGAACGGCGAAGAGACCGAGGCCAAGGACCGCGCCGCCAGCGAGCTGCGCAACTACGGCATCGCCGCGCAGATCATCGCCGAGCTGGGTATCCGGCGCATGCAGGTGTTCGGTGCACCCAAGCGTTTGCACGCGCTGGACGGTTTCGGCCTGGAAATCACCGAATACGTGGTGCCGGGCGAAGACGCACACAACGGCTACCAGGGAACATCGGCATCGTGAACGAAATCAATCCGCAGCCGCAAGGCAAGGGCCGCCGTATCGGCATTGCGGTCGCGCGCTTCAACGCCGAGGTCACCGAAATGCTTCTGGCCGGCTGCCGCGAGGCGCTGGTCGACCGAGGCGTGGCCGGCGGCGACATTACATTGGTGCGGGTGCCGGGCGCCTGGGAACTTCCGCTGGCCTGTCAGCACATGATCGCCACCGGCCGTTATGACGCGGTCATTGCACTCGGGGCCGTGGTACGCGGCGAGACGGCGCATTTCGAATTCATCAGCGGCGAGTGCGCCAGAGGGTTGATGCAGCTTTCGGCCGAAACCGGCGTACCGGTAGCCTTCGGCGTCCTGACGCCCGAGAACGGCGATCAGGCGCGCTACCGGGCCGATCCCGGACGCGGCAACAAGGGCCGCGAGGCCGCGCTCGCGGCGCTGGAAATGGTCGACCTGGCAGACCGGGTCGCCGATACCGGAGCAATCGATGGGTCGTAGCAAGAAGCGCGCTGTCAGCCCTTTCGAGCCTCGCCGGCGCGCCAGGCGCCGGGCGTTGCAAGCCCTGTACCAGTGGCAGCTCAACGACGATTCGGCGGTTTCCATCATCAAGCAGTTTCTCGAGGAGCAGAACTTCGAGGGCGTCGACGCGGAATATTTTCAGCAACTGGTGCGCGACGTGATCGCCGAGGGCGAAACGCTGGACGAAAAACTGGGCCCGCAC
>DATGCS010000247.1:0-9894 GCA_035311685.1 Wenzhouxiangellaceae bacterium
GAACTGCAGCGTGAAATAGACGAGCACCACCGAGGCGTTCTCGATTTCGGTGTCGCGGATGTCGCCTTCGAGCACTTCCACCGGCACGCGCGAGTTGTCTTGCTCGACAAGCGTGCGGCAGCGGGCGACCATTTCCGGGGCGTTATCTATTGCGGTGATTGATACGCCGGGTTCCTGCACCGCGCGGCGCGCGGCCAGCGTGGCCGCGCCCAGCGAACACCCCAGATCGTAGATGCGGGTTTCGGCCTGGACAGCGCGACGGACGAGAACGGGCGTGAGTTCCAGCAGCAGGCGGTAGCCGGGCACCGAGCGCTCGATCATGTCGGGGAAAACCCTGACAACCTGTTCGGAAAATTCGAACGGGCCGGCCGGGTCGTTGTGCGCGCGGTAGATTTCGTCTTTGGTCATGGCTTCATCGTTACTGCGGTCGGCGATATTGTTGGGGCTTGGCGCGTTCGGGCAGCCATGGCTCATTGTGACGACCATTATGGGCGATGTGCGGGCCGCAGAGCCGCCGGGCCCCGGTTCAATGCCGGGGTGACAGGATTGGGGCTGCGGTGGCGCGGATGACGAGTGGAGATGTGCGGGATTCGGGTTGGGCTGTGCGTTTCGGTTCGCTCGACGCATCGCACGCGGGCTTCGGCCTCCATGATCTTCCTCGACGATCAATCGTCGAGGATTTCTTCGACCGCGGGGGCCAGCAGCCCGGCGAGTTCGATGACGCCTTCGAGCACAGCGACCGAATCGGTACAGACCACCTGCTGGACGCCGGCAGCGGCCAGCGTCTTTCTCGATGCTTCGCCGAACAGGCCGTGAACCACCACGCAGTGCGGCGTGGCGAGGCCGGTCTCGACCAGCACTTTTACAGCGCCCGCCAATGTTCCGCCGGAAGAGACGATGTCGTCGACCAGCACCGGCGTGTGCTCTTTTAGACCGTCCAGATCGGGCGCCGCGATGCGCACATCGTGGTCGCCGAAGCGTTGTTTGCGCATCACCCGCCACGCCAGGCCCGCCTGGCCGGCGACGGCTTCCACCCACTGGGCGCTTTCGGCATCGGGGCCGATCACGACGGGGCGCCGGACATTCGTCGAAATCCAGTCGGCCAGCGCGGGCGCGGCTGCCACCACGGTCGAGGGAATGGAATAGATTTCGTCGAGTCCGTGGTAGCGGTGCAGGTGCGGGTCCACCGTCACCAGCCAGTCGAAGACGTTCGAGATCCAGCGCGCAAAGCTGGCCGAGGTGAGTGCCTCGCCGGGATGGAATCGGGTGTCCTGACGCATGTAGGGCAAATACGGCACAACCAGCCCGACGCGGGAAGCGCCGAGGTCGCGGACCAGTTCAGCGGCAAATAACAAGGCGGGAATCTTCGGATCCGGCCGGGCCAGGCGCGCGACGATGACAACGCTGGCGTCGTCGAGTGAGTCATGGATTCGCAGGTAGCTTTCACCGTCCGGAAAACGACGGTACTCCAGCATCGCGACAATTCCGCCCAGCGATTCTGCGAGCGCCTCGGCCAGCGGTTCGTCGCCGGGCAGGGCGATGAAGACCGTCGACTTCATGATTCAGGATCCAGCCGGATGATGTCGCCGTTGTTGCCGACGAACTCGCGCGCGTATTCGAGCTCGCCGCGGGTTTCGGCGTGGATGGTGTAGAGCGGATCGCCCGCCTCGACCCGGGCGCCGAGGTGCACGTGGAGTTCCACCCCGGCGGCCGGCGCGGCCGGCGCCCCGGCCAGCTTGGCCACACGCCCCAGCCGCCGGTTGTCGAACAACCCGACAACGCCGGCGCGCCGGGCCGCCACGACATCGTGCGCACGCGCGACCGGCGGCGTGCGCAGCCCGCCCTGGGCTTCGCAGATCGCCTTGAACTTGCGCCAGGCGTCACCGGATTGCAGCGTTTCTTCTGCCAGCGCTTCGCCGCGGCCGGGTTCGGCGGCCCCGGCCATCTCGAGCAGCTCCGCGGCCAGCCGAATCGCACGATCGCGCAAATCCAGCGGCTGATGTTCCTCGCCCTGCAGAACGGCCAGCACGTCGTTCGCCTCCAGCGCCGGGCCGATGCCGCGTCCGACCGGCTGTCTGCCGTCGGTGATGACGGATCGGGTCTTCAGGCCGAATGCCGCGGCAGTCGCTTCCAGCCGGGCAGCCAGGGTTTTCGCCTCCTTGTCACTGCGCACCTTGGCCGTGTCGCCGACGGGCAGGTCCAGCACCAGGTGGGTGGCGCCGGCGGCGATCTTTTTCGACAGCACCGAGGCCACCAGCTGGGCTTCGGCATCCAGGTCCATCACGCGCGCGACCCGGATCAGCATGTCGTCGACCGGCGATAGTCGGACCGAACCGCCCCAGACCACGCAGCCGCCTTCGCGTTCGACCACGCGGCGCATGCTGCCCAAGTCCAGGTTCACCGGCGCCAGCATCTCCATGGTATCGGCGGTGCCGGCCGGCGAGGTGATGGCACGCGACGACGTCTTGGGAATCACCAGGCCATTGGCCGCCACTATGGCGACGATAAGCGGGGTGGTGCGGTTGCCGGGCAGGCCGCCGACGCAATGCTTGTCCATGCGCACCGGGCGGTTCCATTCGAGCCGCTCGCCGACCTCCACCATGGCGCCGGTGAGCGAGACCAGCTCCTCGTCGTCCAGTGCTCGCGCGGCGATCGCGGTGAGAAACATCGCCAGTTCGATCTCGTCGTAGCGACCCCTGACGATATCGCCCATGACGGCGTCGAGCGCCGGTTGCGAAAACCGCCGGCCGTAGACCTTGCCGCGCACGTGGTGAACCGACTGAAGCGGGCGCGGGTGCATGGCGTGCACCTGGTCGCCGTCGCGCACCTGCAGCTTTTCCCAGGCTGCCGTCGACAGCCCGACCTGGTCGGCTTCGAGCAATTCCGAGCCTGTCTGGAACAGTTCGACGATCACGTCGCCGTGCGCCGATTCCAGCCGGATGCGGGCGTGCGCGGTGAATCCTTCGGATCGGCACAGCGGGCTGTCCTTGCGCAGGACGGCAATCGGTCGGTCGCGCGTGTCCAGGTCCATGCAGACGGCGCGAAGACGGCTGGGCGAGGTTGAATCGCGTCCGTCGGTCATCGGCCCGGCAGATCGTAAGGCTGGGCGTACTCCGGCACGCAGGCGTTCCATCCCAGCTCTTCTCCGATTCGATGGCGCAGCGTGTCGGAAGCCTCCGCCTCGCCGTGAACGACAAAGGCCCGGACCGGCGGCGTCTGCATGCCCGAAAGCCAGCCCATGATCTCGTCGGCGTCCGCGTGGGCCGACAGCATGTCGAGGTTGTGCACCTCGGCGCGCACCGGCCAGTACTGACCGTGAATCTTGATCTGCTCGGCGCCGGCCACCATGGCTGCGCCGCGCGTGCCCCCGGCCTGGTAGCCGGCGAACAGGATGGTGTGCTCGGGATGCGGCGCGTAAACCTTGAGGTGATGCAGCACCCGTCCGCCGGTGGCCATGCCGGAACCGGCGATGATGATCTTGGGCATCGGATCGTGATCCAGCGATTTCGATTCTTCCGGGTCCTGAACGTAACGGGGCAGACCGCATGCGGCCTCGGCCTCGGCACGGGTCAACCGGTGGTCGTCGGGATGATCGGCGAACACGTTGGTGGCGTTGATGGCCAGCGGGCTGTCCAGGAAGACCGGCAACGGCGGAATGCGCCCGCTGTGCTGCAGCCGGTTGAGGTGATGCAGCAGCAATTGGGTGCGGCCGACCGCGAACGCCGGCACGATGACGGTGCCGCCGCGTGCGGCGGTCTCGCCGACGATCTCGGCCAATGCGTCTTCCGGATCGGTGTGGTTGCGCTTGCGGTTGCCGTAGGTGGATTCCACCAGCAGGTAGTCGGCGGCCGGAATCGGGTCGGGCGGCGGGATGATGGCGCTGTCGGCATGGCCCAGGTCGCCGCTGACCAGCAGCCGCATAGCGTCGACCTCGAACAGCAGGCTGGCCGCGCCCGGGATATGGCCGGCACGGGTGCAGGTGACTTCGATGTCGTCGAACAGGCGGGTGGCCTGGTGGAATTCCAGATCGCGAAACAGTTTCAGGCAGTGCAGCGCATCCTCGCGCGTGTAAAGCGGCCGCGCGGGATGGTGCTTCGAGAATCCCTTGCGATTGGCGAATGCGGCGTCCTTTTCGTGGATGAAGCCCGAATCCGGCAGCAGGTAGCGGCACAGGTCGCGCGTGGCCGAAGTTGCGTACACCGGCCCGTCGAAGCCGTTTTTCGCCAGCAGCGGGAGGTAACCGGAATGGTCGAGATGGGCATGGGTGAGCACCACGCAATCGATGTCCGCGGGACTGACCGGCAGCGGCTTCCAGTTGCGCTCGCGAAGCTGCTTGTAGCCCTGGAACAGACCGCAGTCGATCAGGATCTTTCGACCTTGCACCTCGAGCAGGAATTTCGACCCGGTCACGGTGCCGGTGGCGCCGAGAAAGCGCAGAACGGGTATGTCGGCGTTCGAATTCATCGGTCACCTGCCTTTGATCTGGCCATTTACTTGCTTATAAGCAAAGCCTAAGGCGTTTCGGGCTCGAAGCCATTGGCATGGATCAAATCCGAGTATGCGACAACGCGCGGCAAACCGGCCCGGCCGGAATCGTCCACGGCGGTTACGAATAACACGCCTTCGGCCGGGAATGGCGTCGGCAGCACGACATCGAAGCTGATCTGGTCGGCCGGCACGTTGACCGGGAACACCCGGGTGACGTTCGCGAGGTGTTCTGGAAGGCCGGGCGAGACGCGCAATTCCACTATGTTGGAGACCGGGTCGGCCGGCGGCTCGGTAACGCCGCCGTTAAAGTAGCGCGTGTCGTCTGCCGTGCCGGAAACCCGCATCGCGCCAGTGGAAAACTCGGCTTGAAGCGCGATGATCTCCGGTCCGGACGGTGCCTGGTACGGTCGGCGTGCCGCCTTGGTCGCCAGCAGCAGGGCGTCCCGGTTATCGGGCCACACCGTGGACTCGAAAGTGGCGCAGGATTGGGTGAAGCTGGTCCCGACCTCGAAAGTATAGGCAGCCACGCCGAATTCGCCGTAGGCATAGTCGACCAGTGTGCCGCCGGCCGGGCCCAGAAGCTGCCAGCGACCGACGGCGTAATCGTTGAGGAATCCGAAACGACGTCCCAGGATAGCGAGGCCGTCATGGTTGGGTGCGTTGTTTTCGTTCTGCCCGCCCAGGCCCTCCCACGGAAACAGCACCATTTCGGAAAACGAGTGGAGCGAAATGAACACGCCCTCGGCGTCGCCCGGCGCCGGGCTGATCAGGTCGCTTGCCGGTCGCTGGGCGTTGAACACCGAAGCCAGATAGTTCTGCATGGCCTGGGTTTCGGGCTCGGAGGCCGAAACAGGCCCGCGGTAGGTCTGGTCGCATGGATTGCCGGAAGAAAATTCGCCCCACAGAAAACTGCTGTTTCGATTCAAGTCGATGCCGGGCCAGGTGAAGGACAGGTTGCCGAGCGGGCATGCGGATTCGTTGTGGTTCTTGCGCCATAGCGACGCACCGGCCTCAACCTGCCGCCGCCCGTCCGGATTGGCCTGGGCGATGATGTGGATTTCGCGGTGATCCAGCAGCCATGCGATATCCGGATCAGCGTCAGGGTTTTCGAGCAGAAGTTCGGCGAACCGGGTTGCGATTTCCGCGGTGGCCAACTCGCGCGCGTGCTGAGCAGCGATGATCACCAGCGGCGATTTGGCGTAAGGCGAGTTCTTGTTGGTAATCACCAGCGCAAACACCGATCCCCCCGGCTCGCTTCCGGCGCCGGCCTGCCAGGTGTCGCCGATATCGAGCCACGAGGCTCTATCGGGGTAGATCAGCGCCAATCCGGCCAGCGCGGAATGGGTAGTTTGAACGGTCCGGTAGCATGCAAACCCGGGGATGGCGTCCGCGCCGCGCTGGAGCGGGGTGCGATCAACGGCGGCCCGCCAGTCCTCCAGCTCCCGGGTGCGGGCAATATCGGTTGTGACGTGAAACCCGGCCTGTTCCAGCCGCCGGCGCTGGACCGGATCAAGATCGAATACCGCATAGCCTTCGCGCCAGTCGACGCCCCAGAAATCATGGCGGTCGCGAAGCGCGGCCAGTTCGTCCGGGGCCAGGTCGTGTATGCGGACCACATCGCCGCCGGCGATGGCCGGCAGGCAAGCCAGTAGCGCGAGGACGCCCAGCTTCATTGCTGATGCGTGCCGTCGATTGCGGCCAGTGCGAGCTCGGCGAAGCGTGCGAGCAAGGGGCGCCCGTTCGGATTCTCGTCCAGCCCGGCAACCAGACAGGCCGGCTCCTGGCCCTCGGCCTCGAGCGCTTCAGCCCGAGCCTCGATGTAGGACTGCATGATGCCGCGATCGAATTCGGGATGAAACTGCACGCCCCAGGTCAGATTGCCGAAGTGGAGCGCGTGGTGTGGATCGTGTGCGGCAGTGCCGATGATGCGAGCATCCGCCGGCGGCGTCAGAACCACTTCCACGTGGCTGAGGTTGAACGCGGACTGAGCTGCGAAAGGGCCGGTCAATGGCTCCTCGGCATTGGAAAACGCCACCGTGACCCGGCCCATTTTCCGGCCGTTCGGATTGGCCCCGACCTGGCCGCCCAGCGCGTGGGCGAGAAGCTGGTGGCCGTAGCAGACACCGAGAATCGGCAGGCCGGCGGCGTGTGCTCCGGCCAGCCATTCCGCGGTTCGTTCCGACCAGTCCAGTCTTTCGCTAACCATGGAAGGCGAACCGGTCACCAGGATGGCCGGCGGATGATCCAGCGTTTCTACTGGCGGCAACACATCGCCATGATCGACCCGCAAGGTGCGGAAGTCGAAAAGGTCGGACCCCAGGCCATCGGCAAACCAGTGTTCGAAATCGCGACCATCTTCACGTGCCTCGGGTACGGCCTGTCCGGTCTTGATGATGATGAGTTCTGGTTTCTGCATAGGGGGCGCTTTGGTCGGTTGTTGGTGGAAAATGCCGGCAGGCGGTACAGGCGCCATTCAATCAGAACACAAAACCTTTCCGTGTGCACCTGCATCAGCCCCGCACCTGCATAATGATCGTCTTATCAAGCAAATGACAGGAGTCGAACCATGCAGACCATAAAAGCCTACGGTGCAGAGTCTGAAACCTCGGGGATTGCCCCTCTTTCGATCGAGAGACGCGCGCCGCGCCCGGACGACGTCGCGATCCGAATCGACTACTGCGGCATCTGCCACAGCGACCTTCATTTTGCTTATAACGACTGGGGGTTTACCGTATATCCGGTGGTGCCCGGTCACGAGATCGTGGGCACGGTGACCGCGGTCGGCGATTCGGTAGAGAACTTCAAACCCGGCGACCGGGTGGGGGTGGGCTGCCTGGTGGATTCGTGTCGCGAGTGTTCGGCCTGCGACGAAGGCCTGGAGCAATACTGCGAAGCCGGGTTCACCGGGACCTACAACGGCGAAGACCGCCACGACGGTTCGGTGACTTTCGGCGGCTATTCCGAAGCCATCGTCGTCAGCGAGCGGTTCGTGCTCAGAATGCCTGAGAAGCTGGATGCGGCCGCGGCGGCGCCGCTGCTGTGCGCCGGCATTACCACCTACTCACCGCTGAAACACTTCGGCGTGGCCGAAGGCGACAAGGTCGCGGTGGTCGGCATGGGCGGCCTGGGGCACATGGGCGTGAAGTTCGCGCGCGCCATGGGGGCTGAGGTCACCCTGTTCACGCGCTCGGAAGGCAAGCGCGAAGAAGCGCTGAAGCAGGGCGCGCATAACGTCGTGATATCGACAGATAACGACCAGATGGAAGCCGTTGCAAGCACGTTCGATTACATTCTCGACACGGTACCGGTTCAGCACGACCTCAATCCGTACGTGAATGCGCTCAAGCACAGCGGCACCCTGATCCTGGTCGGTCTGCTCGAGCCGATCGAACCGCCGCTGAATGCCGCAGCCGTCGTGTTTCGTCGGAGAAGCGTGGCCGGTTCGCTGATCGGGGGCCTGCCCGAAACCCAGGCCATGCTCGATTTCTGCGCCGAACACAACATCGTCTGCGATATCGAAATGCTCGACATCCGCAACATCAACGAGGCCTATGACCGGATGCAGAAGTCCGACGTTCGCTACCGATTCGTCATCGACATGAACACGCTGAGACGATAGCCGGCCGATTTCCGGATTAGAAAACTGTTCAGCATCCGGGTGTCTTGGCTGCCCCGGTGATTTGCGGCGCGGCGCGTCCTGATCATCGGAGTCCTTTCAAGTGAAGGAGGTGTCGGCCGCCACGACGCGGTTGCGTCCGGCATTCTTGGCCAGGTACATCCGGCGGTCGGCACGCTGAATCAGGCGGTCGAGATCGTCGTCTGCGCGCAGGCTTGCGCACCCCAGACTGGCGGTAACCGGCACGCTCGTCCCGTTGCATAAAAAGGTCCGACTTTCCAGCGCCTTGCGTAACCGCTCGGCGACAGCCGCCGCCTCTGCTATTCCGGTTTCCGGGAGAAGAATGAAGAATTCCTCGCCGCCGACGCGTCCGAACACGTCGTGCGCGCGCAGTGCGTCTGCCAGCGTTGGGAGCAGGTGGGCCAGGATCGTGTCGCCGCCCCGGTGGCCATGCGTGTCATTGATCCGCTTGAAGTGATCGAGATCCATGACGATCAGCGAAAGAGGATGGCCGTTGCGCCCGGCGCGCGATAGTTCCGTCCGGGCGCGCTCCATGAAACCCAGGCGATTCAGGCAGCCGGTAAGGCAATCCTTCCGGGCCATGAACGCCATTTCCGCTTCCACGTTTTTGTGCGCGGTGTTGTCGCTGATGAATGCGCTGAAAAGGCGCTTGCCGTTAAGTGTTCCGGGCAGGGCAAAGGCCTTCAGTTCGATCGACACCCTGTTCCCGTTTCGCTGGACCATCTCGAACTCGCGCACGTGACCGAGAATTTGCGACTCGCCCCCGCGCTCCAGAAATTCGCGGATATAGCCTGCATGCGCGGCAGCGAGCCGGGGCGCCATGAGCAGGCTGATCGGTCGTCCAACGAGTTCATCGGGCGCATGACCGCTGAGTTCCGAAGCGGCACTGTTTGCGAACAGGATCGTTTCGGTCTCGTCGATGATCCAGACCGAAACGGTTGCCCGATCCAACAGGGCGTTCAATATATGGGGTTCGAGGACTTTGGACGATACTGTCATTCAAATCGGGTCCCGACGCTGCAGCCACAACGGCATGCGATTACCGCCTGGAACCGTCGAAAAAGGGTCCTGCTCCCGGTTCGGCGCTACGCCTTCTCGTCAATATTAAACCGATTACATATCGAAATGCTAATGCTCTTCTGTTCATCGGCCACTGCAGCGCGGGCCTGCTGACCCCGGCGGGCACCGAAAGGTATACTTGCGGCTTCGCACTTTTTGGGCTCAAACCCGTGAATTTTCAGGATTTCATTCGCGCGCTGGATGACTACTGGGCCGCTCGCGGTTGTGTGTTGACCGCGCCACTGGATCTCGAAGTGGGTGCCGGCACCTTCCATCCGGCAACATTCCTGCGATCGATCGGACCGGAGCCGTGGAATGCGGCCTACCTGCAACCCTGTCGCAGGCCGACCGACGGGCGCTACGGAGAAAACCCCAACCGCCTTCAGCATTACTACCAGTATCAGGTGGTCATGAAACCATCGCCGCTGGATTTTCAGGAGTTGTACCTGGGCTCGCTGGAGGCGGTCGGTATCGATCCGAAAATTCACGATATCCGGTTCGTCGAGGACAACTGGGAATCGCCGACACTGGGCGCATGGGGGCTTGGCTGGGAGGTCTGGCTCAACGGCATGGAAGTCACCCAGTTCACGTATTTCCAGCAGGCAGGCGGGCTGGAATGCCGGCCGGTGATGGGCGAGATCACGTATGGTCTGGAGCGGCTGGCGATGTATATTCAGGGCGTGGAAAGCGTATACGATCTGGTCTGGACC
>DATGCS010000248.1:0-4862 GCA_035311685.1 Wenzhouxiangellaceae bacterium
GGCCTGATGGAAGACCGCGATCACATCTACCACTCGGTGGGCCGCGATCCGGCCTTCGACCGGCAGGTGATCGGCTGGCGCAACCAGCTCCGCAAGCTCAAGCGCAACGCACGCGGTCCGGAAGAATTCATCGCGCTCGACCACGTATTGCACGAACTCAGGCTGCTCAAGTCTTCCGAAGAAATCAGAGCGATGCGCCGGGCGGCAAAGATATCGGCCGCCGCGCACCGCCGCGCGATGCAGGTCTGCCGCCCCGGTCTGGGCGAGCCGGATCTGACCGCCGAACTGATGCACGAATTCACGCGCAACGGCTGCCCGCCGGCCTACCTGCCGATCGTTGCCGGCGGCCGCAACGCGCTGGTGCTGCACTACGTCGCCAACGACCAGCCGCTGCCCGACGACGGTCTGGTGCTGATCGACGCCGGCTGTGAATACGACGGCTATGCCGCCGACATCTCGCGCACCTTCCCGGTCGCCGGGCGGTTCACGCCGGCCCAGCGCAAGATCCACGACCTGGTGCTGGCCGCGCAGCGCGCCGCGATCGACAAGGCCCGGCCGGGCAACGCGTTCGACGACATCCATGAAGCCGCCTGCCGCGTGCTCACCGAAGGCCTGATCGAGCTCGGCCTGCTGTCCGGAACGCTCGCAGAAAACCTCGAGCAGGAAAACTACAAGCGTTTCTACATGCACAAGACCGGACACTGGCTCGGCCTGGACGTGCACGACGTGGGCGACTACCGCATCGAGGGGCACTCCCGGATGCTGGAAAAGAACATGGTCACCACCGTCGAGCCGGCGCTTTACATCGGCGACGATGAAGACATCCCGGCAGAGTTCCGCAACATCGGCGTGCGCATCGAAGACGATATCCGCGTGACCGACGGCGACCCGGAAAATCTGACCGAAGGCGTGCCGGCGTCGGCCGACGACATCGAGGCACTGATGCAGTCATGAGCCAGGATTCCTTGATGGATACGTCGCACGAACACGACATCGTCATCGCCGGCGGCGGCATGGCCGGCGCATCGCTGGCCGTGGGGCTGGCCCGCGCCGGATTCGACGTGGCGATCATCGAGGCCATCGACCGCAGCGCCGACCACCAGCCGAGCTACGACGATCGCACCCTGGTGATCAACCGCGCCTCGCTGAATATCCTGACCAGCCTCGGGATTCTCGACGACAGCCTGCCGCGCTGTCCGATCCGTCATATCGACGTCACCCGCGCCCACGGCTTCGGCCACGTGCGCCTCGACGCCGCCGAACACGGCATCGACCATTTCGGCGCGGTGGTCGTCGCGCGCGAGCTTGGCAACCGGCTGCTGACCTGCCTGGACGAAACCGACGGCATCACCGAGTACTGCCCCGAGCGCCTGGAGACCTTCCAGGTCGACGACGACAAACAAGAGGTCTCGATCCGACTGGCGTCCGGCACCCGGATCCGGACCTGGCTGCTGGTTGCCGCCGACGGCACCGGCTCGAACGTTCGCCAGTCCGCCGGCATCGCCTCGACGCTGCACGATTATCATCAGTCCGCGATGATCTTCAACGTCATGGCCCGGACAAATGGCAATCGGGCGTCGAACGACACCGCGCACGAGCGCTTTACACCGGCCGGGCCGCTGGCCTTCCTGCCGCAGCCCGAAGGCCGCTTCGGCGTCGTCTGGATCGATTCCTCCGATCGCATCGAGGAAGCGATGGAATTCGACGACGACGAACTGATCGCCCGGCTCGAGCAACGCGCGGCGATCGGCTTTCGCCGTTTCTCGCATCCCGGCAAACGCGCCCGCTACCCGCTGAAACTGCTGCGCACACCGGTCCCCATCGGCAAGCGCGTGGTGTGCATCGGCAACGCGGCCAATACCGTTCACCCGGTCTCGGCCCAGGGCTTCAACCTGGGCCTGCGCGACGTCGCCGGGCTGATCGACGTGCTGGCCGACGCGCACGATCCCGGCGCGCCGGTCTGGATGGCGCGCTACGTCCAGGCGCGCAAGGCCGACCAGGCCGACACCGTGCGCTACACCGACACGCTGGCGCGCGCCTTCACCAACCCCAGCCTGCCGTTTCGCGTCGGCACCGGTCTCGGGCTGACCGCGCACGCGCTGCTGCCCGGCCTCAAGCGCCGCCTGGTCACCTCGGCCATGGGCTTTCGCGAACCGATATCGAAACTCGCCCGGGAGATCTGACGACAAATGCCTGACACCGAAATTTTCGACGCACTGATCATCGGCGGCGGCACGGTCGGCGCCGCGGCGGCGCTGGCGCTGGCGCGCACCGGCCGCGAGGTCGCGCTGATCGACCGCAAGCAGCCCGAAGAGCGTCTCTCCGACGCGCCGATGGATCCGCGCGTGGTCGCGGTCAGTCCAGGCTCCAAGCGCCTGCTCGAAGCCCTCGATGCCTGGCGACACGTGCGCCCGGCGCGCATCGCCGCGTATTCCGACATGCAGGTCGTCGCCGGCCGGGGCAAGGTTCATTTCCGCGCCACCGAGCACGGCCTGGCCGCGCTGGGCTGGATCGCAGAACTGCCGGAGCTCGACCAGGCGCTGTGGCAGGAACTGAAAAAACGCCGGCGCATTTCGGTCTGCGCGCCGGCCGACGTGCAGGACATTCGCATCGATGAAAACGAGGTTTCGGTTGAATTGGAGGACGGGCAGATTCTGACGGGCCGGATGCTGCTCGGCGCCGACGGCGCGAAGAGCCGGGTACGCGCTGCGGCCGGTATCGGCGTCACCGCGCACCACTACAACCAGCGCGCGATCGTCGCGCATCTGGACACCGAGCAGGCCAATCCCGGCACCGCCTGGCAGCGCTTTACCGACCTTGGCCCGCTGGCCCTGCTGCCGCTGCCGGAGGGAAGGTCTTCCTTGGTCTGGTCGGTGCACGACGACGAGGCCGACAAGCTCATGGAACTGGGCGACGACGAATTTCTCGAGACACTGGCCGAACACTGCGAGGAACCCCCTTTCGGCGCGTTCACCGCCACCGGCGAGCGCCACGCCCTGCCTCTGGTCCGCCGCCAGTCCAAACCGCTGGCTTCGGGGCGAATTGCATTGCTTGGCGACGCCGCCAGAAGCGTCCACCCGCTGGCCGGCCAGGGCCTCAACCTCGGCCTGGCCGACGTCGCCGCGCTGATCGAGGCGCTGGACGGCTGGCAGCAGACCAGGGACGAACCCACCGACCGCCTGGCCCGCTACTCCCGCCGCCGCTGGTCCGACTCGGTCCTGGTCGCCGGCGGCATCCACGCCATCAACGAAACCCGCACCCTCGGCGAACTCGGCAAACACGCCCTCGGCGCCGGCTTCACCGCCATGCGCTTCGCCCGGCCGGCGCGCGAAATCTTCGTTCGGCGGGCATGCGGGCTGGATGAGGTCAAGCGGGCGGTAGGGATGATCGCCGCTTGAGCGCGGCGGTTTTAGGTTTTAGGTTTTAGGCGAGGAAAGGGTTGTTGGTTGTTGGTGTGGGGCGCGGTTTAGGGTTTAGGGTTTAGGGTTTACGCGAACAGGGTAGCGGTGGTCGGAAGTTAGTGGTCGGGTAGCGTTCGACGGGTACGGGCGCTTCCGAAATCTGCATCGAGCTTGGGCGCATTGGAAAGGTTATGTGGGAGGCGCATCCTGCCCCGATCGGCCGCCCCCTCGCGGCTGGAATGCCTTCGTACGACCAACCGCCGGCAGACCTGAAAAGGAATCGCTTGCAAGGCAAGCTCCCACACCCGTAGCCGGCGCTCGGCTGGATTCGATTCCGTTACCTGCTCACAGGTGTGGGAGCTTGCCTGGGCGATGGTTTCAAAACCCGGGTAAGCGAAGCGCACCCGGGGCCAACCTTCCACGGCCACCTTTACCCTGCGTGGAAGAACATGCAAGGGGCTTCCAGCCCCGATCAGAACGGGAACATCGGCCCAGGATGGGCCTCCCACAAAACCAACGACCAGCCCTCTCCGCCCGCGTAAACCGCGCAACCGTAAAGCGTAAACCACAGATTCCACCCCGCCTTGTCCACCACCCGTTCGTCGCGAGGCGTCGTCAGCCTTCCTAACCCACCATCCCCCGGATGCGCTTCGCTTATCCAGGCTACGAAAACCAAACCCGGATTTCCTAAAACCTAAAACCGACGGCTTTTCCGTCGCCCCGGCCCCCGAGCAACGTCATCCCGGACTTGATCCGGGACGGGGTCCAGCGGCTTTTTGAAACTAAACTGAAAACTTCCCTTGATTGCCTAAACCACCGTCGTCTTTACCTAACACCTAACACCTAAAACCTAAAACTGAAAACTCCGATTCACCCCTTCGCCGCCAACCGAACCCGCACCGCCTCCTCGATCTCCAACTCCTCGAGCGCATTTTCCAGCACCTTCTGCTCGGCCTCCAGTTCGGGCAGCAGAATCTTTTCCAGCGCGCGGACACGGCGCTGGGTGCGCCGGTATTCGGCTTCGAGCTTGAGCAGCTGGGCGATGTCGGCGGCCAGGCCCACGGCTTCTTCGAGCAGGCCGGCAAACTTTCCGGCGGCGGTTTCGGCCTGGTCGAATTCGAAAACCGGGTCACGTTCGCGTTTCGGCTCCGGCAGCTCGGCAAGCCGGACGCCGTCGAACGTGATGCCGATGAACCTTGCCGTCTCGCGAACCGTCTCCAGCCCGGAAAGATCCAGCGGCGGGTAGACCTCCAGTTGCTCCAGCCCCATGCGCTCGGTCGCATCGGCAAGCGCGGCGTGCGCTTGTTTTTCACAATCTGCAAACGCCTCGAAGCGTTGATCGAAGGCCTTCAGCCGGGCCAGCAGTTCGCGCGCCAGCAGCACGCGGCGCTCGTCGAGCAGGCGATGGCCTTCCTCGACAACCTCGTGCTCGCGCCTGAGTTCCAGCAGCTCGGCGCGCGA
>DATGCS010000249.1:0-3867 GCA_035311685.1 Wenzhouxiangellaceae bacterium
GCGGCGACCGACTCGCTGACGTTCCGTTCGTCGCTGACGTCGGTCAGAAAGAACTTCGCGTTGTCCGCGCCCAGTTCGGCAATCGCGGCTTCGGCCTGGTCGGCATTGACGTCGAACAGCGCCAGCCTGCCGCCGCCGGCGGTAAAGCGCCTGGCCACCGCCAGACCCAGTCCGGACACGCCGCCGGTGACGATTGCCCTGATATTCGAAAACTCCATGATCGGTTACAACTCCTGAAAGGATTTGATATTCGTCCATTGCGGCCGGCCGGTTGCATCGGTAATTCCGGCATTGGCATTGGTCGGTGCGCGATTGTCAGTCGGCAAAACACTTGTTGTAGATCGCCGTGCCGGCGCGCGAACCAGGACGTCCGAGCTTGCCGGCGATCCAGTTCCCGGCCCGCGACAGCGCTTTCAGATCCACCCCGGTCTGCATGCCCATGCCTTCAAGCATGTAGACGACATCCTCGGTAGCGACATTGCCGGTGGCGCCGCGGGCGTAGGGGCAGCCGCCGAGACCCGCTACCGAACTGTCGACGATGCGAAGTCCCTTGTCGAGACTCACCAGGATATTCGCCAGCGCCTGTCCGTAGGTGTCGTGCAGGTGCACCGCGAGCTTCGCGGCGGGTACCGAGCCCAGGACGGCGTCCAGCATGGCACCGGTTTTCTCCGGCGTCCCGACGCCAATGGTGTCGCCCAGCGATATTTCGTCACAGCCGGCCTCGGACAGCGCCTCGACGACCCGCACCACGTCCGAAATCGGCACTTCGCCCTGGTACGGACAGCCCAGTACGCACGAAATGTAGCCGCGCACGCGAATGCCGTCGGCGCTGGCTTGCTCGATCACCGGCCGGAAGCGCTCGAACGATTCGTCGATGGTGCAGTTGATGTTCTTTCGATTGAAGGCCTCCGACGCCGCGGAAAAGACGGCCACCTCGTCGGCACCGGCCGCGCGGGCGCGCTCGTATCCTTTTTCATTGGGCACCAGCACCGGATAATGCACGCCCGGCTTGCGCTTCAGGCCCGCCATGACCTCGGCTGCGTCGGCGAGCTGCGGTACCCATCGAGGCGAGACGAAGCTGGTGGCCTCGACCACAGGCAACCCGCAATCGGCCAATCGGTGGATCAGCTTCAGCTTTGTTTCCACCGGCACGTAACGCGACTCGTCCTGCAGCCCGTCGCGCGGCCCGACTTCAACGATCTTGACGAAATTCGAGGTCATCCAGTACCTGTCGAGGCAGCCTTGATGAGAATTGCTTGCATTTTAGCGGGTTCGCAGTGAGGGCAGGGGACGGCCGGCTGTCCGGCACCGCTCCGCCGTGTGATATACGGTGGAACACGATTCAAGCGGATTCTCCAATCATGCCGAAATGTCCAGCCATCTCGCCCGCTGTGCAAGCCGTGCGCGGCGCGGTCTATTCCGGCCTCGCGCGCAAGCCCGCATCGGGGCGGCCGCCGGTGCCGCTTCACATTGGCGATACCTGGATGGATCCGGCCGAAGGCTGCCGAATGCAGGATCTGGACGTCGCCGCCTATCCAGGCTTGCATCGGTATTCGCCGGTACCCGGATATCCCGAATTGCGCGACCGTATCGCCGAGGTGCATGGCGAGCGCAGCGGGGTCGCGACAGAGCAGCCGCAGGTGGTGGTGACCGCCGGCGCCACGGCCGGCCTTGCCGCGGCGGTCTCGGCGCTGGTCGCGCCGGGTGAGGACGTACTCCTGGCCGCGCCTTACTGGCCGCTGATCGCCGGCAGCGTGCGGGCGTTCCACGCCAATCCGATCGATGTGCCGGTGATGACCGAGGCCCAAACGGCCGAGGAAGCGGTGGCCTGTTTCGAGAAGTACCGTACCGAGCGAACGGTGGCCGTTTACTGGAACACACCGCACAACCCCACCGGCAGGCTGCTGGATCGCCAATGGCTGGGAGCGCTGACCGACTGGGCGCGGGAACACGACCTTTGGATCTTTTCCGACGACGTCTACGAGGATTACGTCTACGAAGGCGAGCATGTCTACACGCGCTCGCTGGCGCCGGCCAACACCATCTCAGTGCACAGCTTTTCGAAAGCCTTCGGAATGGCCGGCAACCGCTGCGGCTACCTGACCGGCCCCGAAGAGGCTATCGGCGCGATCAAGCGCATCGTCACCAACATCAACTACTCGGCCTGTTCAGCGTCCCAGCGCGCGGCGCTGAACGCGCTGAACGGGGCGGGGCAGCCGTGGGTGGATGCGGCGCGGGAAAAGTATGCCGAGCTGGGCCGCCATGCCGCCGAGGCCCTGGGACTGCCGACACCGAAAGGCAGCACCTTTCTGTTTCCCGACGTGTCGGGCGCCCTGGACGACCGAGGGCTGGACGGTTTCCTCGGCGACCTGGCCGAAGCCGGCGTACTGGTCGCCCCGGGATCGAGTTTCGGGCCGTACCCGACGCATATCCGAATCTGTTTCACGGCTGCCCCGCCGGACGACATCCGGCGCGGAGTCGAAATACTGGCCAGTCACATTCGTCGCTGATCGTCGTTCGTGCCAGGCGCGCGCGCAGTAGTTCTGAGTGGTCAGCCCATCTTGTTTACCATCCGCTCGTCGCGAGGCGCCGTCAGGCCCCTAGACGGGGCGTTCCGCGACCGAGCAAAACGCGGCAGCTGCGGGGCCGGCCAGGTATCCAGTCAGCCGCTGAGAGCGTAGCGAGCGCGTGGCTGGCGGTGGCCGCCGGAGCACAGGAACCGCAATGTACGTAGTTGTACATGAGGATTCCGAGCACCGCCGGACGCCGGCAGGCGCGTGCGCAGTAGCTATCAGTGGTTGACTACCAGGCGATGCCGTAATCCTCGCCATAATCACTCGCACCACCCTGCATCGTGCCGTTTTCCCAGTCGAACCAGATCGCCTGGGTGGGGTTGTAGACGCGGTCGACGACTTCGACGTCGTAGCCCATCTTTTCCAGTTGCTCGATGGAGTAGGGCGTGACGTGGTCGGCCGGCACCTGCAGGCGGCCCGGTTCGGCCTGGTGGGCGCCGAACGAGCTCTGCATCTGGTAGCTCATGATGTTGCCGTGGCCTTCACTGGCCTGCTGCACGTTCTTGCCCCATTCGACCATGGCGAGAAAGAACTGGAGCAGATTCTGGTCCTGGGTGTCGCCGCCCTGTACCGAGAAGGCCATCAGCGGCCTGCCGTCCCTGATCGCCATGGACGGGGTCAGCGTCACGCGCGGGCGCTTGCCGGGCGCAACCACGTTGTACGGGTTCAGCGCCTCGTCGAGCACGAAGCTCTGCATGCGCTGGCTGAGCCCGATACCCGACTCGCCGGCGATGAAAGCAGGCACCCAGCCGCCCGAAGGCGTGACCGAGACCACCCAGCCGTCGGCGTCGGCGGCCTGGATGGCAGTCGTCCCGGCGCGGAACGCTTCGTCGGCGGTCATCACACCGGCCTGCTGGAAGCCCTCCTCACCGGTTGCTTCGGCTTCGGGTGGATTGAGCTGCCAGTTCTGTCGCAGTTCCTCGAACGGATTCACGCCCTCCTGGAAAAGGTACGGGTCGCCGGGCAGGTAGTCGGTCAGGTTTCGATCGTCCGGGATCAGTTCACGCCGCATCGCCGCGTATCCTTTCGCGAGCAGGCCCGCCACCGGTTCGGCGGGCGGGAAGTCTGGATCGCCATAGTAGAAATCGCGGTCGGCGAAAGCCAGGTTCATGGCCTGGTAAAGCGTGTGAATGTAGCGCGCAGAGTTGTAGCCCATGGCCTTGAGGTCGAAGCCTTCCAGGATGTTGAGCGCCTGCAGCATCACCGGGCCCTGGGTCCAGGTGGTGAGCTTGTACACGTCGATATTGCGGTAGCTGGTGGTGACCGGTTCCTCGAACTTGACCTCCCAGTTGGC
>DATGCS010000250.1:0-20380 GCA_035311685.1 Wenzhouxiangellaceae bacterium
ACGCTCAGCGGCCTCGGCAGCTTCCCGTTCGGCCTGGGCGGCGGCTTCTGCAGCCTGACGTTCGGCTTCTGCCTGGGCGGCCCGACGTTCGGCTTCGGCCCTTTCGGCGGCGGCTTGACGCTCGGCTTCTGCACGCGCTTCTGCACGCGCTTCGGCTTGTGCTGCGGCTTGTTCCTGCGAGTCGGCTTCGGCCTGCGGAGCATCTGCATCTTCGCTCACCGGAGATGAACCGCAAGCTGCCAGAGCAAGCGCGAACAGGGCCGCGGCAAGCAGCCTCAGGATTTTCTGGTTCGATTGAATGGACATGAGTTCCTCCGGATTAGAACGAGTAGCTGACCGATGCAGAGACGAAGTCCCGATCGAGCAACAGATTGTTTTTGCCGCCACCAAAGAAGTTCGTGTAGCCGAACTGGAGTTGCAGGTTATTCAATCGAGTAAAGCTTGCTGCGAGCGTCAGCGACTTGCGATCCTCGATGAAGTTGCCGCCGGGACCCGGGGATACGCCGGTCACGTCGTGGTTGAATGCCACCCGTGGACCGAAGTTCCAGGCCGTACCCAGGAACGAGTTGTATGTTGGCGCAATCACGAGGCGGTAGCCCCAGCTGAACGAGGTCGCGAATCCATCTTCAGTGGTTACCGGGTTGCGCAGGTCGCCGCCGTTGAGCCGGTTGCCCATGCCGCCGCCGGTATCCGTGCCCGGGCCGTTGAAGCGAAGCTCGGAGGGGTCGGGAAGATCCCAGACATGCTGGGCGCCGATCTCGCCGACGAGCGCGACGTCATTGGCACGCAGCCAGCGCACCGGGCCTGTCAATCGGGTGAAGGTCATCTGAGCCCGGGAAACATCGCGGCGCAGGAAGCCTTGAATATCCTCACCCGGCGCAAAATTGCCCAGTTGGCTGCGGAAACGCAGCGCCGGCTCGGGAATCACGGCATTAAGCGGCGACAGACCCGCGAACAGCACTTCGACATCGTCGATCTGCAGCGGTAGATTGGGGCTGTAACTCACTTCGCCCTGCCAGGCCCATTTGCTGTCGAAGATCGTCGTATTGAAACTACCGGCAATGACGTCGATATCTTCAGGATAGGCGATGTTATAACGGCCGGAGCCGGTGTCGGTGTTGGTCACAGCGGTACCGCTGATCAACGGAAGCCGGCTGTGATAGTGCAGGTAGAACAGGCCGAATTCCGTATCGTTCAGCCAAGGTGCGTAGTAGCGCAGCGAGACGCCGAACTCGCCCGTGAGCTGCGGTGCAGAGCCGCTGTCGCCCGGACGATCATCGTTGGCACGCGGCAGGGCCCCTTGCGGAAAACAGCCGATCGGCGTCGGGTCGACGCCGCAACCGGGCAGGTTCAGCGGGTCATCCGGAAACAGACCGAAGCCCAGCATTGCGTACTGGCCGCCGTCGACCGCAAAGTCGTTGCTCGAGAAGAAAGATCCGCGCGATTCCGGCTCGACCCGATCCCATTCGAACATCACCAGCGCCTCGGCTGAAAGGTTCGGCGTGAGTTCCAGCGATGCCCAGGTCATGCCGAGCGGAATGAATGCGTCTCGAAGCTCCGCGCCAGCCGTACGCAGTGCAGTGACGTCGACCGGGTTAAGCACGCTCAAGCCGCCGGGGATGAACGTGCTTTCGCCCCAACTGACGACCTGGCGTCCGACGCGAACGGAAAACAGCTTGCCGCCAAGATCGAAGTCGCCGTACACGTAGGCATCCAGCAGCCGTCCGCGCTGGCCCACGAAGTCCTTGGTATCACCGCTGAGGCGATTCATTTCCTCGAGCTTGAAGTCGCGAAAGAAGTTGCCGCGAATGAAGGCCCCGTAGTTCTTGTAGCTGAACGACAGCTCCGATGTGATTCGCGCCTGGCTGAAGATCGCCTCGCCGGAATCGAAGTTGAGGTTGCCGTCGTCGGAGTTGTTCGAGAAGCGGCCAGGTGCGGCAACCTGCTGCTCGATGGGCAGAAGCGAAATAGCCGGGTTGAAGGCAGCCTTGCCGACGAAGTCGTCGTCCCGGTCCTCGGCGCGAACGCCGACCGAGTAGGACACCTGGGTGTCGATGCTCAGGCTGAAATCGTTTCCGCTGAAATCCAGTGCCTGAACCGAGCCGGCGGCCAGTGCCATTCCGATCGCACCCGCAAGCAGCGAGGGACGGAGCACGGGGCGCCCTGAAGTGTTTTGTTGAGTTTTCATAGCTGCGAATTCTCCCTTGCTCAGTCAGTCTGAATTACGGACGCGTCGTTGACGATCACCGTGGTGCCGCCGCTTGCGATCAGGCTGGCTGCCTGCCCTTGCATCTCGGCCGTGGTCGCCGGACTTGCGCTGGGATCGAGAAGCGAGCCGTGGGAACCCGGGTTGAACCTGACCGCTGCACGCACGCCTGCGGCGTTCTGCGTGGTGGCAGAAATCGATTCCAGTCCCATGATCCGGATCATCGGCTCGGTGCCCGACAATGGTGCGCCCGGCACTGAATTCGGTACCACGGTATCGCCGATAACCTCGTGCAGCAGAATGCTGTTGTCCAGCACAGCCACCTCGCTCCAGTTGATCGGGTCGGCAGAATCGACGACCTGCTGGGCCGCGCCCAGGAACTGGAAGAATTCCGGCGAATCGGGCTCGACGCCCGCTTGTTGCAATCCGGCGCGGATCACCGGGCCGAAGGTCGGCGAAGCCGCCAAAAGATTGGCAATGCCGCCACCCGGCACCGAAAGAACCCCGGTGTTGACGGTCGGCTCGACGGCCAGGAATCCGGTCCCGACGATGGAGCCCAGCGACAGACCGGCAAAGCTGATGCTCGAGCCGTCGAAGTCGGAAACCGAATCACCGTCGATGTCCATGAACGGCACGTTCAACGCCAGCGTCGACAGGTCGACCTGACCCTGGCGCAGATTGTCACGCGCGGTCAGCAGGCTCTGCAAATTGATGAAGAAGGCGCCGGAGGAATCGATCTGGCCGTCGGGGCCCGGGGCGCCCGAGGCGTTATCCTGGAGATCGAGATCGAAGGTACGCTCGGTCGCCCCCGGAATTGCTCCGAATGGCGTATTGCCGATATACAGTGCCGCCAGCGGTTGCGTCGGATCCATCGGGTTGGTCTGGGTAATGCCGTGCAGCGGCAGATCCATCGAGACAACCACCACGCCGATAGAAGCCATGGTGTCGGCCAGCGCCAGCGCCTGCGACCGGTTGCCGGTAATGCCGTGCTGGAAGATCACCACCGGCCAGCCGCCGGGCGGCTTGACCTGGCCCGAGAACTGGTTTGGCACCGTCACGAGCACCGGCGCCGTTTGCCGAGCACGCTCGACCGGGATGGGGTTTGCGACCGTAACGTTGGTGGAACTCGGGTCGAGTCCAAGCGTATCGAACGGCGGAATGTAGTTGCCCGGAGACGCTTCCCAGAACTGATTCAGCGGCGCGGTCGGATTCTCGGCGCTTGGCACGCCCAGGAAGTACGGCAGTTCGATCACGCCGATGAAGACGTCGGCAATACCCGGCGACGCGCCCGGCGGAAGCACGTCGGCGGTAGTCAGACCGGTCGGCGCCAGCGTCGAGCTGGTTGCAGACAACGTTGACCGCACGACATTGAGTACCGGCGTGATGGACTGGGTAGTTGCCGTCCAGGACAGCACGATGTCGTCGCGCGCGATGCCGACGGCCTCGGCGGCCGACTCCTGCGCGTTGACCAGTTGCCGGACCGGCTCGAGCGCCTGTGCAGTGGCGTTGTCCAGCAGGGGATCGGTGCTGACGCCGCCCTCGGTTACCAGCGGTTCAGTGCGCTTGGCAAGGAAATAGGTCTGCGACGGCGTTGCCGGGTTGCCTTCGGCATCCTGTACCGCGTCGGTGACCACGGCCATGTAGCCGGTCATTTCGTCCAGCGGCCGGAGCGGCACGATTGCTATCGTTCGGCCTGTCGGGTCGGTGCCGGCCACCGTGGCGACATAATCCTGACCCGGCACGAGTTCAGTCACGACCTGCTGGACAGCGATGGTGCCGAAAACGAATTGAACCTGGAACAGCCGGACCGAGCCGCCGTTAATGGTGGAAGGGTCGACCGGAGCGGAGAAACTGAAGGTCCAGGGGCTGACGGTGCTGAAACCATCCAGCGCGTTGAGCGCCACCTGCGGGTCGCCGAAATCCGTTGGATCGGCAACCGGAATGTTCAAGGTCAGGTCGCCGCTGCCGGAAAGCAGGAGGTTGATTGGAAACGGCAATACGCCGCTGGCAGGGTCGAAATTCGCAGTGATGACGTCGGTGGTCGGGGTGCCGTCCGGATTTTCCGTTGGCGGCGCCGGTACCGATCGTGGGGTACTGGAACTTCCCCCGCAACCTGCAAGAATGCTTACAACCAGCGCGAACGCCGGAATCAGGCGGTACTTCATCAGATTTTCTCCCCGAAGCTAGGCTTGTCGGTCATTTTTAAGTTTGGTCACATCCGATTAGCTACTTATGGCAACCGGACTGCCCACCTATGATATGAACAGCCATCGGTGGAATGCAAGCATTTACGCGGTTTGTGACCCTTATTTTCGCGGAATCAAGCGTACATCAATTCTTGCCGGCGCGCAGCTTTTTTTGAAATCACGTTTCGGCACATACGCCCGCGGCACGGTTTACACTCGATCCGTCCGGTCGAGCCAGATCGAAAAGCCGGGCCAAAAGCGTCACGCTCGGTCCGATCCCGGTCGAAATCCCGAGCGCGGCTTGCCGATACTTTCAAGCAATAACCAGAACGAATACCACAAAGACATCCAAGTTGGAAACATCCACCCTTCGCAACGCAATCGGGCCAGGCCTTCTCATGGCCGGCGCCGCCGTTGGCGTTTCACACCTGGTGCAATCAACCCGGGCCGGTGCCGAATACGGCCTGACACTGCTGGGCCTGGTGCTCGTCGGCTGCGCCCTCAAATACCCATTTCTGGAATTCGGCCCGCGCTATGCCGCCGCGACCGGGGAACACATGATCCGGGGCTACCAAAGGCTCGGCAGATGGCCGCTGAGCGTGTTCGTTTTCCTGACGGCGACAACAATGTTCATTGTGCTGGCAAGCGTCACGATCGTGACGGCCGGACTGGCAGGCGCATTGTTTGGACTCGACATTTCGGTCGCAATGCTGGCATTCATCATCTTGCTGATCTGCGCGCTCGTTCTCACCATAGGCAACTACCGCGGCCTGGATTTTCTGATGAAGATCATTATGGCCGTGCTATCACTTGCAACGCTCGTTGCGGTAATTCTGGCTGCCGTCGAACAACCCGACTGGTCCAGCCTGTGGGTACCACTTTCAGAGTCGCAGCTGCTGTCAGGCGCCGGCCTCGCCTTTGCGCTTGCGCTGCTCGGCTGGATGCCAATCCCTCTGGACGCCGCCGCCTGGCATTCGCTCTGGACGCTCGAGCGCGCCCGGGAAACCGGATCGCTTCCCAGCGTTGCGCACGCATCTGCCGACTTCCGGTTCGGCTACCTCGGGGCCGTGATACTGGCCGTGGCATTCATGCTGCTTGGCGCGCTGGTCATGCACGGCGGGGGGCAGGAAGCGGCCGGCTCGGCAGTCGGCTTTTCAACCCAGTTGATCACGATGTATACCGACTCGCTTGGCACGTGGGCGCGACCGCTGATCGCCTTTGCCGCATTGGCCGCGATGTTGTCGACCACCCTGGCGGTCGCAGACGCCTATCCCCGCGCCCTGCGAGCGGTCATCGAACTGGCTGATCCGAATGCCGAAACCCGCAGGCGCAAGCATCGTGCGCGTTATCTTGGCGGCATGCTGCTGACAATGCTGGGCGCCTGGCTCATCATTGCGCTGTTCGGCCGGCAATTCACGCTGCTGATCGATTTCACCACAACGGTTGCGTTTCTGACCGCGCCGATCATCGCCTGGCTGAACCTGAAACTGTTGACCGGTTCGCATACGCCGCCGGAAGCAAGACCCGGACCCATACTTTACTGGACAGCGTGGGCCGGCCTGTTGTTTCTCGTCTTGTTCTCACTGATCTGGGTCGCCTGGCGCATTTCGACCATTTAGATCGGTCGACCATTCGGCAATTTTCTGAACCAATCGCACGATTCAGCATCGAAAGGATGACATCGAGCGCATCCGCGCCCTCTCCGCCGGACCGGCTGGAATTGCGGCACGTTTTATCGGCCGCAATCCACCAGCCGTAATACACCAGTTGTAATACACTAGCGGCCTGTCATGATCGGTCCGAGACGACCGGTTCCTCATCCAATATCAGCCTGGCATCACCTTTAATGTTCAAAAGACTGCGCGGTTTATTTTCCAACGACCTGTCCATCGACCTGGGCACGGCCAATACGCTTATCTTCGTGCGCGGTCAGGGCATCGTGCTCAACGAGCCCTCGGTCGTCGCGATCCGAATGGACCGTGGCCCGGGCGGACCTCAAAGCGTGGCCTCGGTCGGCATCGAAGCCAAGCAGATGCTGGGCCGCACGCCGGGCAATATTCGCACGGTCCGTCCAATGAAAGACGGCGTCATCGCCGACTTCGACATGACCGAGCAGATGCTCCAGCATTTCATCAAGAAGGTGCATTCGTCGCGCTTCCTTCGGCCCAGCCCGCGCGTTCTTGTCTGCGTACCGTGCTCGTCCACCCAGGTCGAACGGCGCGCCATCAAGGAATCGGCCGAAGGCGCCGGTGCGCGCGAAGTATTCCTTATAGAAGAGCCGATGGCTGCGGCCATCGGCGCCGGCATCCCGATTCATGAAGCCCGCGGCTCCATGGTGCTGGACATCGGCGGCGGCACGTCCGAGGTTGCGGTGCTTTCGCTCAACGGCATCGTCTATTCGGCCTCGGTGCGCGTCGGCGGCGACCACTTCGACGACGCCATCATCAACTATGTCCGGCGCTCGTACGGAACGCTGATCGGCGAAGCCACGGCCGAACGCATCAAGCTCGAAATCGGTTGCGCTTACCCGCTCAACGAGGTCCGTGAAATGGAAGTCTCGGGACGCAACCTGGCCGAGGGCGTGCCGAAGATGGTCACCCTGAATTCCAACGAGGTGCTCGAGGCGCTCTCCGAACCGCTTTCGGGCATCACCAGCGCCGTCAAGAACGCGCTGGAGCAGACGCCGCCGGAGCTGTGTGCGGACGTCGCGGAAACCGGCATCGTGCTGACCGGCGGCGGTGCCCTGCTCAAGCAACTCGACAAGCTGTTGATGGAGGAGACCGGGCTGCCCGTGATCATCGCCGAGGATCCGCTGACATGTGTCGCCAGGGGCGGCGGCCGTGCCCTTGAAATGATGGACGAGAATCGCGGCGACTTCTTCTTCCCGAATTGATCGTGATCGAAAACGTTCTTTCCTCGACCCGCATTGTTTGCCATCCTTCCGTCGCGGGGGGGTCGCCAGGGTCTGGCGACATCGCAGCAGGAAAAACGGTGAACAACTCGTGCTCGAGCAACGCTGACACGCACCCGGGGTCGTGAAAAGTCTCGGCACCGGCGGCACGGTATCCGATACGATCGGCGGGACCGCCCGCCTGATGTTCTACTCGCTGCTCGCCATCTCCATGATGGCACTGGACTATCGCGGTCAGTACGTCGAACGCTTTAGAACCGTGGCCAGCCACTTGGTCGAACCGATTTTCTGGGCCATCGAACTGCCGTTTTCCAGCGCCGGACGAATAGCCACATCCTGGCGCGACCGCGCCGAAACCGGGCAACGCATAGCTGAGCTCGAACTGGCAATCGTCAAAGCCAGGGCGCGTCTCGGGCGGTTGACCGATCTCGAGTCGGAAAACGCGCAACTGCGGATTCTGCTGGAGACCGCCCGCAGAACCGATCAGGACGTCATCGCTGCCGAAGTGGCCAGCGTCGACCTCGACCCCTTCGCGCACCGTATCCTGGTGCGCCGGGGCCGCGGCGACGGCATCCGGCCCGGAATGCCGGTCATCGATTCACGCGGCGTGCTCGGCCAGGTCGAGCAGGTACTCCTGGGCATGTCCCAGGTCATCCTGATCTCGGATCCCGACCATGCACTGCCGGTTCAGATACTGCCGAGCGGCGAACGCACTATTGCCTACGGCAGCGGGTCGCTGGACCGCCTCAGGTTGACCGACCTGCCGATGAACGCACAGGTCGATCGGGGCAATGTGGTGGTCACGTCCGGAATCGGCGGAAGGTTCCCCCCCGGCCTGCCGGTGGCCCGAATCGGATCGATTCAACGCCAACCCGGTCAGGCGTTTGCGACCGCAATTGCCGCACCGCTATCGGCCATGGATCGCAACCGCCTCGTACTGATTCTCGAGTCCGCGCCGCGAGTTGATGAAAATGCCCCGGTACAAGATTCGGGGGCCGAATCCGGGCCGGATTCCCCAGCCGGGCAGGCGGCTGAACCGGCCGAGGACGAAGATCCATGAAGCGAACCGGCAACCTCATCCCCGCCCTGACTATCCTCGCGGCGATTTTGCTCACTGTGATGCCGCTGCCCGAAGGGCTGGCGGTGTGGCGACCCCACTGGGTGGCGCTGGTGCTGATCTACTGGCATCTCGAAACCGGGAGGCTGCGTTCGCTTGGGACGGCCTTCGCAATCGGCATCGTGCTCGATCTGACGACCGGAACGCTTCTGGGCCAGCATGCGCTGGGACTGGTGATCATCAATTTCCTGATCGGCCGGTTCCGCAACCGCTTGAGATTCTTTCCGCCCTGGCAACAGGCGCTTGCCGTGGGCGCACTGCTGATCAACGAACGCGTGGTCCAGCTCTGGATCATCGGGCTGCTCGAACGCGGCTGGCCTGACTGGAGCTGGTGGCTTCCGCCCGTGACCGGCATGCTGCTTTGGCCATGGCTGTTCCTCTTGCTGGACGCACTGCGCTCGCAGCGCCGCTTGGCCCGATGATTCTTGCCGAAAGCACAGAAACCCTGCACGACAGCGAAAACCGGCGCACGGTCGATCGGCGAATCTGGTTTCTCGTCGCTTTCATGGTGCTTGCCCTGCTCGGCGTCCTGGCCCGCTTTGCGCAACTTCAGATCCTGGAGCACGGCGCCTACGCCGCCAGGGCCGAAAACAACCGCGTGCGGTTGCGCGCAATCGCGCCCAACCGCGGCCTGATACTGGATCGCACGGGTCGCGTACTGGCCGAGAACAGGCCCGCCTACCGCCTCGTCGTAGTGCCGGAGCGCGTACCCGACATCGAAGCGACGCTGGACACGGTCGACAGCCTGGTGGGACTGACCGAAACGGAGCGCGAGCAGTTTCGGTTGATGCGGCTGCGCAACCGGCCGTTCCAGCCGATCACGATCAAGGGCAATCTGGATGAGGAACAGGTGGCGATACTGGCGCTGGACCGGCATCGTCTCGAGGGGCTGGACATCGAGCCGTACCTGATTCGTTATTACCCCTATGGCGAAGCGCTGGCCCACGTCCTGGGTTATGTCGCTCGCCTCGACGAGTCGGACCTCAGACGGCTGGATGCCGACAATTATCGTGCCACCACGCACACCGGAAAGACCGGCATCGAGCGCTACTACGAGGACCAGTTGCACGGCAAGAGCGGCGTGGAGCGAGTTGAGACCAACGCCCAGGGCCGAATGGTCCGGGTCCTCGAACGCACCCCGCCGGAGCCGGGCCTGGACCTTCGATTGTCCCTGGACCTTGATCTGCAGCTGGCCGCCATCGAAGCCCTCGGCGAACACCCCGGCGCGGTTGTGGCGCTGGATATCGAGACCGGCGGCGTGCTGGCTCTGGTCAGCAAACCCGGATACGACCCCAATCAGTTCGTCAACGGCATCAGCCATACTGCCTACCGGGCGTTGCTGGAATCTCCGCAGCGGCCGCTGTTCAACCGGTTCCTGGCCGGCGGTTACGAGCCCGGCTCGACGGTCAAGCCGTTCCTTGCCCTTGCCGGACTGGATGCCGGACAGATCACCGCCGAGACCAGGGTCTTTTCGTCGGGCAGTTATCGCCTGCCCGGCCATTCACGCGAATACAAGGACTGGCGCAAAGGCGGCCACGGCTGGGTCGACCTCCAGAGCGCACTGGAGCAATCCGTCAACGTCTTTTTCTACGAGCTTGCGCACAATCTCGGCATCGACCGGATCTCGCGCGAGCTGGCGCTGTTCGGTTTCGGCCAGACGACGGGCATCGATCTTCCTGGCGAATTCAGCGGGGTGCTGCCCAGCCGAAGCTGGAAGCGAAGGACACTCGACCAGGCGTGGTTCCCCGGCGAGACGGTGATCACCGGGATCGGCCAGGGCTTCATCGTCGCCACGCCGCTGCAGCTGGCCCATGCAGTCGCGACCCTGGCCGGCCGCGGTCGCGCCGCGCCGCCGAGGCTGGTCAACCCGGAACCACCGGCAATGCTGGTCGAACACAAACCCGAGCACTGGGACGCCGTATTCAAGGGCATGCGGGCGGTTGTTCACGGCGCGCGCGGCACCGCCCGTGCAATCGCCGCCGGGATTCCGGTGGAAATCGGTGGCAAGACCGGCACGTCCCAGGTCTTCGGACGGCCCGACGACGAGGCAGAGATAGACGCCGAGGAACTCCCCTGGTTTCTGCGCAACCATGCCCTGTTCATTACGTTTGCACCTTACGAGAACCCGACTATCGCGGTGGCCGTAGTGGCCGAGCACGGCGGGGGCGGTTCCTCGGTGGCCGCGCCGGTGGCCGCCGGCATCCTGGCGCGCACCATGCGAGATCGGCCATGAACCTCGACTGGCTGATTCGCGAGTTTCGCCACCAGCCGTTTCGACTTGACCCGCTGCTGTGTGGGCTGCTCCTGTTGTTGATGCTGATCGGCCTGATGGTGCTCTACAGTGCGTCCGATGCCGATCTCGGCACGGTCTGGCGGCAGGCCGTCCGGCTCGGTCTCGGCGTTGTGCTGTTGGTTGTCGCCAGCCAGATCACGCCGGCGTGGTACCGGCGCTGGGCACCCTGGCTGTACGCCATCGGTGTGGCTCTGCTGGTGGCGGTAGTTTTCTTCGGCGTTGGCCGCGGCGCCGCCCGCTGGCTGGACCTTGGCGTGATCCGCTTCCAGCCTTCGGAGATGATGAAGATCGGCGTACCGCTGATGCTGGCGGCCTGGCTACACAAGAAACCGCTGCCGCCGCGCCTGGCCGATTTCGTGATTTGTGCGCTGCTGATTGCAGTCCCCACGCTCTTGATCGCCAGCCAGCCCGATCTCGGCACCTCGCTGCTTGTGGCCGTCGGCGGCGGCATGGTGCTGTTCCTGTCCGGCGTACGCTGGCGCTGGATCGCGGCAGGCGGCGCGGCCGCGGTTGCCGCGGCACCGCTCCTGTGGAACGTGTTGCACGACTACCAGCGCAATCGGGTACTGACCTTTCTCGATCCGGAATCGGATCCGCTCGGCCAGGGCTGGAACATCATCCAGTCCAAGATCGCGGTGGGTACCGGTGGGCTGACCGGCCGGGGCTGGCTTGACAGCACCCAGTCGCGACTCGAGTTTCTGCCCGAACCGCACACCGACTTCATTCTTTCGGTCATCGCCGAGGAATTCGGCTTTATCGGCGTTGCAGCACTGTTCGTTTTGTATGCCGCGATCGTGCTGCGTGCGATCTTCCTGGCGTCGCAGGCGCGCGATCCATTCGGCCGAATGCTGGGCGCCAGCCTGGTGTTCCTGTTCTTCGTCTACCTGCTGGTCAATGCCGGCATGATCAGCGGCGTGATGCCGGTGGTCGGCGTGCCGCTGCCCCTGGTGAGCTACGGCGGCACATCGGCAGCGACGCTGCTTGCAGGCTTCGGTATTATCATGAGCTTCTACAGTCGAAGAAAGATGCTGAAAAGCTGAATAATTCAAAAGGGGTCTTCGACAGTTCGGTTATGTCCCGAGCCTTTTGCACACTAGACTCGTGGGCCGAATGCCGGCACAACATGAATCTATTCAGGATTTTGATGGTCAACATGATTACTTCGACACGGGCACATCCATCATGAAACTATTGAGCACCCGCTTCGCCATCCTTGCCGGCTTGTCGATTGTGGCAACTCTTGCGACAGGCGCCTCGGCGACCCATCCCGGCGCCGAGGCGTTCGCCCGCAAGCTGGCCGACGATGACGGTCTCGATATCGAATACGTACGCAGCGCCATCGATAATGCCCAATACCAGCAATCGATCATCGACGCGATCACGCGCCCGGCCGAGGCCAAGCCGTGGCACGAATACCGCAAAATCTTCGTGCGCGACACCCGCATCGACGGCGGCGTGGAGTTCTGGCGCGCCAACCGGACGCTCATCGACCGCGTTGCCGCCGAATTTCGAGTGCCGGCCGAGGTCATTCTGGCTATTGTCGGGGTCGAAACCAACTACGGGCTCAACACCGGGAGCTACCGGGTCCTCGACGCGCTGGTCACGCTGGGCTTCTATTACCCGAAGCGCGGCGAGTTCTTTTCGCGCGAGTTGGCGCAGTACTTTCATCTCAGCCGCGAGGAATCGCTGCCGCTGGAAGAAATCAAGGGCTCTTACGCAGGCGCCATGGGCCTGGGCCAGTTCATTCCTTCGAGTTATCGCGCCTACGCCATCGACTTCGACGAATCCGGCTCGCGCGACCTGTGGCGCTCACTGCCGGACGCGCTGGGCTCAGTCGCCAATTACCTCAAGGTGCACGGATGGAACGATCAGCTGCCCACTGTATTGCCGGTCTCTGCGGTACCGGCAGGGCTTGAAGAAAGTTTCAAACCGAAGCCGCAACACACGCTTGGCCAATTGAGAGACATGGGCATCGAATTCGCCCCGGCCGGCCTGGCGCCGGAAACGCCGGCGACGCTGATCGAGCTTGAAGCCGACGACGGACCGGAATACTGGATCGGCCTGAACAATTTCTACGTGATCACGCGCTACAACCGATCGCCGCTGTATGCAATGGCGGTGACCCAGCTGGCCGACGAGCTGGCCGTGCGCGCCCGACGTGAACTGGCGCTCGCCGACTGATGCGATACGCGCTTACCATCGCCGTTCTTGTACTGCTGGCCGCCTGCGGCGGGCGTGAAATTCGCGACGGCGCCGGGCGTCCGATCGACCCGAATCAGATCGAGGTGCCCGAACCCCGCCCGGAACCCCGTGCGCGCTACGGCAACCATTCACCGTACACGGTCCTCGGAAAGACTTACCACGTGCGCGCTTCGGCCCGCGGCTATAAAGAACGCGGGCGCGCATCCTGGTACGGCAGCAAGTTTCACGGTCGGCTGACATCATCCGGCGAGCCGTTCGACATGTACAAGTTATCGGCCGCGCACAAGACGCTGCCGCTACCGAGCTGGGTCGAGGTCACCAATCTCGACAACGGCCGCAAGCTGCACCTCCGCGTCAACGATCGCGGGCCGTTCAAGGAGGGACGGATCATCGATCTGTCCTACGCCGCGGCGGTCAAGCTGGATGTGCTGGACGCCGGGACCGCAGCGGTCGAAGTCCGTGCCCTGGATTTCGGCGGTGAGGCCGCCGCAATCGCGGCTCGCCCGGTGTCGGTGCCGGTCGAACTCCAGGCCGGCGCGTTCAGTTCTCGCGACACCGCCGATCAACTCGCCCGGCGGCTGAGCGACGCCGGAATCGAGCACGTGGAAGTGGAGCGCGCGCGGGTCAGGCGGGATACGGTGTGGCGGGTGCGCATCGGACCCGTCTGGGAAGCCGCGCATGCCCAAAGACTTGTGGAACGCGTGCTCGGGCTCGGGCTGGAAGCGCCGGTCTACGTATACCCTTAACGCGGTTTGTTCGCGACCCGACCGGCTGCGACGGCCGGAACATGAGCGCACCGGTCCCGGTAGCCCTGCACAAGGCAGATAAACCAAGGTAATCCAATGGAGTTCCTGATGAATTTTAAGCAGTTGCCGGTCGCGTTGAAGAACCTGGCGTTGAAGAGCCTGGCGTTGACAATCCTGGCGCTTGCACCCGCCACAACCGTTCAGGCCCAGGTCCCGTCGGCACCGGAACTGGGCGCGACAAGTTATGTGCTCCTGGATTTCCATTCCGGCGAAACAATCGCCGAGAAGCAGCCGAACCTGCGGGTGGAACCGGCCAGCATCACTAAACTGATGACCAGTTACGTAGTGTTTCGCGAACTGGCCGAGGGCCAGCTGAGCCTGGACGATACGGTGCTGATAAGCGAAAAAGCCTGGCGCACCGGGGGGTCGCGCATGTTCGTCGAAGTCGACACCGAAGTCAGCGTCGAGAATCTGCTGTTGGGCGTGATCGTGCAGTCCGGCAATGATGCGTCCGTCGCGCTGGCCGAGCATGTGGCCGGCTCCGAGGAGGTCTTCGCCCAGATGATGAATGCGGAAGCAAACCGGCTTGGCATGGACAACACCAGCTACGAAAACGCTACCGGCCTCCCGGCCCCGGAGCACTACACCACCGCACGCGACATTGCCATTCTGGCCCGGGCACTGATCGAAGAATTCCCCCAGTACTACCGCTGGTATTCCCAGGAGGAATTCACCTACAACGACATCACCCAGCCCAATCGCAATCTGCTGCTGTACCGCGACCAGAGCGTCGACGGACTCAAGACCGGCCATACCGAAGCGGCCGGATATTGCCTGGCGACCTCGGCGCTGCGCGACGGTATGCGGCTGATCAGCGTCGTGATGGGCACCGAGAGCGAAAGCGCCCGGGCCACCGCCAGCCAGGCGCTGCTCAATTACGGGTTCCGCTTTTTCGAAACCTTCAAGCTCTACTCGGCCGGCGACGTCATTTCCAGCACACCGGTGTGGAAGGGCGAACTCGAGGAAATGCGGCTGGGCATTGCCGACGACCTATTCGTGACCGTCCCGCGCGGCAGTCAGGGTTCGCTTTCGGCCGAGGTGCTGGTGTCCAGTAACCCGATCGCTCCGTTCCAGCAGGGACAACAGTTCGGAACGCTGGAGGTCAGTTTCGACGGCGAGCCCCGGATCCAGCGCCCGCTCGTGGTGCTGGACGCGGTGCCCCAGGCCGGCTGGTGGGGCCGCACCACCGACGGTATCGGCCTGTGGTTCGACGGACTGTTCGGCGGGGACTGAGCCTGCCATGTCCATCAAACTCGACACCGACGGCGCCCTGGAATTCCCCTGCCGTTATCCGGTCAAGGCGATGACGCATGCCCGGCAGAAAGCACTGGACCAGGTCATCACGACAATCGCGCGCCAGGGCGCCGACCCCGATCACGACAGCGTCTCCGTACGTCCGAGTCGAAATGGGCGTTTCCAGAGCATTACGGTCGAAGTCCTCGCGCAATCCCGAACCCAGCTCGAGTCAGTTTATGCGAGCCTGCGGGCGCTCGACGTCGTGGTCATGACGCTATGAGCGCGCCAAGCCTCAGGGTTCGTGAACTCGGTTGCATGCCCTACCTGGAGACCTGGGAAGCGATGCGCGCGTTCACCGACGGGCGCAGCGCGGAAACGCCGGACGAGTTGTGGCTGCTGGAGCATCCGCCGGTCTATACCCAGGGCCTGGCCGGCAAGCCCGAGCACGTGCTCGACCCCGGCGATATCCCGGTCATCCAGACCGATCGCGGCGGGCAGATCACCTACCACGGGCCGGGCCAGCTGGTCGCCTACCCGCTGCTGGATCTCGACCGCCTCGGGCTGGGCATACGCACTCTTGTGGCCAGGCTGGAGACCGTCATCATCGAACTGCTCGCCCACCTCGGCGTTCCCGGGCAGCGCAAGGAAGGCGTGCCCGGCGTATTCGTCGACGGCGCCAAGATCGCATCCATAGGCATGAAAGTCCGGCGCGGATGCACTTTTCACGGCCTGGCATTTAATATCACGACCGATATGTCGCCGTTTTCCCACATCAACCCATGCGGTTTCGCCGGTCAGCCGATGACGCGACTCCAGGATATTGTCGACGAGCCTGTCCGCGAAATCGATATCGTACAGGTCGGACGCTTGCTGGCAGGGCAACTGGCACGAGCGATCGACCTTGACTGGGACATCGAACCGACCCATGATGAGAAGCACCCGCTAGCCGTCGTGACAGGAGCTTCGAGCACCGAAAGCGTCGTTCATGTCGAATCCAATGAAACCTAGACAACCGAATTCGGGTCTGAAATGGTCATGAATACCAAAATCCTGCATCTGATTGCCACGCTCGCCCTGCTCTCGCCGATCCTTTCAGGGGCCACGGCCTCTGAAAACAAGCCCGAGGAAGCGGCGAAATCGCTCAGCCCAACCACGGAGCAGCGCTTCACCACGCGCCTTGCCTCAAGGTTTCTCACCAGCTATCACTACCAGAGCGAAGACCTGGATGACGCGCTGTCGGAAAGAATCTTCGACAAATACCTGGAACTGCTGGACCCGAACCGAATGTACTTCCTGGCCTCCGACATCGAGCAGCTGGACCGCTACCGTCAGCGCCTGGACGAAGCACTGCGGGCCGCGGAAATCGAACCGGCGTTCGAGATCTTCAGCATCTACAGTGAGCGCGTCGACCAGCGCATCGCGCATGCACGCAAACAACTCGAAGGCGAGTTCGATTTCACGGTGGAAGAAGACTACCAGTTCGACCGTTCCGAAAGCTCGTGGGCGGCGACCACCGAGGAACTGGACGCAATCTGGCGCCATCGGGTCAAGAACGACTGGCTGGGCCTGAAGCTTGCCGAGCGCGAAGTCGACGACATCCGCGAGACGCTGGACGGACGCTACGAGAATATTCACAATCGGGTCGGCGATTTCAACTCCGATGACGTGTTCCAGTTTTTCATGAACGCCTACGCCAGCGCGATAGAGCCGCATTCCTCGTACATGTCGCCGCGACTGGCCGAGAACTTCGAGATTTCGATGAAGCTCTCGCTGGACGGCATCGGCGCACTGCTCAGCAGCCAGAACGAATACGTCGAAGTGGCCGAGGTGGTTCCCGGCGGCCCGGCCGATCTTGACGGCAGGCTGCAGGCCGGCGACCGCATCGTGGGCGTAGCCCAGGGCGACGAGGAATTTGTCGACGTGGTCGGCTGGCGCCTGGACGACGTGGTCGACCTGATCCGGGGCGAACGCGAAACCCTGGTGCGGCTCGAGATTCTGCCGGCCGAGACCGGCATGAAGGGTCCGGCGGAAGTCATCGACATCGTGCGCAACGAGGTCAAGCTTGAGGAACAGGCCGCCCAGGCGTCGGTTGAGGAAATCGAAACCGGCGACGGCAGCACCAAGATCGGCATCATCGACGTGCCGGTGTTCTACGTCGACTTTCGCGGTCGCGCCCGAAACGAGCCGAATTACCGTTCGAGCACGCGCGACGTACGCCGACTGATCAACGAATTGCGCGCCGACGGGGTCGAGGGCATCGTCATCGACCTGCGCGGCAACGGCGGCGGCGCGCTGGTCGAGGCGACCACCATGACCGGGCTGTTCATCGATACCGGGCCGGTGGTCCAGGTGCGCGACGCCAACGGCCGGGTCTCGATCGAAACCGATCGCGAGCCGGGCATGGCCTGGGACGGCCCGCTGGCCGTGCTGGTCAACCGCTCGAGCGCTTCGGCGTCGGAGATCTTCGCCGCGGCCATACAGGACTACGGCCGCGGCATCATCCTCGGCGAACCGACGTTCGGCAAGGGGACCGTGCAGAACCTGTTCAACCTGGACAATTACCTGACCGACGACGAAAAGAAGCTGGGCCAGATCAAACTGACCATGGCCAAGTTCTTCCGCATCGACGGCGGCTCCACCCAGTTGCGCGGCGTGACGCCCGACATCACGCTGCCGAGTTTCGGCGATCCGGAAAAATACGGGGAAAGTGCACTGGACTTTGCACTGGCCTGGAGCAGCATCGACGAAACCGACTATCAACGCATCGCCGATCTGTCGCCGCTGCTTCCCCAGGCGCGTGAACAGCACCTGGCAAGGCGCGAATCGGACGATGAACTCAAGGAACTGATCGAGGATTTCGAGCGGTTCCGCGAGCTCGACGAGCGCACCAGCGTCTCGCTGCTGGAGAGCGAGCGCAAGCGCGAGCGTGAAGAGGCCGAGGCGCGGCGAGCGTCGAGCTTCGCCCATGCCGACACCGGCGAAATGCCGCCGGACGCCGATACCGGCGACGCCGCAACCCCGGACGCCGATACCGGCGACGCCGCAACCGATGACACCGACTCGGAAGGCAATTCGGAAAGCAACCAGGACGGCGACGCCGAAAGCGAAGCGGCCGAGTCCGAGGAGGATGAAGCCGACGTGCTGCGAACCGAATCGGCGCGAATCCTGGCCGACCTGATAGAGCTCGACCGCGACCAGCATCGCCTGGTCCAGGTCCAGCAGCCGGTGTCTCCCGGCTCGTTGAACTGAATCCGGATCATGAATAATCCGGGCTGAGCACGCACATCGCCGGGCGGAGATGATTCACCGAACCCCGGGCCCCGTTGCCCGGCCCGGCACGGCGGCCACATCATGGCTATAAGCATCCTTCAGGTCGCGGTGCCGGTCCCGCTCTACCGATTCTTCGATTATCTGCCGCCGGCCGGATCTCCGGCGCCACCCCCAGGTTCCCGCGTACTGGTCCCGTTCGGCAACCGCAAGCTTGTCGGGGTTGTCACGGGCCGTTCAAGCGCTTCGGAAATCGATCCGGCCCGCGTCAAGTCGATAGAGCGGACATTCGAAACCGCCCTGGTCGGGGAAGAACTGCTGTCGCTGATACGCTGGACGACCCGCTACTACGCGGCACCGCCAGGCGAACTCGTCAATCATGCGCTGCCGGCCATCCTGCGCCGGAATCGCGAAATGCCGACGTCCCGGATTCATTGGCTGCATCTGACCTCCGCCGGCGCGAAAGCCGACCTGGCCCGCGCGCCGCGTCAGCGCCAAATTGTCGAGCTGCTGGAAGGCGGCGCGCGCTCACGCGAATCACTCTCCCAGGCCGGCGCCCGCGCTGCCACGATCCGGCGGATGCTGGCGAGCGAGCTCATCGAAGCCTGCGAACCGCCACAGTCCCCGCCTGCGCCCGGACCCGTACTGAACCCGGATCAGCGCGCCGCGCTTGCTGCCATCCTGCGCGCGCGAAATCGCTTCGAGACCCTGTTGCTGGCGGGCGTGACCGGTAGCGGCAAGACCGAGGTCTATCTGCAGGCGGCCCGGCACCTGTTGCGTCGGGATCGGCAGATTCTGGTGCTGGTGCCAGAGATTGGACTCACGCCGCAGTTCGTGCGGCGTCTGGAGGCACGCTTGGGGCGCAAGGCCCATGTTTTTCACTCCGGTCTCGGTGAACGCGAACGCCTGGAGACCTGGCAGGCTGCCGCAAGCGGTGAGGCCGACCTTCTGATCGGAACACGTTCCGCGGTCTTTCTGGCCTTGAAGCGGCCCGGACTGCTGATCGTCGACGAAGAACACGACAGCTCCTTCAAGCAGTTCGACGCAATGCGCTATCACGCGCGTGACGTGGCCGTGCTGCGCGCCAGCAGGCTGAACATCCCGATTGTTCTGGGGTCGGCGACACCGTCGCTGGAGTCCCTGCACAACGCCGAGCGCGGACGATACCGGATGCTACTGCTGCCGGAACGCGCAGGATCGGCCGGACAACCCCACTGGCGCATTGACGACCCGCGCGGTCAACGCGTCGAGCACGGCCTGACGGACAAGCTGGTCGAACGGATTCGCAAGACGCTGGACGCCGGCGAGCAGGTGCTGGTCTATCGCAACAGGCGCGGCTATGCGCCGGTGCTGATCTGCAACGAATGCGGCTGGCAGGCCGATTGCGACCACTGCAGCGCGCACCTGACCTGGCATCGCACGGCAAATCGACTCAACTGCCACCACTGCGGACGCTACCGCGGCGTCCCGGCGCGCTGCCCGGACTGCCATTCGCCGCAGCTTCAGGCCGTCGGCGCCGGCACCGAAAGAATCGAAATCGCGCTCAACGGCCTGTTCCCCGATCATCCGGTGCTGCGCGCCGACCGCGACGTGGTTCGCGGCCGCGATGACTTCGAAGCATTGCTGGACCAGGTCGCGACCGGCGATCCGTGCATCCTGGTCGGCACCCAGATGCTGGCCAAGGGGCACCACCTGCCGGGGATTGGACTGGCAATCATGCTGGACACCGATCAGCTGCTGTTCAGCGCCGATTTCCGGGCGCCGGAAAGGCTGGCGCAAAGCATCGTCCAGGTGGCCGGCCGCGCAGGGCGTGAGCAGCAGGGCCTGTTCATCCTGCAAAGCCGCCACCCCGAGCACCCGCTGATCCAGACCCTGGCCAGCGGCGATTACCTTCGCGCTGCCCGCCTCATGCTGGAAGAACGTCGGGATGCCGGATTGCCGCCGTGGCAGAACCTGGCGATGATTCGTGCCGAGGCGCAGAAAGCGTCCGATGCAGCCGGCTTTCTGCGCGAGGTCGCTCGCAGGATCGATGGCGGGTCTATTCAAGTGGCTGGGCCGCTGGCCGCGATTCTCCAACGCAGGGCGGGCTTCTGGCGCTACCAGCTATGGCTGATGTCGGAATCCCGAACCGCGCTCGGTTCGGAAATCGCCCGCCT
>DATGCS010000251.1:0-2066 GCA_035311685.1 Wenzhouxiangellaceae bacterium
GAGCTGCGACGCGGACTTTCCGAAGGCCAGTTCGAAATGTATTTCCAGCCCATCGTGGCAGTGCGCGACGCGCGCGTCGTGGGTTTCGAAGCGCTGCTGCGGTGGCGTCACCCCGAGCGTGGCGTGCTGCCGCCGGCGGCCTTCCTGGATGAAGCGGCCTCCATCGGCGTGCTCGATGCGCTGGAATCGTTCGCGCTGGAGTCGGCGCTCGAGCAGCTCTCGGCGTGGAGCCGCCAGGGCAAGTCAAGGTTCAAGGTCGCGGTTAACGTCAGCGCGCGTCGCTTCCAGCACGACGATCTGGTAGAGAAAGTGGTCGACGCCTGCAGCCGGTTCGAGGTGGCGCCGGACCGGCTTAATCTGGAGATTACCGAGAACACCGCATTGCGCGATCTCCCGCACGCAGCTCGCCAGATCAACGCGCTGCAAAAGGTGGGGGTAAATGTGGCGCTCGACGATTTCGGTACCGGCTACAGCAGCCTGGCCAACCTCATCAAGCTGCCGGTGGACAGCATCAAGCTGGACCGGGAGTTCCTCGCCGGAATGCTGAACAATTCGCGCCAGCGGGGACTTGTGGCGGCGATGATCGGACTCGGGCATCGGTTGGGACTGGAGGTAGTGGCCGAGGGCGTAGAGTTGTCGGCCCAGCTGGAATTCCTGGCTGCTCATGACTGCGATCTGGCGCAGGGGTATCTGCTGCAACGGCCAGACGTGCCGACGGCTTGCCGGTTCGAGCTCATGCCCTTGCCGGGCTGATCAGGATTCGGTCAGAACGCCGCCAATTGCCTGGATACGCGCATCTTCCAGTGCATCACCCAGGGCCTTTCCGGTGAGCCCCTTTTTTCGCAGTGGTGTGGCGCTCGTCGCGGCAGCGGCGGCCCGCGCCCGGCGCAGCAGATCTGCGGCCGGATAGGGTTGATCAGCGCGCCCAAGGCGCCCTCGCTTGTCGGCCTCGCAGGCCTGAAGAAAATGCTCGAAGCGTTCGGGACGCCGCAATGCATCGGCCCGCTTGAACAGCCGCATCACCGTGCCCGGTTTCAGTTCCGCGGCGCGATGGCAGACCAGGTGAAATTCGCATACCAGCAACGCAAGATCGCGAAGTTCGTTCGGCACCCTGAGTCGGCGACAGACTTCGCGTACCGGCGTCAAACCGGCCTTTTCGTGGCCATGATGCTTCGGCAGCCGCTCGGGCGGGGTAAGCGCCTTGCCCAGGTCGTGGACCAGGCAGGCGAATCGAACATCCAGCCCGGACTGCATGCGCGCGGCCTCGTCGAGCACCAGCATCACGTGCTCGCCGGCATCGATCTCGGGGTGGAACTCGGGCACCTGGGGCACGCCCCAAAGCACATCCAGTTCCGGCAGGATGCGCGCCAGTGCGCCGGTTTCGCGCAGGATCCGGTAAAAGCGCGATGGGCGTGCGTGCATTAGGGCGCGCGACATCTCCTGCCATACGCGCTCGGGCACCAGGTGATCGACTTCGCCGGAGGCAACCAGTTGTCGGCACAGCGCCAGGGTTTCGGGCGCGATGCTGAAGTCGGCGAACCGGGTCGCGAACCTTGCCAGCCGTAACAGTCGAACGGGATCTTCGACGAATGCCCCGGAGACGTGGCGCAGGAGTTTGTTCGCCAGGTCCTCGCGTCCGCCGAAGGGGTCGATCAATTGGCCGTTGCGGTCTTCTGCAATGGCGTTGATTGTCAGGTCGCGGCGGGCCAGGTCGTCTGCCAGCGAAACCTCGGGGCCTGTGTGGAACTCGAAACCGCGATAGCCGGGACCGGCTTTGCGCTCGGTCCTGGCCAATGCGAACTCTTCATGGGTGTCGGGGTGCAGGAATACCGGAAAATCGCGACCGACTGGCCGGAAGCCGCGGTCGCTCATCTGCTCGGGCGTGGCCCCGACGACGACGAAGTCCTGCTCCGACGGCCTCAGGCCAAGCAGTTCGTCGCGAATCGCGCCGCCGACCCGGTAGACCTGCAGGCCCGCCAGGCGTTCGTCTCGAGCCCATTCGGCCATCAACCCGATTCCGCGCCGCATGAAACGGCGGCAGGTGGCGATACCGGCAACAGCAACGG
>DATGCS010000252.1:0-2711 GCA_035311685.1 Wenzhouxiangellaceae bacterium
AGGTTGCGCGCCAGCGTGTCGGCAAGCACCAGGAACGCGCCGCCGAAAAGTGCGGCGGCCGGCAGAAGGCGGCGGTGATCCGCCCCGACGACCAGCCGCATCAGGTGCGGCACGATCAGGCCCACGAAGCCCACGGTACCGGCAATCGATACCGCCAGCGCGGTCAGCGCCGAGGCCGCGACGTAGATTTCCGTATAGCGCCGGCGCGGGTCCTCGCCCAACAGGGCCGCCTGGGTCTCGCCGGCGGCCAGGATGTTCAGGCTGCGCGCGCGCAGCATTAGCAGCACCGTGACCGCGGCCACGCCCGGCAGCCACCAGCCGGAGATTCGCGCATAGCTCAGGTCGCCCATCAGCCAGAACAGCATGCCCCTGAGGCTCTGGTCGTCGCCCAGCGCCAGCATCAGGCTTATCAATGCGCCCCAGCCGGCCGCCACGACCACGCCGGTCAGCAGCATGCGCGCCGTCGACCAGGGGCCGCTGCCCTGGCCCAGCACGAACACGATGACCGAAGAGACCAGCGCGCCGACGAAGGCCAGCAGCTCGATCGGCAGCAGGCTGAGCCCCAACAGCATGCCGGCCAGCGAAAAGGCGGCAGCGCCGCCGGACACGCCGAGCACGTAGGGATCTGCCAGCGGATTGCGCAGCAACACCTGCATCAGCGTCCCGGCCAGCGCCAGCAGGCTGCCGGTCGCCAGCGCCGCCAGCGCGCGCGGCAGCCTGATTTCGCGCACGATCTGCCAGTCCACCGCGCTGTCGGGCCAGCCGAAGCTGCCGTTGCCCAGTGCCAGCGCGAGCACGATGCTGCCTGCGGCTACGGCCATCAGCGCACACAGGGCGGGCCAGAAGGACCTCCCGGTCACTGCCGGCGATCCGTCGTGTTTCGGGTATCGGATGTCTGGCCTCGGAAGGCGGAATTGATTACCATGAGGGCAGTGAAAAATTTTGCGACGGTCACTAGCTTACGGCACAAGATGGCGCAAAGCTGGAAACGTTTGCAGACAAGGACAACATGATTGACGCCGACGGCTTTCGCCCGAATGTGGGCATAGTGCTGGCGCGCGATGACGGACGGGTCTTCTGGGCCCGCCGGGCCGGGCAGGATGGCTGGCAGTTTCCGCAGGGCGGCATGAACACCGACGAGACGCCGCTGGAGGCCATGTATCGCGAGCTGGCGGAGGAAACAGGATTGCAGCCCGAGCATGTCGACGTGCTCGGCGCCACGCCCGGCTGGCTGCGCTACCGGCTGCCGCGCCGGCTGCGCAGGCGCAATCAGAGGCCGGTATGCGTCGGCCAGAAACAGGTCTGGTTCCTGCTGCACTTTCTGGCCGACGAATCGGTCGTCAGGCTCGACGCCACGGAGCATCCCGAGTTCGACGTCTATCGCTGGGTCGACTTCTGGTATCCGGCCAACAACGTCATTGCGTTCAAGCGGCGCGTCTACCAGCGCGCACTGCGCCACCTCGAACCCCTTGTTCCGGCGTTGCGTGAGGAAGGCCCCGGCAGCGAAGATGACAGCGGGAATGAAAGCGGCGGCCGGATCGGCCCAATCTCCTCGAACACGGATCACGACTGAATGGACTTGATCGGCGCTTTCGTACTGCTGTTCGTGGTCATGGACCCGCTCGGCAACATCCCGATATTCATCTCGGTGCTCGATACCGTCAAGCCCGAGCGGCGTTACAAGGTGCTTGCGCGCGAGCTGCTGCTGGCGCTGGTGATCCTGTTCGCGTTCCTGTTCGGCGGCCAGTACCTGCTGGCCGCACTCCACCTGAGCCAGTACTCGATCAGCGTCGCCGGCGGCATCATCCTGTTTTTGATCGCGCTGAAGATGATCTTCCCGGTCCAGCGCCAGATGCGTGAGGACGAACCGGAAGAGGATGAAGAACCCTTCCTGGTGCCGCTGGCGATTCCCATGGTGGCCGGTCCCAGCGCCATGGCCATTCTTCTGTTGTTGGCGACGCGCCATCCGGACCGGCTGGGCCTGTGGTCTCTGGCGTTGTTCCTGGCCTGGGCCGCAACGGCAATAATCCTGGCCGCCGCCCCGCTTATCAAGAAGGTGCTGGGCAAGCGCGGACTGATCGCAACCGAGCGATTGATGGGCATGCTGCTCGTCGCCATTTCTGTCCAGATGTTCCTGGAGGGTGTGACCGAATTCATCGGAGAATATTCATGAAGGTGTTGGTAACCGCAGTACTTGCGGTCGCGATGGCCGGCAGCGTGCGCGCCGACCTGTTCGAAGCCGCCGAGCTTGAAACGGCCCGCGAGCTGCGCGCGCTGGCGCTGGAAAGCAACCTGGGCTATGAAATCACCGCCGATCTCACCACCCGCATCGGCAATCGGCTCGCCGGGACGGAAAACGATGCGCGCGCGGTTGCATGGGCGGTGGCCAAGCTCGAATCGCTGGGCTTCGACCGGGTCTGGACCGAGCCGGCGACCTTCCCGACCTGGACGCGCGAGCACGAAAGGGTATCGATTACTTCACCTGTCGAGCAGGACCTGGTGTCGCTGGCCATAGGCTTCTCGCCCGCGACGCCCGAAGGCGGCGTCGAGGGCGAAGTCGTGATGTTCGACGACCTGGCCGCGCTCCAGGCCGCGCCGGCCGAGAACGTGGCGGGCAAGATCGTGTTCATCCGCAAGCGCATGGAGCGCGCCCGCGACGGCTCCGGCTACGGTCCCACGGTGGCCGCGCGCAGCACGGGTTCCATGGCGGC
>DATGCS010000253.1:0-5042 GCA_035311685.1 Wenzhouxiangellaceae bacterium
TGCCTGATGAGATGGACGCCTCCATCAATCGCGCCGGCGTCGTAATGCGCCACACTGGTAACTCGACTCAGTCATTCGCGTAGGAGGCGTCCAGAAATGAAGACTACAACAGTCGGTATCGATCTTGCAAAGAACGTGTTCCAGGTCTGTGCTCTGAACCGGGCCAACAAAGTGATCTCCAACCGCGCAGTGAAGCGCGCGGCGTTGGTCGAGACCGTCGCCCAGCTTCAACCTACCCTGATCGCAATGGAATCATGCGCTGGCGCGCACCATTGGGGCCGGACGTTTCGGGCGCTGGGTCATGAAGTGATCCTGGTCCCGCCGCAACACGTCAAGCCCTTCGTGCGCGGCGGCAAGAGCGATCCGCGCGATGCGCTCGCCATCTGCGAGGCGGCAAGCCGGCCGGGGCTGCACCCCGTGCCGATCAAAGCGCTGACGCAACAGGACCTGCAGTCGCTGCACCGAGTCCGACAGCAGCAGGTACATCACTCGACCGGCATCGCCAACCAGATCCGCGGGATCGCCCATGAGTATGGGGTGTGCTTCCCCGTCGGGCTGAAGCGTCTTTATCGCGAAGTCCCTTATGCGCTCGAGGATGCGGAAAATGGGCTGAGCGGTGCGGCCCGGGAGCTGCTCGCACGGCGCTTTGCCGATCTGCTCGCTGTTCGCGAGGAGATCAAGCGCACCAGTCAGCGGATTGTCGCATTGGCCGAAGGTCTGCCGCCCTGGCCGCGCCTGCTGGAACTGCACGGCTTCGGCATCATGGTCACATCCTCATACCTGGCATCGATCGGAGACGGCCGGCAGTTCAAGCGTGGCCGGCAGGTTGCAGCCTGGCTAGGGCTGGTGCCCCGGCAACACGGAAGCGGCGGCAAGGTTCGCCTGTACGGCATGACCAAGAGCGGCGATCGCTATCTGCGCACGATGATGCTGCACGGCGCACGCGCCGCGATCCGCTGGAGCCGTGACCGGGATACACCGCTGGCGCGCTGGATCAATCCGCTGATCGAGCGCCGAGGCTACAATAAAGCCGTCGTTGCCCTGGCCAACAAGAATGCGCGCATCGCCTGGAACATCGTGGCCAACGATGCGCACTATGACCCCGGAAAGGCATTTGGTTCGGCCTAAGCCGCCCGCCACGGAGTCTGCAAAGCCGATGAGGAAAAGGTCCACGATTCAACAAGAGCCTGTGTGGACAAGGTGAAAAACCGAGTGCCTGTATAGGTCCCGGGGTCATCTCGAAACTCATGTTGGGCCGGAGCTAACAAAGCGCTCCACAAAGAGCCCGGATATATGTCAGCAGACCCATTCTTCGTCGCAACAATCCGAATCCGAGAACTCACGAGCGCAGGGAGTCAGACGCGTTCGGCCTGGACAAACCGGAAAGGCCTTAAAACAGGCTTGACTCGGGGGAGGCGTCCATATATGTCCAGTTGATTTTGGTGAAGGCGGCTGGCAAGTGCTGGTCGCCGCGCTGGACGCATTGGCTGAAACGAAATGAAATGGCGTATTTCGAGGCCGCAGGCCGTAGAAAGATAAATTCCATCAATAAGCGCTGCCCATGTCCCGACTTCATGCCTTATCCCTGCTGTTTTTTCTGGCCAGCGCATTTGCCGGCTCCGTTCACGCCCAGACGACGATTACCTACCAGGGCCAATTGCAGCAGGCCGGCGGGCCGTTTACGGGTCTGGCCGACCTGGAATTCACGCTTTACGACGCCCTGACCGGCGGCAGCGTTGTTTCCGGGCCTGTTTCGGTGGCCGATGTGCCAGTCGAAGACGGCCTGTTCCAGGTCGAACTCGATTTCGGCGCCGGCGCCTTCACCGAGCAACTGCATTATCTCCAGGTGCACGTCGACGGCACCGCGCTGACCCCGCGCCAGGCCGTGCGGCCCTCGCCGATGGCGCTGTTCGCGCTGGGCGGCAACGAGGGTCCGCAAGGCCCCGAGGGGGCTGAAGGTCCGCAGGGTCCGCAGGGGGCTGAAGGTCCGCAGGGGCCCGAAGGCGCCGCGCCGTTTACACGCGATGTCGATACCGGTGATATCGAGTATCGCTTCAATGATCAGATCTTTCGTTTCGAGCCGGATGCGTCTTCGAACCCAGGGCCCAGGATCACGCTGGGTCATGCGAACAATCTCGCCAGTGGTATCGGAGCAACGGTCTCTGGCGGCGGATCAATCTTTGATCCAAATCTTGCCGATGGCAGTTACAGCACGATCGGCGGCGGCTCCAGCAACACCGCCAGCGACAGTTTCAGCACGGTTGGCGGCGGAGAGGAAAATACCGCCAGCGACAATTTCAGCACGGTTGGCGGCGGCCTAGGGAACACCGCCAGCGGCCCGCTCAGCACGGTTGCCGGCGGCTGGGGAAATACCGCCAGCCACTCGTCCAGCACGGTTGCCGGCGGCCGGGACAATACCGCCAGCAGCTTTTACAGTACCGTCGCCGGCGGACGGGCAAACTGTGCCGGAGGCCGCTACAGCTGGGCCGGGGGACGCGGTGCGAAAGTCCGGCCCGGTTCCTCTTCGGGAAGTCCGGGTGGCGGGTGCGAAGGCGTTTCGCTGGGCTCGGAAAACGGCGATGAGGGCACTTTTGTCTGGTCGGATGCCCGAGCGCTCTCTAATCCCTTCGTGTCGACCGGCAGCGAGCAGTTTCTGGTCCGTGCCCGTGGCGGGTTCGGCATCAACACCAACGCCCCCGACCGCGATCTGCACGTCAAGCAGCGCAGCACCTCCAATGGCGAGATCGGGATCCAGATCGAGCGCAGCGGCAACAGCAACAACTGGGCGATGTATATCGCGACATCGGACAACCTGGGGTTTCGCTACAACGACAACCTGATGAGCCGCATCAATGCGTCGGACGGTGCCTACGTCGCGATTTCCGACGCCGGCGCCAAGCGGTCGGTAGAGCCGTTGGATGACGTTCTCGACAAGCTGCTGCAGCTGCGGCCAAGTTCGTACCTGATGGTCAATGGAGGTGAAAGCCAGTCGAGGTCGACCGGCTTGATTGCCCAGCAGGTCGAAGCGCTGTTTCCCGATTCGGTCAGCCTGCAGGACGGGCTTTATGGCATCAAGTACAGCGAGATCACCGTGCTCAACACCGCTGCGCTGATCGAACTCAACGACCGTTATAGCGACATCCGGAAACGCCAGGACAGCCGCATCGCGGCGCTTTCCCGGCAGGTGGATCGGCTGCAACGACAAGCTGAACAGCTGCGCGGGATCGCTGCTCAAAATGCCGAACTCGAGGCGCGGATGGCCGCGGCGCGTGCCGAATCCGCCGACCTGGAGAAACGGATCGGCCAGCTCGAGGCCTTGCTTGTCGACGGCCCCGCGCTGGCCGGAGGCACGCAGTGAGTCGATTGCAGGTCACCGGTGTGCTGGCCGCGGTCGTTCTGCTGCTGGCCCCGCCGGCCGTCGGCGGGCAGCAGGCGACCATCGACTGGTGGAGCATCGACGGCGGCGGCGAGGTATTGGCGACCGGCGGGAGCTGGACGCTGTCGGGCAGCCTGGGCCAGTGGGACAGCACCGAGGGCCACCTGCTGACCGGCGGTGCGTGGCAGATGACCGGCGGGTTCTGGGCCGCGACGGCCGGGGAAAGCGCGCATGTCTTTTCCGACGGCTTCGAAAGCTGATTCCTTATCCGACGGGGTCGCCGAAGTCATCCAGGCGGACGGTCTCAACCTTTCCAGATCCGGATCACGCCTTCCTGGGCGGTCGAGGCCACGAGTACGCCGTCGCGCGTGAAGACCTGGCCGCGCGACAAGCCCCTGCCGCCGGTGCTGATCGTGCTGTCCATCATATACAGCAGCCACTGATCGACCCGGACCTCATGGTGGAACCACATGGCGTGATCCAGGCTCGCCATCAGCAAAGGTTTCGAGCTGAAATCGATCGCGTGCGGCAGCGTCGCGGTGCCCAGCAACTCGTAGTCGGACACGTAGGCCAGAAGGTTCCGGTGCAGTTCCGGATCTTCCGGCAGGTCGCCGCAGGCGCGCATCCAGATGTGCTTGAACGGCTCGCGCGCGGCGTATAGCTGCGTTCGCCCGGATCGGAACCAACCGCCGCATTCTGGAACAGCCCTTGACGCCCGATGAAGTCTGCGAGCAGATCGGCGAGTGGAGCGAACGCGGCAACGTGTGGATGCCAGTGCCCGGTGATCGCTTCGGGATCTTGTTTACGCAATTGCTGAAATCAAGCCAGGCGAGCGGCAATCTCGTCAGCGACGCTTACCTGGGCGCGCTGGCGCTGGAGCACGGCTTGTCGGTGGTCAGCACCGATGCCGATTTTCGCCGATTCGCGAACGTCAAGTGGCTCAATCCGCTGGAGGCGGTGTAACGCAGCTAATGCGGGGCGGCCGCGACCAGGATGGACCTCGAATTCATTCCTGGGTTTCGATTCTGGCGACACTGGCCGAAGTCCCCCTGCGCGGCATCAAGCAAGGTGGTCTTGACCCGCATTCTTGGACACCTGATCCTTTGAGAATAGGAGGTGTTCCAAATGCCCAAATCCCATCCCCCACGAGGACCTAGGGTCAGGTCTTGTTTCATGCAATTCGGGCTTTATGCATGAATCAAGACCTGACCCCCGAGGCCCTTCCTTCGCGCGGCAGGAAATGATCCGTGACCTCTGACACATTGGTCGAAAAGTCGGACATTCGCCGTGCAGCGACCAGAAATATGGTTCGGGCAAGGGAAACACGCCGTCCCGCTTCTCTCGCCATGATGGAATCGCGACCGGCAAACGCCACGCACGAGGACCTAGGGTCAGGTCTTGTTTCATGCAATTCGGGCTTTACGAGGACCTAGGGTCACCCATTAGCCCAGCCGAGTCAATAGGCAAAACGTGCCTGTGGCGATTTTTTCGCCCATCCCGGTTCCATATGACCCGTCTGCAACATCCGCACGCCCTGCCGTTCTTTATGTTCGGATGCGCGTGACAAACGCGCTCCAGTCACCCATCGAGATCAAGGCCGATTGGATTGTCAGCAACAACCGTATTTTCGGCCCCTGGCATCACTGATGCCCCAGAAACAGCTCGG